>JAUNHQ010000011.1 GCA_030535425.1 Pseudomonadota bacterium | reverse complement strand
CTGGCGACAACGTGAGCATCACCGTCAAGCTGATTGCTCCCATCGCCATGGAAGAGGGTCTGCGCTTTGCCATCCGCGAAGGTGGTCGCACGGTGGGCGCAGGTGTGGTGGCCAAGATCATCGAGTAAGGAGCGGATGAGATGGCACAGCAGAAAATCCGCATCCGCCTGAAGGCGTTTGATTACAAGCTGATCGACCAGTCGGCAGCCGAAATCGTGGACACCGCCAAGCGCACCGGCGCCGTGGTCAAGGGCCCTGTGCCCCTGCCCACGCGCATGAAGCGTTTTGACATCCTGCGTTCGCCGCACGTCAACAAGACCAGCCGCGACCAGTTCGAGATCCGCACGCACCAGCGCCTGATGGACATCGTGGACCCCACCGACAAGACCGTGGACGCGCTGATGAAGCTCGACCTGCCTGCCGGCGTGGACGTGGAAATCAAGCTGCAATAAATGTCTGCGCGGCCCAGTCCGCGCCAGCTTGCAGCCAGCGGGGTGCTTGCCAAACGGCCAGTACCCCGTTATCATCGCGGGCTTGCCTTTGAAAGCCAGGGGCAAGAAAACATCAACTTCCCTTTCGCACACCAAACGCTGCCGGCCAATTGAAGCTCGGCGCGGCGAAAGTTCTGGAGCAATAAATGAGTCAAAGCAATCGATTGGGGTTGCTGGGGCGCAAGGTGGGCATGATGCGTCTGTTCACCGATGACGGCGATGCAGTGCCCGTCACGGTGGTCGATGTGTCGAACAACCGCGTGACCCAGGTCAAGACCCAGGACAACGATGGCTACGTGGCCTTGCAGGTCACGTTTGGTTCGCGCCGTGCCTCGCGCGTGACCAAGCCGCAAGCCGGCCACCTTGCCAAGGCAGGTGTTGAAGCCGGTGAAATCACCCAGGAATTCCGTGTGGCCGACGATGTGGCGGGCAAGTACGCCGCAGGCGCTGCGCTGCCCGTGGGCGAGGTGTTTGCCGTGGGCCAGAAGGTGGACGTGCAGGGCACTTCCATTGGTAAGGGCTACGCCGGCACCATCAAGCGCCACAACTTCGGTTCGCAGCGGGCCTCGCACGGTAACAGCCGCTCGCACAACGTGCCGGGTTCGATCTCCATGGCCCAGGATCCGGGCCGCGTGTTTCCGGGCAAGAAGATGACCGGCCACATGGGCGATGAAACCGTGACCACGCAGAACCTGGACGTCGTCCGCATTGACGAAGCACGCCAGCTGCTGCTCATCAAGGGTGCCATCCCTGGTGCCCGCGGTGGCTTCGTGACCGTGCGCCCGGCCGTCAAGGTCAAGGCCAAAGCTGCGAAAGAGGGGGCTTGATCCATGCAACTCGAACTCCTCAATGAACAGGGTCAGGCGGCATCCAAGGTGGATGCGCCCGAAACCGTGTTCGGCCGCGACTACAACGAAGCGCTGGTGCACCAGCTGGTGGTGGCCTACCAGGCCAATGCCCGCCAAGGCACGCGCGCTCAGAAAGACCGCTCGCAGGTCAAGCACACCACCAAAAAGCCGTTCCGTCAAAAAGGCACGGGCAATGCCCGCGCCGGTATGACGTCCTCGCCCCTGTGGCGCGGGGGTGGCCGTGTGTTCCCGAACCAGCCGAACGAGAACTTCTCGCAAAAAATCAACAAGAAGATGTACCGCGCCGGCATGGCCTCCATCTTCTCGCAGCTGGCGCGCGAAGGCCGCCTGGCCGTGGTCGAGTCGATCAAGCTCGATTCGCCCAAGACCAAGCAACTGGCCGCCAAGTTCAAGTCCATGCAGCTCGATTCCGTGCTGGTGATCGCCGACGAGGTCGATGAGAACCTGTACCTGGCCTCGCGCAACCTGGGCAACGTGCTGGTGGTCGAGCCGCGCTACGCCGATCCCGTGTCGCTGGTGCACTACAAGAAAGTGCTGCTCACCAAGGGCGCCATCGACAAGCTCAAGGAGATGTACGCATGAGCCGCATCAACCCGTCCCCCAAGGAGCGCCAGTTCGACGAGGGCCGCCTGATGCAGGTGCTCGTCGCTCCGGTGATTTCCGAAAAAGCCACCATGGTGGCCGAGAAGTCCAACGCCGTCACCTTCAAGGTGCTGCGCGATGCCACCAAGCCTGAAATCAAGGCGGCGGTTGAGCTGCTGTTCAACGTGCAGGTCAAGGCCGTGTCGGTGGCCAACATCAAAGGCAAGACCAAGCGCTTCGGGCGCACCATTGGCCGGCGCGATCACGTGCGCAAGGCTTATGTGCTGCTCAAGGAAGGTCAAGAGCTGAACCTGTCCGGGGAGGCTGCGTAAACCATGGCTGTCATCAAGATGAAACCGACCTCGGCCGGCCGCCGCGCCATGGTCAAGGTTACCCGTGATCACCTGCACAAGGGTGCGGGCTTTGCCCCCCTGCTGGAGCCGCAATTCCAGAAGGCAGGCCGCAACAACAATGGCCGCATCACCACGCGCCACAAGGGCGGCGGTCATCGCCACCACTACCGCGTGATCGATTTCCGCCGCAACAAAGACGGCATTGCCGCCAAGGTGGAGCGTATTGAGTACGACCCCAACCGCTCGGCCCACATCGCCCTGGTGTGCTATGCCGACGGCGAGCGTCGCTACATCATCGCCCCGCGTGGCGTGGAAGTCGGCAGCCAGCTCATGAGCGGCTCCGAGGCGCCCATCCGCGCCGGCAACACCCTGCCCATCCGCAACATCCCTGTGGGCTCCACCATCCACTGCATCGAGCTCAAGCCCGGTGCCGGTGCGCAGATTGCCCGTTCGGCCGGCACCTCTGCCACGCTGCTGGCGCGTGAAGGCACCTACGCCCAGGTGCGCATGCGCTCGGGTGAAGTGCGCAAGATCCACATCGAGTGCCGCGCCACCATTGGCGAAGTGGCCAACGAAGAGCACAGCCTGCGCCAGCTGGGCAAGGCCGGTGTGAAGCGCTGGATGGGCATCCGCCCGACCGTGCGCGGCATCGTGATGAACCCGGTCGATCACCCGATGGGTGGTGGTGAGGGCCGCTCCAAGTCGGGCCGTCACCCGGTTGACCCATGGGGCAACCTGACCAAGGGCTACCGCACGCGCTCCAACAAGCGCACGCAGAACATGATCGTTTCGCGTCGCAAGAAATAAGGACTCCCGCAAATGACTCGTTCTCTGAAAAAGGGTCCGTTTGTGGACCACCACCTGCTCGCCAAGGTCGACAAGGCCGTGGCCAGCAAGGACAAGAAGCCCATCAAGACCTGGTCGCGCCGCTCCATGATCCTGCCCGAGTTCATCGGACTGACGATCGCCGTGCACAACGGCAAGCAGCACGTGCCGGTGTACGTGACCGACCAGATGGTGGGCCACAAGCTGGGCGAATTTGCTCTGACGCGCACCTTCAAGGGCCACGCGGCGGACAAGAAAGCCAAGAAATAAGGAACAAGCACCATGGCAACCGAAACCCGTGCAGTCCTGCGAGGCGTGCGCCTGTCGGTCGACAAGGGGCGCCTCGTGGCCGACCTGATCCGCGGCAAGAAAGTGGATCAGGCTCTCAACATTCTCAGCTTCACGCAGAAGAAAGCCGCCGGCATCATCAAGAAAGTGCTGGAGTCGGCCATCGCCAACGCCGAGCACAACGACGGCGCCGACATCGACGAGCTGCGTGTGAAAACCATCTATGTCGAGCAGGGCACCACGCTCAAGCGCTCGGCCGCCCGCGCCAAGGGCCGTGGCGCACGCCTGTCCAAACCCACGTGCCATGTGTACGTGACCGTTGGCAACTAACCAAAAGGCCTGGAGAAACATGGGACAGAAAATCCATCCAACCGGCTTTCGTCTTTCCGTCAGCCGCAACTGGGCCAGCCGCTGGTACGCCAACAACCGTGACTTCGCCGGCATGCTGGCCGAGGACATCAAGGTGCGCGAGTACCTCAAGTCCAAGCTCAAGAACGCCGCCGTTTCGCGCGTGCTGATCGAGCGCCCCGCCAAGAACGCCCGCATCACCATCTACTCGGCCCGCCCGGGTGTGGTGATCGGCAAGAAAGGCGAGGACATCGAAAAGCTCAAGAAAGACCTGGCCGAACAACTGGGCGTGCCCGTGGCCGTCAACATCGAAGAGGTGCGCAAGCCCGAAGTCGATGCCCAGCTGATTGCCGACAGCATCACCCAGCAGCTGGAAAAGCGCATCATGTTCCGCCGCGCCATGAAGCGTGCCATGCAGAACGCCATGCGCCTGGGCGCCCAAGGCATCAAGATCATGTCTGCCGGCCGCCTGAACGGCATCGAAATCGCCCGCACCGAGTGGTACCGCGAAGGCCGCGTGCCCCTGCACACCCTGCGCGCGGACATCGACTACGGTTTCAGCGAAGCCAAGACCACCTACGGCGTCATCGGCGTCAAGGTCTGGGTCTACAAAGGCGACACGCTGGGCCGCAACGACGCGCCTTCGCTGGACTCCACACCCCGCCCCGAGGGTGAAGAGCGCCGTGGCCCGCGCGGCCCGCGCCGCGATGGCCGTGGCGGCGAGCGCCGTGGCGGTCCGCGCCGTGGCGCAGGCACCAACACGGCGCCTGCCGATGGCAGCGACAAACCCGCCGAAGGCCAAGGGGCCGACACCAAACCCGCCGTTAAGCGCGTCCGCACAGCCGCGCCCGCCGCAGCAGCGGACGGCGCCCAAGGAGAGTAAACCATGCTGCAACCTGCACGCAGAAAGTACCGCAAGGAGCACAAGGGCCGCAACACGGGTATCGCCACCCGTGGCAACACCGTGGCCTTTGGCGACTTCGGCCTGAAGTCCACCGATCGTGGCCGCCTGACGGCGCGCCAGATCGAATCGGCGCGCCGCGCCATTTCGCGCCACGTCAAGCGTGGCGGCCGCATCTGGATCCGTGTGTTCCCGGACAAGCCCATTTCTACCAAGCCCGCTGAAGTGCGTATGGGTAACGGCAAGGGCAACCCCGAGTACTACGTGGCCGAGATCCAGCCCGGCAAGGTGCTCTACGAAATCGTGGGCGTGCCCGAAGCGCTGGCGCGCGAGGCGTTTGCCCTGGCCGCTGCCAAGCTGCCGCTGCGCACCACCTTCGTCACCCGCATGATCGGCCAGTAATCAGGAAGGATTTGCCAGATGAAAACCGCAGAACTGCGCAAGAAGGACGTGGCCGGCCTGCAAGCCGAGGTGAAGGAGCTGCAAAAGGCCCACTTCAACCTGCGCATGCAAAAAGCCACGCAGCAGCTGAACAACACCAGCCAGCTCAAGACCACGCGCCGCGCCATTGCCCGCGCCAAGACGCTGATTGCTGAAAAGCAAGCCGCCGCCAAGTAAGGAAGTGACCATGACGGAAGAAAAGAAATCCCTCAAGCGCACCCTGGTCGGCAAGGTCGTCAGCGACAAGCGCGCCAAGACCGTGACGGTGCTGATCGAGCGCCGCGTTAAGCACCCGATCTACGGCAAGATCGTGATCAAGTCCAGCAAGTACCACGCGCACGACGAAAACGGCGAGTACAAGCTGGGTGACGTGATCGAGATCACCGAAAGCCGCCCGCTGTCCAAGACCAAGAACTGGGTGGCCACGCGTCTGGTGCAAAAAGCCGCCGTGGTGTAAGGCCATGCCTTCACCCGCCACCCGCGTCAGGTTTTTGCGCTGCCGCGGGTAAAGCCCAACGGCCCACCTTTGTGTGGGCCGTTTTCTTTTTTCAAGGAGTTTTTTCATGATCCAAGTCGGTGATGCCCTGCCTGCCGTGACCCTGTCCGAATACATGGAAACCGAGGGCAACGGTTGCAGCTTAGGCCCCAACCCGGTGGACGTGCGTGCCGCCGCCGCAGGCAAGACGATTGCCCTGTTTGCAGTGCCTGGCGCCTTCACCCCCACCTGCTCGGCCCAGCACGTGCCGGGCTACCTGCACAGCCACGACGCGCTCAAAGCCGCCGGTGTGGACGAGATCTGGTGCCTGTCGGTCAACGACCCGTTCGTCATGGGCGCCTGGGCGCGCGATCAGAAAACCGCAGGCAAGATCCGCATGCTGGCCGATGGCGACGCCGCCTTTGCCAAGGCCACGGGCCTGACGCTGGACTTGACGGGCAAAGGCCTGGGCCTGCGCAGCAACCGCTATTCGATGCTGGTGAAAGACGGCAAAGTGGCCGTGCTGAACGTGGAAGCCCCGGGCAAGTTTGAAGTGAGCGACGCGGCCACGTTGCTGGCGCAAGCCAAGGGCTGATCAAGTCCGCCCGCAAGCCCCCAGGCTTTCTTGCCCGCAGCGACGGGCCTTGGGAGTCTTGAGGGCGGCACGCCGCTTTCCGCTGTGTTTTATATGGCTTAAAACGATTGCTGAAAGCGCGCGAAAGCCTTTTTTCTTTGGGTATCGCGCGGAGCCGGTATTAAGCCAGCGCGGGTGTCAGGCGCGCAAGTCCACCTTCAGGTAGTGCGCGCCCGGCAGGGGGTTGTGGTAGTAAGGCGGAATCTCTTCAAACCCCAGCTCTTCATACAGCGCGCGGGCCGATTCCATGTCGTCCAGCGTGTCCAGCAGCACGCAGTCATAGCCCAGGCGCACAGCGGCCTCGAGGATGGCCTCGGCCAGCTGGCGGCCCAGGCCAAAGCCACGAAAGGCCTTGCGCACGAACAGGCGTTTCATCTCGCTGGCGTTGGGGTAATCCACGTCCTCAATGGCGCGCAGCGCGCAGCAGCCAGCCAGCTCGCCATCCACCCAGGCCAGCAGCAAGGTGCCGCCGCGTGCTTCGGTGTAATCGCCTGGCAGCGCGGCCAGCTCTTGCGCAAAGCCCTGAAACTGCAAATCCAGTCCCAGCTGCTCGGCGTATTCCTCAAACAGGGCGCGGGCGCCAGCCAGGTGCTCGGGCAGGCTGGCCACGCTGATGTCAACAGGGGGGCGGGTATCCATGGCCAAAGGCTTGAGGGGAAAAGGGGGCGCTTTCAGCCCAGCATGGCGCGCTGGCCCAGTTGCAGCACGGCGTAGACCACCCCTGCGGCCACCGCCAGCAGCAGCGCGGCCAGCGCCAGCGTGCCCGCGGTGTCGCGCGCGGCCGGCAGCTGGGCTGGCAGGGTCTTGTCGCCCAGTACCATGGGGCCGACCAGGTTGTGGCGCCGCAGTGCATACACGGCAATGGCCAGCACGTGCAGTGCGGCCAGCCCGATGACCAGGTACTGCCCCCAGGACTTGTGCCAGCTGCTCATGCGGGCCACCCACTCGCCCGAAACCAGCGCGGTCAAGGGGCCGGCAAAGGCGATTTCGTCATCCGTCATCAGGCCCGAAGCCACTTGCAAGCCCAGCACGGCCAGCATGGCCAGCACCGACAAGGCGCCCAGCGGGTTGTGCCCGGCCGTGTCCGCCGCCGTGGCGCGGCCGCCCAGATAGCGCGCCAGCCGCGCCGGTGTGGGCCAGAAGCTGGCAAAGCGCGACCAGTGCCCGCCGACAAAACCCCACAACAGCCGAAACACCAGCAGGGCAAAAACCACGTAGCCCAGGCGGAAGTGCCAGTTCATGGCGTTGCCGCCGACTTTGGCGGTGAGCACCAGCGCAATGACGCTGGCTGCCAGCGTCCAGTGAAACAGGCGGGTGGGCAAGTCCCAGATGCGGATGCGGTTCATGCGGCGGCACTCCAGCGGGAGGAAAGGCAAAAGCAGGTGGCGGATGTTGGCCCCGGCCGGCCATGGCCCCGCAGCGGGTGGATGCGGGTGATGGCTGGGCGCAGCGGCAAAGGCGCTATGCTGCGCCCTGGGTGGCCAAGTGTAGTGCGTGCCCGCGCAGGCGCTGGGCTTGCCGCCAGAGTGTTCACACCAACCCCAAGGAGTCTTTCACGATGAAACACATGATCCGAGCTGCCATGCTGGCTGCCGCCGTCGCTGCCGTGGCCGTGCCCGCCGCTGCGCAGCAGTTTGCCAAGACGGAAGATGCCATCAAGTACCGCCAAAGCGCGTTTTCCGTGCTGGGCACGCACTTCAGCCGCCTGGGCGCCATGGCCAATGGCCGGGCACCTTTTGATGCCGCCACCGCTGCCGCCGATGGCGAGGTGATTGCCGCAGTGGCCAAGCTGCCGGCCGCAGGCTTTGTCGCCGGTTCCGACAAGGGGCTGAACACCAAGGCCAAGCCCAGCATTTGGCAAGAGCAGGACAAGTTCAAGGACTTGAACGAGAAGATGCTGGCCGAAGTGGCCAAGCTCTCGGCCGCCGCCAAGACGGGCAACCTGGACCAGCTCAAGGCCGCCTTTGGCCCTGCGGCGCAAAGCTGCAAGGCCTGCCACGACGCGTACCGCAACCGCTAAAGCCAAGCAGTGCTGCCCATCCGCCGGTTGGGGCAGATGGGCTTGATTGCTTTTATTTTTATAGCTGAAAACCTTTGTGTAATGCGTGCAAAAGGCCTTTTTGATGAATGTCTTGTGCGCGGCCCCAGTGCGCATGGGTGTCACGCGCTGGGGGAGGCAGGCTCTGGCCAGGCGGGCTGGGGCAGGCGCACGGTTTCGTAAAAGCGGGCCATTTGCAGCACGCCCAAATCGTCAAAGCGGCGCCCGGCAATTTGCAGGCCAATGGGCAGGCCGCTGCGCGAATGGCCGCAGTTGATGGACGCGGCGGGCTGGCCGGAGTGGTTGAACACGGCGGTGAAGTGTGCGTCTTTCCACGGGGTTTCGCCCTGGCTGGACGTGGCTTCGGCCGCAAAGGGCAGCCCGGGTGAAACGGGCGAGAGCACGTAGTCGTACGCCTGCGTGGCCGCCACGGTGGCCGCCTGCATGGCTTGCAGTTGCATGAAGGCGGCAAACGTGTCTTCGGGGCTGAGCGTGCCCGCATGGGCGGCGGCCTTGTGCACATAAGCGGCCGCGCGCGCGGCCCGCTCGGGCGGCATGGCGGCCAAGTCGGTGCGGCAGCGCATGCAAAAGAAGTTGAGCATGCCCAGGAACATCTCGGGTGTGGTCCAGTCCCGCACGGGCTCGACGATGGCGCCGGCCTGCTCGAAGGCACGCGCGGCGGCTTGCACGGCGGCCTGCACCTCGGGGTCCACCTTCCACGGTGCGGCAGGCTCCAGCCACAGGCCGATGCGCAGGCCCTGGGGAGAGCGATCCAGCATCAGCCAGTCGATGGCCTGGGGCGGCAGGCTGGTGGGGTCGCGCGCGTCGGGGTGGGAGATGGCGCGCATCAGCAAGGCCGCGTCGGTCACGGTGCGGGTGATGGGGCCAATGACCCGCGCGGGCGCAGCGGGCACGCAGGGCACGCGGCCATAGCTGGGCTTGAGGCCGAACACGCCGCAAAACCCCGCCGGAATGCGCACCGAACCGCCAATGTCGGTGCCCACGTGCAAGGGGCCGTAGCCCGCCGCGGCCGCCGCGCCCGCGCCAGAGCTGGAGCCGCCGGTGTTGCGGCGGGTGTCCCAGGGGTTGCGCGTGAGCGGGTGAAAGCTGGACGGGGCCGCGCCCAGCAGGCCAAAGTCGGGCATGGTGGTTTTGCACACCATCACCGCGCCTGCCTGGCGCAGCCGCGCGGCGGCGGGGGCGTCGGCCGGGGCGGGTGTCAGCGCGGTGCTGGCGCTGCCCAGCGGCACGGGCAGCCCCTGGGTGGCGATGTTTTCCTTCAGCGTCACGGGCACGCCGTCCAGCTCGCCCGCCGTGCCCCGGGCCCAGCGCTGCTCAGACGCGCGGGCCTGGGCCAGGGCCGCCTCGGCATCCACTGCCCAGGTGGCGTGGATCAAAGGGTCGAACTGTTCGATGCGCGCCAGCACGGCGGCAGTGACGTCGACCGGCGAGAGCGTGCGCGCGGCGTAGTGGGCCAGCAGTTGCTGGGCGCTGAGGGCGTAAAGCGGTGTGCTCATCAGAAAGGACAGCTGCAAGCGCCGCGAGGGCAGATTTTTTGAGTCTCACGCATGGGGCGGATCCTGGCGCGCGGGGTTTACCCGCAGGGTGGGCGGATGCAGGCAAGGGTGCAGACGCGAAAAGGCGCTACGCCTCGGCCAGCAGCTTTTCGATCAACTGGTGCAGCTCGGCAAAGTTGGGCTTGCCCACGTAGCGCTTGACGATCTGGCCTTGCTTGTTGACCAGGTAGGTGGTGGGGGTTAGCTTGACGTCGCCCCAGGCCTTGGCAACAGCGCCTGTGTTGTCGATGGCCACCTTGAAGGGCAACTGGCGTGTCTGCGCGAAATTGACCACGTAGGCGGGGGTGTCGTACTGCATGGCCACGGCCAGGGTGTCGTAGCCCTTGTCCTTGTATTTGCTGTAGGTGGCGGCAAGCTCGGGCATCTCTGCCACGCAGGTGGTGCAACTGGTGGCCCAGAAGTTCACCAGCGTGACCTTGCCTTTCATCTCGGCGGTGGTTTGGTGCGAGCCATCCAGCAGCACAAAGGTGGCGTCGGGTGCGGCCTCTTTGCCGCAGCCTGTCAGCAAGACGCTGGCGGCCAGTGCAGCCGCCGCCAGCAGACGGGAGAAAGGGAGGGGCGTTGTCATGGGCATGGGCCGCATTGTGGCGCAGACCGTATGGTGGGGTAGGGTGTGTCAGGCAGATGGCACGCCGCCTGACGAGTTCCCCTATCTGCCGGGTTTCGAGCGTGGGCAGGCTTGGCGCAGTGGTGCGATTTACGTTAAGCCGCGTGTGGCCCCAGGGAGTCAGTTTGCTTGCACGACCTGGCCTGGGCCTGAGCTGCCTAGAGGATGTAGCGCGACAAGTCCTCGTCGCGGCTGATGCCGCCCAGGCGTTCGTCCACGTAGGCCGCGTCGATGGTGACGGTTTGGCCTTCGAGCTTGACGGCGCCAAAGCTCACTTCGTCCAGCAGCCGTTCCATCACGGTGGATAGGCGGCGCGCGCCGATGTTTTCGGTGCTTTCGTTGACCGCGCAGGCAATTTCGGCCAGGCGCGAGATGCCTTCGGGCGTGAAGTGCAGTTGCACGCCTTCGGTGGCCAGCAGCGCCTGGTACTGGCGCACCAGGTTGGCGTCGGTCTGGGTGAGGATGGCCTCGAAGTCCTGCACGCTCAGCGAATCCAGCTCCACCCGGATAGGCAGGCGGCCTTGCAGCTCGGGGATCAGGTCGCTGGGCTTGGCCAGGTGAAAGGCGCCAGAGGCGATGAAGAGGATGTGGTCGGTGCGCACCATGCCGTACTTGGTGCTGACGGTGGTGCCTTCGACCAGCGGCAGCAGGTCGCGCTGCACGCCCTGGCGTGAGACTTCGGCGCTGCCGCCGCCTTCGCTGCGGGTGGCCACTTTGTCGATTTCGTCGATGAAGACGATGCCGTTTTGCTCCAGGTTGTGCAGGGCTTGCACGCGCAGCTCGTCTTCGTTGACGAGCTTGCCCGCTTCTTCGTCGATGAGCTGCTTCATGGCCTCGCCAATCTTGACGCGGCGCGTTTTGCGGCGGCCGTGGCCCAGCTGGCTGAACATGTCTTTGAGCTGGTCGGCCATGCCTTCCATGCCGGGCGGGCCCATGATTTCCATCACCGGGGCGGGCTGGGCCAGCTCGATTTCGATTTCCTTGTCGTTGAGCTGGCCTTCGCGCAGCTTTTTGCGAAAGCCCTGCCGGGCGGCGCTGTCGGCGGCGGGGACGTTGCTGCCGTCGGCCTGGCGTGCGGGGGGCAGCAGCACGTCCAGGATGCGTTCTTCGGCCAGGTCTTCGGCGCGGGTGCGGTGCGCGCGCATGGCCTGCTCGCGCTGCTGTTTGACGGCCATTTCGGCCAGGTCGCGGATGATGGAATCCACGTCTTTGCCTACGTAGCCGACTTCGGTGAACTTGGTGGCCTCGACCTTGATGAAGGGCGCGCCCGCCAGCTTGGCCAGGCGGCGGGCGATTTCGGTCTTGCCCACGCCGGTGGGGCCGATCATGAGGATGTTCTTGGGCGTGATTTCGGGCCGCAGCTTTTCATCCACCTGCTGGCGCCGCCAGCGGTTGCGCAGGGCAATGGCCACGGCGCGCTTGGCCGCCTGCTGGCCAACGATGTGGCGGTCAAGTTCGGAGACGATTTCTTGCGGGGTCATGGAGGACATGCGGGTGGGCCTATCCAAAACAGGAGGGAAGGAAAAAGCGGCAAGGGCTGCGTCCGGGGCGCCCGGTGCCGCAAAGCGGGGGCACGGCATGCAGGCCGGTGGGGCTGACCGCCACGCACGGGCGGCGCGCCGCTCACAGCGTTTCGATGGTGTGGTGCATGTTGGTGTAGATGCACAGCTCGCCTGCGATTTCGAGCGACTTTTTCACCACCTGATCGGCGGGCAGCTCGGTGTGTTCCAGCAGGGCGCGGGCGGCGGACTGGGCGTAGGCGCCGCCGGAGCCGATGGCGACCAGGCCGTGCTCGGGCTCCAGCACGTCGCCGTTGCCGGTGATGATGAGCGAGGTGTCACGGTCGGCCACGGCCAGCATGGCTTCGAGCCGGCGCAGCACGCGGTCGGTGCGCCAGTCCTTGGTCAGCTCAATGGCGGCACGGGTCAGGTGGCCCTGGTGTTTTTCCAGCTTGGCCTCAAAGCGCTCGAACAGGGTGAAGGCGTCGGCCGTGGCGCCGGCAAAGCCGGCCAGCACCTTGCCGTGGTAGAGCTTGCGCACTTTGCGCGCCGAGCCTTTGACAACGATGTTGCCCAGGGTGACTTGGCCATCGCCGCCGATGGCCACTTGCCAGCCCTCGGGCGTTTTGCGCCGCACGCTGACGATGGTGGTGCCGTGAAAGGGTTGCATCGTGCCCAGGTGGGGGCGGCGGCAGGTTTTCTCAAGCCCGGTGCCCAGCATTTTTTGAGTGCAGGCATGGAGGTATCACTGGATAAATGCTATATTTTATATAGCTAAAAACCATTGTGTATCGCGCGCGAATGGCCTTTTTTATAAGAGGGTTCGCGTGCGCTGGCCATGCGCTGGCCGAGTGTGGCTCAGTCCGTACGCAGGAGAATGCGCGCTGCGCTGTTGAGGCCGACCACGCCGAAGAAGGCCGCGACCAAGCGGTTGACTTGCTTGAAGGTGACGGCTTTGCCTTGCGCCTGGTTGGCCATGGCCCAGTTCAGCAAATCGCCTGCGGCGCCAAAGTCCACGCGTTGCAAGCGGCGGCAGTTGAGCTCAAAGGCGGCCGCGTGAGGGTGCTGCTCCAGCGGCTTGAGGGCTTCATCGGCCGAGCTGAGCAGTTCGCCTTGCAACTCGCCCTTGTACACCCCGTCGCTGGCCAGTGCAGGCCCTGCCGCGGGCGGAGGCTGGGTGAACGCAAAGCTGCTGCTGGCCGCCGGGGAAAGGGTGCTGTCATCGCCCAGACCCGCGCGCACGGTCTGGCCTTCTTCGTCCATGGGGCTGTAGCTGCTCTTGGGTTCTTCCCAGGCAGGGGGGGACACTTCGTAGGTGACGCAGTAGTTCAGCGCGACCAGCTCGAACTCGTCCATCTCATGCAGCACGCGCAGCAGGGCCAGGCGTGCTTCCCACCACTTGGGGTCCACATCGCGCTGGTCGGTGGGGGAGTGCTCAGACAGCAACTGCAACAGCACGTCGGCGCCCAGCAGCTTGATACGCACCGGGGTGTCCGCCCAGCGTTGCAGCTCCTCAATCAGGGCGGGCAGGGCAGCGGGATCAATGGACTTGACGTAGCGCCAGTCGATGCGCCAGGGTGGCGCGTGGCGCGCCAGGGTGGCTTTGAGCGCGGCCACTGTCTGCGTGCCCATGGTCGATGGGCACACCCAGTGAAACAGCCCAACGCTGACCGCCGTGGCTGCAGGCAACATGGGCGCGGGTGCTGTGGTGCGCTCGGTGATCAGCGCCCACTGCGGGGCCGAGCGGCCAAAGCGCGCGGCAAAGTCCAGCGCGGCATCGTCGAACTTGGCGTGCTGGTTGCTGGCGCGGTACAGGTCAAACAGCGTGAGCCAGGTGTCCACATCGTCCTGGCGGGGTGCGCCTTCACCCAGCAGGGCCAGCAGGCCCGCTTCGGCGCCAGCGGTGTCGCCATTGGCAAAGCGGATAGCGGCTTCTTCTATCTCGGGGTCTTGGCGAGCCTCGATCAGCACCTCCACGTTGAAGTCGTCCTGACCGCCAAAGGACACCATGGCCGGGACAGCAGCAGGCGCTGCCGGCGGCTGCGGGGCTGGCATGGGGGCAGGGGCGGAGGCCGCAGAGGCGGACTCCGGTGAGGCTTGAGGCTCGGATGTCGGGGCAGACGGATGAGGCAAGGGAGCGCGATCGGATGTGACCGGGTCCAGGGCCGATGGACGCGTGGCCGCGTAGGCAGAGCTTTCGTCTGCCGGTGCCGGGGAAGACGCAGCAGCGGTGGGAGAAGCCGGTGCAGACGGAGCCGCTTCGTCATGATGGCGCTTGAACCACGAGGTGGCCATTTGCGCCTCGATGGCATCGATTTTTTCCAGCGTGCGGGTGCGGGCCGCCGTCTGCAAGGGGGGCGCACTGGGGTAAAGCGAAGCGGGTGAGGCTTCGGTCCCGGACACCGGCTCGCGGCGGCGCAACTTGCGCAGCATGTCGAACTCGCGGTTGCGCACGAAGTCGTTGCGGCGCTTGCGCTCAATCATCTCCTTGAGCGCCAGGCGCGATTCGGACTCACCCTCTTCGGCGGAAGGCCGGTCCAGATCGGACCAGTGCGTGGTGGGACTGGTGACGAATTTCACCATTTTGGACAGCAGGCCGCCGCCCGATCCTGTGTCTTTGCTCATGGCTCGCTGGCCTCCATTGGCATGGCGCGGCTGGCCGGGCCGGCCGCGTGGCGCGCCTGGGGTTCATTGGCGCGCAAGAAAAGGGGCATCAGTCCCCAAACATTTTCTGCTTGAGCTCGCGCCGCTGCTGAGCCTCAAGTGAGAGCGTGGCCGTCGGGCGGGCCAGCAGGCGGGGCACGCCAATGGGCTCGCCCGTTTCGTCGCAGTAGCCGTAGTCACCCGAGTCGATGCGGGCAATGGACTGCTCGATTTTCTTGAGCAGCTTGCGTTCGCGGTCGCGTGTGCGCAGCTCCAGCGCGTGCTCTTCCTCAATGGTGGCGCGATCGGCAGGGTCGGGCACCACGATGGTGTCGTCGCGCAGGTTCTCGGCGGTTTGTCCAGCGTTGGTGAGGATGCCGTCCTTGAGCTGCACCAGCTTGATGCGAAAGAACGCCAGTTGCGTGTCGTTCATGTATTCGCTGTCAGGCATGGAGACGACTTCGGCGTCGCTCAGTTCTTCGACAGGCTTTTTTTTCCAGTTGTTGGCCAGCTTGGGGTCTTTCTTGACTGGCACGGCAACGGGCGAAGAGGCAGCGATGGGCATGGGCAATGTGGTGTGCTTGGCGGCGGCAGGCGCTGCCGGTGGTGTGGATGATGCCGTGCGGGCGGCTGGGTGGGCCGCTGGCACGGACTTGGCAGACGCCTTGGGCGCTGCCGGTGGTCGGGTCGCCGCTGGCTTGCGGACGGGTGTGGCAGGTGAAGGCAGCGCGGCCCCAGCCTTGGCCGGGCGCGGGGAAGACGCGGATTTCACTTCTGGTGCCTCCTGGCAGTGTCTGTGCCAACCGGCATGGACGGCTGCCATGTGTGCAGCAGGTGAAGCAGTGTCTTTTTCACCTGCTATTCAAGCCCTGTTATTGACCTTCTTGGGCGGCACGGCCGGCGCTGTTTGGGCAGGGCTGGCCGTCTTTCCGAAGGCGGCGATTGTATCGGCCCTGGTTGCGGGGCAAACGTGACGCATGCATGGTTTTTGCGCCTGAAAGTTTCAGGCGGGCGCCAAGCACTGCTGCAAGCCCTGGGTGAAGATGTCGCGTGGCAGGTCGATGCCAATGAAGACCATTTTGCTGATGCGTGGCTCGCCTTCGGCCCAGGCGGGGCCCAGGTCGCTGCCCATGAGCTGGTGCACGCCCTGGAAGATGACTTTGCGCTCGGTGCCCTGCATCCACAGCACACCTTTGTAGCGCAGCATGCGCGGGCCATAGATGTTGACGATGGCGCCCAGAAAGTCCTCCAGCCGCGCGGGGTCGAAGGCTTTGTCAGCGCGAAAGACAAAGCTTTTGACGTCGTCATCGTCATGGTGATGATGGGCGTGGCCGTGTCCGTGCGCGTGATCGTGCTGGTGCGAGGGGTGGTCGCAGTGCTCGCCGTCGTGGTGGTGATGGTGCTCGTGCTCGTCTTCTTTCAGGAAGTCGGGGTCGATGTCGAGCTTGGCGCTGAGGTTGAAGCCGCGCAAGTCGAGCACGTCTTTGAGCGGCACCTGGCCAAAGTGCACCACTTGCTGCGGCGCGCGCGGGTTCATGTGCTTGAGGCGGTGTTGCAGCGCGTCCAGCTCGGCCGTGTCCACCAGGTCGGCTTTGCTGATGAAGATCTGGTCGGCAAAGCCCACTTGGCGCTGCGCTTCCACGCGCTCGTTGAGCTGCTGGGCGGCGTGCTTGGCGTCCACCAGGGTGACGATGGCGTCCAGCAGGTAGCTTTCGGCAATTTCGTCGTCCATGAAGAAGGTCTGCGCCACAGGGCCGGGGTCGGCCAGGCCGGTGGTTTCGATGATGACGCGCTCGAAGTCCAGCTCACCCTTGCGCTTTTTGGCGGCCAGCTCGCTCAAGGTGGCGCGCAAGTCCTCGCGGATGGAGCAGCAGATGCAGCCGTTGCTCATCTGGATGATCTGCTCCTTGTCGTCGCTGACCAGGATGTCGTTGTCGATGTTTTCTTCGCCAAACTCGTTTTCGATCACGGCGATTTTCTGGCCGTGCGCCTCGGTCAGCACGCGCTTGAGCAGCGTGGTTTTGCCTGAGCCTAAAAAGCCGGTGAGGATGGTGGCGGGGATGAGGGACATGGCGCGGCGCAGGGCAGGGATGCCCGTGAGAGGAAAAAACGCGCAGTGTAGCGAGGCGTCTGTGTCTGACCGCAGGCTGCGCAAGCCAGTGCGCAGCATCAGCGCGCCGGCGGCTCAGCGCCTGCCTGTGCCCAGCCAGGTGCGGCAAAGCCCGATGCTGTCGGGCCAGGGCGCCAGCTTATTCGCCCGTGCGGGTGCGCTGAGCGTCATACGCATCCACAATGCGCGCGACCAGCGGGTGACGCACCACGTCGGCAGAGGTAAAGCGACAAAAGGCCAGGCCCTTGACGCGGCGCAGCACGCGCTCGGCGTCGATCAGGCCGCTGCTCTGGCCCTTGGGCAGGTCAATCTGGCTCACATCGCCCGTGACCACGCAGCGGCTGCCAAAGCCGATGCGGGTGAGGAACATCTTCATCTGCTCCGGGGTGGTGTTCTGCGCTTCGTCCAGGATGACGAAGGCGTGGTTGAGCGTGCGCCCGCGCATGAAGGCCAGGGGGGCGATTTCAAGCTGGTTGCGCTCAAAGGCTTTTTGCACGCGGTCAAAGCCCATCAGGTCGTACAGCGCGTCGTACAGCGGGCGCAGGTAGGGGTCCACTTTCTGCGTCAGATCGCCCGGCAAAAAGCCCAGGCGCTCGCCCGCTTCCACCGCCGGGCGCGTCAGCACAATGCGCTGCACGGCCTGGCGCTGCAAGGCATCCACGGCGCAGGCCACGGCCAAAAAGGTCTTGCCCGTGCCCGCCGGGCCAATGCCAAAGGTGATGTCGTGCGTGGCGATGTTGTCCAGGTACACGCTCTGGTTGGGCGTGCGCGCCTTTAAATCGACGCGGCGGGTGGACAGCAGCTTGGCGCCGTCTGGCCCTTCGGGCAGTGGCTCGCCGTCGCCGGCCAGCATCAGCTGCACGGTGTCGGTGGCAATGGGGCGGTCGGCCAGCTCGTACAGCGCTTGCAGCACGGTCAGGGCGCGCTCGGCTTGTTTTTTGGGGCCGTCGATCTTGAACTGCCCGTGCCGGTGTGCGATGGCCACTTGCAGGCCAGCCTCAATGGTGCGCAGGTGCTCGTCCATCGGGCCGCACAGATGTTGCAGGCGGGTGTTGCCAGAGGAGGTGAAGGTATGCCGGAGGATCACGCAGGCATTGTCACTCAAGCACCGTGTGGACACAAACCGTCACAAGCGTACAGGTCAGGGCGCACAGAATCGGCCTGCCGCTAGCAGGCGGCACGGTTTTTGTATTGACATTTTTTGGAGGGGTTTGATGGTGATGCCATGCAAGTTTTTGTTTTCCCTGCCGCTGGCTTTGGGCGCGGTCTTAGGGCTGGGCGCGTGCAGCAGCTCGGGCACGCCGGCGCCAGCGACGGGCGCTCGTGCCGGGGCAGAGCCGCCGCCCGTGTTGGGCAGCGGGCAACCGCCGCGCAACCAGTGCAATGCCAATGCGCCGCAGGTGCAGGCGCTGGTGGGGCAGCCCTGGGATAGCCAGACGCTGGCGCGCGTGCTGGCTGCCGCAGGTGCCGATGAGGCCCGCATGTTGCGCCCGAACAGCATCGTGACCAAGGAATACAAGATGGGGCGTGTAAACGTTGTTCTTGGCCCCGACAACCGGGTGCAGAGCGTGAGCTGCGGTTAAAGCGCCCTGGCCGATTTTTTTCTAGAACCTTCATGGAAAGACATTTCATGCATTTCAAACGACATGTGCTGTGGACGGCTTTTGCCGCCACGCTGGCCCTGAGTGCCTGCGGCGGTTCTGATGACGACAGCGGTGATACGCCCGCGCCCACACCCGCCCCCCCTGCGGCCTCGTCCGACCGCATTGAGCCGCTGGATACGGCTACGCTGCGCCAGGCCGCTGCGGACAAGGCCCAGCCTGAGGCTGCCAGCCGCCTGCCTGCGGGGGCTGTGCCCGCGCAGGTGGCGCTGGGGCCACTGCCTGTGGTCAAGGCCGCCACGCCCGAAAGCAAGGGCGCGCCCATGCAAGTGGGCGAAGGCCGCGCCGTGCCTGCCACGGCAGATGCGGCTCAGCTGGCCAGTTTGCTGCGCTGGAGCGCGCTGGCCGATGGCACGCAGGTGGCTGCCGTCCGCTTTGCCGCCGAAGGGGCCAATGGCCTGCGCCTGGGGGTGCGTGCCGACCGTGTGCCCGAAGGTGCCGTGCTGCGCTTTTATGGCGACAGAGCTTCGCCCGTGGTGGAAATGGGTGCGGCCGAGCTGGCTGCGCTGCGCCAGGCGAACGAGCAGGCTGGCGTGGCCAGCGAACAGGCCCGCATGGTCTGGAGCCCCAGCATCGACGGTGCGCAGGCCACGCTGGAGGTGCAGCTGCCTGCGGGCGTGACCCCCGATGCCCTGGCGCTGGCCGTGCCCGAGCTGTCGCACTTGTTGCTGACGGCGCAGCAGGCCATGGACGCACCGCCCAAGAACACGAACCACATTGGCCGTGCCGGCAGCTGCAACCTGGATGTGACCTGCAACAGCAATCTGGATACGGAAAGCCGCGCCGTGGCCAAGATGATGTACACCAGAAGCGGCAGCACCTACCTGTGCACGGGTACGCTGCTCAACGATGCGAAAAACAGCCAGACGCCCTACTTCCTGACGGCGGCGCACTGTGTCAGCGAGCAGGCCGTGGCTTCTACGCTGGAGACGTACTGGTTCTTCCGCGCAGCCTCGTGCAACAGCACGCCGCAGTTCGACAGCCGGGCCACGCGCATGACCGGTGGCGCGACCTTGCTGTTTGCCAACAGCACGGTGGACACCGCGCTGCTGCGGCTGAACGCGCAGCCGCCTGCCAACGTGGTGTACGCGGGCTCGTACTTTGGCCCGGGTGCGGTGGCCAACACGGCTGTGCTGGGCGTGCATCACCCCGCGGGCGATTTGCAGAAGTACAGCCTCGGCGGCATTGCCGGCTTTGTCAGTTGCAGCAGCAGCGGCAACTGCACCGAAAGCGAGCGCAGCAGCAGCGACATGTTCGTCATTAGCTGGAGCAACGGCACCACGGAAGGCGGCAGCAGCGGCTCGGCCCTGTTCGCCCAGTCAGGCAACACGCGCTATGTCATCGGGGCGCTCAACGGCGGCTCGGCCAGCTGCTCCAACCCCAACGGCATTGACCTGTATGGCCGTTTCGAGCGGGCTTATGCGATGGGCATCCAGCGCTGGCTGAACCCCTGAGCCCAAGAGCCGGGCGGCTGTCTGCCCGCCTGCTGGCGCTAACCCGCCAGGCTGGCGGCGCCCCTTGAACCTTTGAACAGGCAAAGCCTCTTGCGGCGGCGCCCTGTTCAAAGGTTTTCTATTATTTTTATAGCTAAAAATCATTGCTGGTTGCGCGCAAAAGCTGTTTTTTAATGAATGGCTGTAATGGCGTTTACCAGGCGCGCTACAGACGGGCCAGCGCCTGCATCACATCGGCCACGCTGAGCACCTCGCTCAACACCACGGGCGGCTGCCCCGGCGCTTGCAGCACATACACCGGCACACCCGCGCGGCCCAGCTTTTGCAGCTCTGCCGTGATGGCCGCGTCGCGCCGCGTCCAGTCGGCGCGAAAGGTTTGCACCCGCGCCGCATCCAGCGCGGCCAGCACCTGGGTATTGGCCAAGGTGGTTTTCTTGTTGTACTGGCAGGTCACGCACCAGGCGGCGGTGAAATCGACAAACACCGGCCGGCCTTCGGCCAGCACCGTCTGCACAGCCTGGGACGACCAGGGCTGCCAGTGGCCAGCAGCCTGCCCGGCCGCCGGGGCACTGGCAGCCTCGGCCGGGGCCAGGCGCGTGACGTGCGGGCCTAAGCTCCACAGCAAGAAGCCGCCCAGCGCCAGCGCCAGTGGGGCCAGCACCTGCCGCGCGCGCCCGGCCAGGCCCAGCGTCCACAGAAGCAGCGCCAGCGCCACCAGCAGCGCCAGCAGCGCGCCCGCGCCGTCGATGCCGCTTTGCTGGCCCAGCACCCACAGCAGCCAGGCCACGGTGCCGAACATGGGAAAGGCCAGGAACTTGCGGAAGGTGTCCATCCACGCGCCGGGCCGGGGCAGCCAGCGCGCCACGGCGGGCCAGAAGCTGGCGGCCAGGTACGGCCAGGCCATGCCCAGGCCAATGGCGGCAAACACCGCCAGCGCCTGCCAGGCAGGCAGGCCCATGGCCAGGCCCAGCGAAGCGCCCATGAACGGCGCGGTGCACGGGCTGGCCACGGCCACGGCCAGCACGCCGGACAAGCCCGCGTCCAGCACCGGGTGGCGCGCCTGCAAGGCGGCCACGCGGCTGGGCAGAAAGTGGCCAAACTCGAACACACCGGCCAGGTTCAGCCCAATCACCGTGAACAGCGCCGCCAGCGCCGCCACCACGGCGGGCGATTGCAGCTGAAAGCCCCAGCCCAGCTGCTGCCCCGCCGCGCGCAGCGCCAGCATCAGCGCGCCCAGCGCCATGAACGACAGCAGCACCCCGGCGGTGTAGGCCAGCCCGCTCAGGCGGTGCGCGCGCACGTCTTGCGCGTGGCGGGCAAAGCCCATCACCTTGATCGCCAGCACCGGAAACACGCAAGGCATGAGGTTGAGCACCAGCCCACCGACGAACGCGCCCAGCAGCGCCCAGACAAAAGTGGCGGCCGGCACGGTGGTGGCTGCGGCGCTGCTGGTGTTGACCGGCGAGGCGCTGGCCGCATTGGCTTGCAGCGCGGCCTCCAGCGCGGGGGAGATGACGGCGGGCGCGGCCAGGGCGGGCCACGTGCCTTGCACGGGCGCTTCGGCGCGCCAGCCCTGGCCGTTTTCAGCCACCAGCACCAGGGGCATGGCGGCGGGGCTGTCGGCGCGCTCGGGCGACACGGGCAAATCCGCCGTCCACACACCGCCATCCCATGCCTGCGACCAGCTGCGCGCATCCAGCGGCGCGCCGGGGGCAGCCAAGGTGGCGGCGGTGGTGATGACGTGGGGCGTTTCAGGAAAGACGTGCAGCGTCTGCCCACGCAAGGACTCGGGCAGGCCCTGCACGCGCACGGCCAGGCGCTGACCGCTGTTTTGCAGGCTGACGCTGTGCGCGCCGGGCAGCGCCGCGGGCTGGGCCTTGAGCGCGGCATCAAACACCGCGCCATGCAGCGCGGTGGAGCCGCGCAGCGGCAGCTTGAGCGAAAACTCGCCTTCTTGCGGAATGCACTCTTGCCGGCACACTAGCCAGGTGGCCTTGAGCTTGATATCCATGGCATCGGCCAGCGGGCCGGGCTGGTAGTCGGGCGTGACGATCAGCGGCACAGGCAGCAGCACCGTGCCCTCGTAGCCGTAATTGGCCAGGTGGCCGATGGGAATCTTCTTGGGCAGCGGCCAGGCAATGTCGCCCGCCATCACGCCGGGCGGCAGCGTCCAGTGCAGCTCGGTGGGCAGGCCCGAATCGCCGGGGTTTTTCCAATAGGTGTGCCAATCGGGCGCATGGGTGATGTGCAGGCCCACCCACACCGGCTGCTGAGCCGCCTGCTCGGGCGCCAGCCCCAGCGGCACGCCTTGCGGCGCATGGGCCAAAAGCTGCGCCTGCACCTGCTCGGTGCGCAGCTCAGACGGCGGCGCCAGCTGCGCCCAGGCGCTGGCCGGCAGCAGGCCCAGCGCCATGACCCACAAAGCCAATACATGCCATAGCAGAGAACGGGCGGCCAGGAAGGAGAGGGCGGGCATGGGAGGCACGAGGGTCGAAGGAGTAGCGAAAAAAAGAGCTGCTTGGGAGCGCGGGCTGGGCGATTGGTTCCGGCCGCAGCGCCTGGCAGGCGAGGGTAGCGCACTGGGTGTGTGGACTGTCATGGACTGGCATGAGGACTGGGGGGGGGCGCAGGCAGCATCGCCATCAGTGCTTGTAAGGCTGTGCCGGGCTGCCCGTGCCAGGCCAGGTGGGTGAGGCTGACACGCATTCGCGGCGGCAGTCGATGCCGTCGCACACTGCTGCCCCATGTGGCATGTGCCAGCACCTGGGCGGGGACGACGGCCACACCCGTGCCTGCCGCCACGCAGGCCACGATGGCGTGGTAGGAGGCCAGCTCCAGCATGCGCGCGGGCGCTGCGCCTTCGCTGGACAGCCATTGCAGCGCGCGTCGGCGGTAGGCGCAGCCGTGGCCAAAGGCCACCAGGGTGCAGCCGTTGAGCGCAGCGGCGCCACGCGGTGCATGCATATTCGCAGGGGTGATGAGCACCAGCTCTTCGCGGAACACGGGCCGGGTGGCCAGTGCGCCCGGCTCAAATGGCTCGGAGACGAAGACCGCATCCACGGCGAAGCGCCGCAATTGCCCCAGCAGCACATCGGTGGCGCCAGTGCATAGCTCTACGCGCACATCAGGGTGCCGTGCATGAAAGGCCGCGAGCACGGGCGGCAGCCGCGCGGCGGCGGCTGATTCCAGCGCGCCCAGGCGCAAAGTGCCGCGCATGGCGCCATCGCGCACGTCCTGCTCTGCCTCGGCGGCCAGGTGCAGCAGCCGCTCTGCGTGGGTCAGCAAGGTCTGGCCTGGCTCGGTCAGCACCAGCGCACGCCCCTGGCGGTGAAACAGCGCCACGCCCAGGCGCTGCTCCAGCTGCTTGATGCGGGTGGTGACGTTGGAAGGCACGCGATGCAGCTGGCTGGCGGCGCGCAGTACACCGCCTTCGCGCGCGACACAGCGGAAGATTTCCAGCTCATCCAAATTGATTGTTCTCATATCAAGAATATTCTGTCTGAAAAATTCACTTTTCAATCGTTGTGAGTTGCGATCCAATGCCGCGCCATGTGCTCATCCCCCGTTCGCTCTTACCTCTCGGATGATGGTGTCAGCGCCTGGCGCATGGTGCTGGCCGGTGCCGTGGCCCTGGCCGTGGCCATGGGCATCGGGCGCTTTGCCTTCACGCCGCTGTGGCCGCTGATGCTGCGCGATGGCACGCTGGATGCGGCGCGTGGCGCTGAGTGGGCGGCGGCCAACTACATCGGCTACCTGCTGGGCGCACTGACGGCCGCGCGCTGGGGCCAGCGACCCTGGCAGGGGCTGCGCTGGGCGCTGGGCGGGGTGGCCGCGTGCACCGTGCTGGCGGGCAGCTTGCCTGCCGCTGCCCTGACGCTGGCCGGCAGCGCGCTGCGGCTGGCTGCCGGGGTCTTCAGCGCCTGGGCGCTGGTGTGCGCCAGCGCCTGGTGCATGGGCGAGCTGGCGCGGCGCCAAGCCGTGGGCATGGCCGCGTGGATGTACACGGGGGTGGGCGCCGGCATTGCGCTGACGGGCCTGCTGGCCTGGCTGGGCGGCATGCAGCCCGCACGCGCGCTGTGGCTGGAGCTGGGCGCGCTGGCCGCCGCCGGGGCCGCCTTCAGCCTGGCGCAGCGGCCTGCTGCCCAGGTGGCCAGGCCCTCGCTTGCCCCACCGGCTCCCCCCGCTCCACCCGCCCCGGCTGCGCCCGCTGAGCCCAAAGGCGTGGGCCAGCAGGCCCGGCTGGGCAGCCCACACGGGGCGCTGGTGCTGTGCTACGGCGCGTTTGGCTTTGGCTACATCGTGCCGGCCACTTTTTTGCCCGCCATGGCGCGCGAGCAGGTGGCCCACCCGCTGGTGTTTGGCCTGACCTGGCCGCTGTTTGGCGCGGCGGCGGCGCTGTCAGTGGCGCTGGCCGCACGGGCTTTGGGTGGCTGGCCTCGGCGCCGCGTGTGGGCGCTGGCGCAAGGCGTGATGGCGCTGGGCACGGCGGTGCTGCTGCTGTCGCAGGCGCTGTGGGCGCTGGCGCTGTCGGCGGTGCTGGTGGGCGGCACTTTCATGGTGGCCACCATGGCAGGGCTGCAACTGGCGCGCGAGCTGGCGCCCGAGCACGCCACGCGGCTGCTGGCGCGCATGACGGTGGCTTTTGCCGCTGGGCAGATTGCCGGGCCGCTGCTGGTGCGCGCGCTGGGCAGTGCGGGGCTGAGCGGGCCGCAGGCGCTGTGGTGGAGCCACGCGCTGGCCACGGCGATGCTGGCGGCCACCGCGGCCTGGCTGGCGCGCGAGGCGCCGGCTGGGCATATGGACAAGGACACAGAGACATGAATGCTTTTTCTTCCCGCGCTGCGGCAGCGCCTTCGGCGCGTTCGCCACGCGTTTTTCCAGAGTCTGGCCTGCCCGAGCGGCTGGCCCCGCCGGCCTGTTTGGACGCGCACCAGCAAGCGGCTGCCGATGCGCTGACCCAAGGCCCGCGCGGCGGGGTGTATGGCCCGTTTCGCCCCTTGCTGCACAAACCGGCGCTGCTGGCTGCCGTGGCCGGTGTGGGTGAGGTGCTGCGCTACCAGGGCAGCCTGCCTGCTGCACTGCGTGAATGGACGATTTGCGTGGTGGCGCGCGAGCTGTCGAACGTGTTTGAGTGGGACATGCACCTGCCCTTGGCGCAGGCTGCGGGCGTGCCCGCCCCGGCGCTGGCCGCGCTGGATGCGGGCCAGCCGCTGCCAGACGACCTGGCGGGCGATTTGACCCTGGCACACGCGCTGGCACGGCAGCTCATCGCCTGGCACCGCGTGGACGAGGCCACCTACGCCCAGGCGCTGGTGCAGTGGGGGCAGGCCGATGTGGTGGAGCTGATTGCCCTGATCGGCTACTTCACCCAAGTGTGCTGGCTGATGAACGTGGCCCGCACGCCCGGGCCAGCGGGGTGAGTGGTTTTTTCACGAATGAAAAAAGCATTTCGCGCTTGATTGGGAAGGAATTGTTGCTACTTTAAATGCAGCATTTCACTGCCCGCAAAACGAAACATCAGCGATGCGCCTGAAATACCCGGCTGCTGCCGTCGTGCAGCACCAGCAAGGTGTCATAGGCATCCACGCGACCGCCGTAGGCCGGGCCGTCCATGCCGGGCGAGCCCACGGGCATGCCGGGCACGGCCAGGCCCAGCGCCTGCGGCTTTTCGCGCAGCAGGCGCTGCACATCGGCAGCGGGCACATGGCCCTCAATCACATAGCCGCCGATCAGCGCCGTGTGGCACGAGCCATACCGGGCTGGCAGCCCCAGGCGGGCACGCGCGGCGTTATTGCCCGTGGCATGCACGGCGGCCATGGCAAAGCCGTTTTGCTTCATGTGGGCCATCCAGTCATCGCAGCAGCCGCACTGCGGGCCTTTCCACAAGGTCATGGCCACGGGGCGCCCCTTATCAAGCGGCTGGGCGGCCTGGCTGGCCCAGGCCCAGGGCGTGGCTGCACCCAGCGCCAGCAGGCGCAGTGCCTGGCGGCGACGCCAGTGTGAAGAATGCATGGCTTGGTTCTCCTGGTTTCGGCACAAAGTGGCCAGCCCATGTGCGCGGCCCGGCGGGCAGCGGGCACACTGGCGCCCTTGCCTTTGTGCATGCCCGCCATTGTCATCTTCTCCGTACTGCTTGCCATGACCCTGACCGCCAGTTCCCCCGCCACTCCGCTTGCCTGGCCCAGGGTGCGTGTGCTGGCTGCCGTGGCTGCGCTGGCGCTGGGCGTAGTGGCCGGTGTGTGCCTGCTGGCGCTGCATCTGTTTTTCGAATCGGGCGACCGCGACCGGCTGCACGCGCACCTGCAGGAAACCAGTGCCTTGCTGGCGCGCGTGGACGACACCGCGGCACTGGCGGCGCTGCCCGGCTGGCTGCACCAGCGCTTTGGTGACGAGCCGGGCCTGGCCGTGCGCGTGCAAGGCGCCCACGGCCAGCCGCTGTACGAGCAGGCTGCCCATGCCGCCATGCCTGCGGCCCTGTTGGCCAGGCCGCACGCGGCAGCGCCCGTTCCCCTGGTGAGCTGGCGCGAGCAAGGCCGTGCCTGGCGCGGCAGCGCACTCATCATGCGCGTGCCGCTGGACGGCGCCGCGCCACTGGTGGTGGCCATGGCGGTGGATGTGCAACGCCAGCACGCCTTTTTCACCACGCTGGGTGCGGTGCTGCTGGGCCTGGTGCTGGCCGGCTGGCTGGCGCTGGGGCTGCTGGCCGGCTGGGCCAGGCGGGGATAGCCCAGGCGCAAAGCCTGGCGGTGTGATGTGTCAGGATCGCCACAAATGCAACCATTTGAAGGCAGTGAGCGATAACATCACGCCCATGTCCAGCCCCGCCTTGCCTCCACGCCCGCCGCGCACGCGCCAATGGTCTGACCTGGTGACGACGGACTTCGCCTCGCTTGACATGTCGCGCGCCATTGCCGTGCTGCCCCTGGGCGCGACCGAGCAGCACGGCCCGCACCTGCCCTTGTCGGTGGATGCCAACCTGGCACACAGCATGGCGCAGGTGGCGGCCATGCATCTGCCAGCGGATTTACCCGCCTTGTTTCTGCCCGTGCAGCGCATTGGCTACAGCCCAGAGCACGCCGCGTTTGCCGGCACCCTCACGCTCAAGGCCGACACTGTGATGCGCCTGTGGACCGACATTGCCGAAAGTGTGGCCGCCAGCGGGGTAAAGAAGCTGGTGCTGTTCAATACCCACGGCGGCCAGGTCAGCCTGATGGATGTGGTGGCGCGCGACTGGCGCACGCGCCTGGGGCTGCTGGTCTACAGCGTCAGCTGGTTCAACCTGCCCCTGCGCGATGCCGAAGGCCGCGACGTGATGACGCGCTTTTCAGCCGAGGAACACCGCTTTGGCGTGCATGGCGGGCAAATGGAAACGGCCATGATGCTGGCCCTCAAGCCCCGGCTGGTGCGCATGAACAAGGCCCAGCACTTTGAAAGCAGCTCGCGCCAGCGTGCCGAGCGCCATGCCATCTTAGGCAATGGCAAAAGCGCCAAGCTGGCCTGGGCGGCGCAAGACTTGCACCCCGATGGCGTGGCCGGAAACGCCGCCGCCGCCACGGTGGAAGACGGCCTGGCGCTGGTGGAAGCCGCAGGCCGCGCCCTGGCCGCGCTGCTGGTGGAAATCGACCAGTTGCCCGCCAACACCTTGCGCGGGCGCTGACGAGTGGGCAAAGCCAAAGAGCCCGAATGAAAAAAGCCATTTGCGCTTTTTCCATAAGGGTTTTCAGCTATGGTTTTTGATTTTCTGGTCTGATGCCCTCTGCGCTGTTGCGTGGTGGCGGGCGTGGTCAGAGCCTAGAATTTGGCGCTTTCATATTCACTGGATTCCTGCATGTCACACACCGTTTCACGCCGTCAGTTCACGGCCCGCCTGCTGGCCGCTGCGGCCTTGCCTGCCAGCGCGGGCGCTGCCTGGGCGGGACAGGGCGAGCGCACACTGCGCATCCTGGTCGGCTTTGCGCCTGGCGGCGGTTCGGACGTGATTGCACGGCTGCTGGCAGGCAAGCTCCAGGACGAGCTGCAGCGCCCCGTGGTGGTGGAAAACCGCCCCGGCGCCGGTGGCCAGCTGGCCGCGCAGCAGCTCAAGGCCGCGCCTGCCGATGGCACGCTGGTGTTTCTCTCGCACGACCACACCATCTCCATCCTGCCGCAAGTGGTGGCCAAGCCGGGCTATGACCCGCAGACCGACTTTGCATCGCTGGGTGGCTTCGCCAGCTTCGTCAACGGCCTGGCGGTTTCGCCGGGCACGCCGGCCAGAACTCTGGGTGAATACCTGGCCTGGGTGAAAGCGCAAGGGGGCAAAAGCGCCATCGGCATTCCCGCGCCGGCGTCCACGCCCGAGTTTCTGGTGCATCTGCTGGCCAAGCGCCATGGGCTGGACCTGGTACCCGTGCCCTATAAGGGCAGTGCCCCCATGATCGGGGACATGCTGGGCAACCAGATTCCGGCGGGCATTGGCTCGGTGCAGGACTTTATTGAGCACCAGCGCGCAGGCAAGCTGCGCATGCTGGCTGTGCTGGGCGGGCAGCGCCAGGCCGCCATGCCCGAGGTGCCCACGCTGGCCGAGCAGGGCATTCAGGGGCTGGAGGACATGCCCTTTTACGGCTTCTGGGCGCCGCAGGGCACGCCAGCCAACTTCATCAACGCCTTTACGCGTGCGCTGGACAAGGCGGTGGCGCTGCCCGATGTGCGCAAGCAACTGACCGACATGGGCCTGAGCGTGGGTTACATGACCCCGGCCCAGCTCGATGCGCGCGAGCGTGCCTACACCAAGGTGTGGGCGGGCATCATTCGCGACAGCGGCTTTAAGCCACAGTGAGGCCCAGGTAGCGGGCACCCAGGGCTGTGACTGGGGCTGCGCTGGGGGCTGTGGCTGGGTGCTTGTGGGCGCGCCATGTGCCCTAGCCGCTGGTGGCTGGCGGCTCGTGCAGCCACTGGTTCACGGCTTGCGCGCGCGCCTGGGCAATGGCCGCGCCAATGGCTTCGCCGCGCGCGCCGCGGGCCTGGGCGGCGCGGGCCACGGGGGCGGTGGCCACGGCCTGCGCGGCGGCCAGGGCGGCCAGCAGGCGCGGGTGCTGGGGGTAGGTGCTGTCTTCAAAGCCCTGGCGGCCGCGCGCGTCGCATTCGCAGGCCAGCAGCACTTGGGCAAAGCGTTCGGGTTTGCGGAAGGCGTCGCAGCGCTCCAGCAGGCGCACCAGGGCGGCGGCATGCAGCTGGCCGCTGCGGTGGATGTGGCCGTGCTCGCGCGCCACCACGTCGGCCAGTTCGGCGCAGTCGGCGGGCACGCGCAGGCGCTGGGCCACGGCGCGGGCCAGGTCTGCACTGCGCTGTTCGTGCCCCAGGTGGCGCGGCAGCACGTTGGCGGCGGTGGTGCCTTTGCCCAGATCGTGCATCAGGCAGGCCCAGCGCACGGGCAGCGGGGCGTGCAGCCGCGCGGCCATGTTCAGCACCATCATCACGTGGGTGCCGGTGTCTATTTCAGGGTGGTATTCGGCGCGCTGGGGCACGCCCCACAGGCGGTCCAGCTCAGGCAGCAGCACGGCCAGGGCGCCGCAGTCGCGCAGCACGGTGAACATGCGCGCGGGTTGGGGCTGCATCAGCCCGCGCGCCAGTTCTTGCCACACGCGCTCGGGCACCAGGTGGTCGGCCTCGCCTGCGGCGACCATCTGGCGCATGAGGGCCAGGGTTTCGGGGGCAATGGCAAAGTCGTGAAAGCGCGCGGCAAAGCGCGCCAGGCGCAGGATGCGCACGGGGTCTTCGCGAAAGGCGTCGGTGACGTGGCGCAGCACTTTGGCGCGCAAGTCACGCAGGCCGCCGTAGGGGTCGATCAGGCGGCTTTCAAGGCCTTTTGGGGCGCTGGCGCCCTCCCAGTCCGCGCAAGCAGCTATGGAATTGATAGTGAGATCACGCCGGGCCAGGTCTTGCTCCAGCGTCACCTCGGGGCTGGCAAAGACGGTGAAGCCCCGGTAGCCCTGGCCGCTTTTGCGTTCGGTGCGGGCCAGGGCGTATTCCTCGTGTGTGTGCGGGTGCAAGAAGACGGGAAAGTCTTTGCCCACGGGCACGAAGCCTTGGGCGGTCATGTCTTCGGGGGTGGCGCCGACCACCACCCAGTCGCGGTCTTGCACGGGCAGGCCCAGCAGCTTGTCGCGCACGGCGCCGCCGACCATGTAGATTTGCATGGTGCGCTCCTTAGCGCGTGGCCAGTGCCAGGCGTGCGGCCAGGCCCACGAAGACGAGGGCGGTGACACGGTTGAGCAGGCGCTGCGCTTTGGCCGAGCCCAGCAGCCGCGTGCGCAGCGCGCTGGCGGCCAGCACCACGGCGCTAAACACCAGCGAGGCTGCGGCGATGAAGATCAGGCCCAGCCACAGGATTTGCGTGCCCACCGGCCCGCGCCCAGGCTGCACGAACTGCGGCAGCAGGGCCAGGAAGAACAGCACCACCTTGGGGTTGGTCAGGTTCATGAACACCCCGCGCAGCACGAGCCGATGCCAGGGCGTGTGAGCCGCCTGCGCGCCAGCGTGGCTGGCGTCTGGCAGCTGCTCTGCCTGCATGGCGGGCGCGTGCCAGGCGCCCCAGGCCAGATACAGCAGATAGGCCGCGCCAGCCAGCTTGAGAGCCGTAAAGGCCGTGGCCGAGGCGGCAAATACCGCCGCCAGACCCAGGGCAACGGCCAGGGTGTGCACCAGCACGCCGATCATCAGGCCGCACACCACGGCAAAACCCACGCGCCGACCGCCCGTGGCCGACTGCATGAGCACGAACAGGTTGTCAGGCCCAGGCGCGAGCGCGAGCATGAAAGCGGTGGCGAAAAAGGCGAGTGAGGTATCCAGTGAGGGCATGGGCAGCGGCGATGGTCAGGCCTGGCAATGACAGCGGCGCCCGTCGCGCCGCGCCTGGGATTGTCGCCCGGTATGGGCGCAGCCGCTGGGCGGCGGCCAGCGGTCAGCCAGGTGATGCGGTGGCAGGGGCTGGCGATAATCGCGCATGGCTGTTGTGTTTGATAAACCCCCGTTGTGGCAGCGCGTGCTGCCTTTTTTGCGCGGGTTTGATTATTGGCTGCTGCTGGCTGTGCTGCTGCTGTGCGGCATGGGGCTGATGGCCATGTACTCGTCGGGCTTCGATCACGGCACGCGCTTTGCCGACCACGGGCGCAACATGCTGATTGCCGGGGGCATCATGTTCGTGGTGGCGCAGGTGCCGCCGCAGCGGCTGATGAGCATGGCCGTGCCGCTGTACGCGCTGGGTGTGGCGCTGCTGGTGGCGGTGGCGCTGTTTGGCATTACCAAAAAGGGCGCGCAGCGCTGGGTCAATGTGGGGGTGGTCATCCAGCCCAGCGAACTGCTGAAGATTGCCACGCCGCTGATGTTGGCCTGGTGGTTCCATCGGCGCGAGGGGCAAACGCGCGCGCTGGACTTTGCCGTGGCTTTCGCACTGCTGGCGCTGCCCGTGGGGCTGATCCTGAAGCAGCCAGACCTGGGCACCTCGCTGCTGGTGCTGGCGTCTGGGCTGGCAGTCATTTTTTTTGCCGGGCTGCCTTGGAAGCTGGTGCTGCCGCCGGTCATTCTGGCGGCGCTGGGGCTGGTGCTGATCGTGGTATTTGGCGACGAGCTGTGCGTGGATGGCGTGGACTGGTACGTGCTGCACGAATACCAGCGCCAGCGCGTATGCACATTGCTGGACCCCGCTCGCGACCCACTGGGCAAGGGCTTTCACATACTGCAAGGCATGATCGCCATTGGCTCCGGCGGCCTGCACGGCAAAGGCTTCATGCAGGGCACGCAAACGCATCTGGAATTCATCCCCGAGCGCACCACCGATTTCATCTTCGCCGCCTATTCCGAGGAATTCGGCCTGGTGGGCAACCTGGTGCTGATGGCTGGCTTCATCTTTCTCATTCTGCGCGGGCTGTTCATTGCCGCCGAGGGCACCACGCTGTTTGCGCGCCTGCTGGCTGCGGCGCTGTCCACCATCTTTTTCACTTACGCCTTCGTGAACATGGGCATGGTCAGCGGCATCCTGCCCGTGGTGGGGGTGCCGCTGCCTTTCATCAGCTATGGCGGCACAGCCATGGTCACGCTGGGGCTGGCGCTGGGGATGCTGCTGTCGGTGTCCAAGGCGCGGAAGGCGGTGTAAACGCGGCAGGCGATGGCCTGTTTTCGCAGGCTTACTCCACCGTCACACTCTTGGCCAGGTTGCGGGGCTTGTCCACGTCGGTGCCGCGCGCCAAGGCGGTGTGGTAGGCCAGCAGTTGCAGCGGCACGGCGTGCAGGATGGGCGAGAGCAGGCCGTAGTGCTCGGGCATGCGGATCACGTGCAGGCCTTCGCTGGTGTCGATGTGCGTGCCCGCGTCGGCCAGCACGTACAGCACGCCGCCGCGCGCGCGCACTTCCTGCAGATTGCTTTTGAGCTTTTCCAGCAGCGCGTCGTTGGGGGCGACGGTGACCACGGGCATGGCGCTGGTCACCAGCGCCAGCGGGCCGTGCTTGAGCTCGCCTGCCGCGTACGCCTCGGCGTGGATGTAGCTGATTTCCTTGAGCTTGAGCGCGCCTTCTTGCGCAATGGGGTAGTGCAGGCCGCGGCCCAGGAACAAGGCGTTTTCCTTGCTGGCGAATTGCTCGGCCCAGTGCATCAGCTGCGGCTCCAGCGCCAGCACGGCTTGCAGGGCCACGGGCAGGTGGCGCATGGCTTTGAGGTGCTGGGCTTCTTGCTCGGCGCTCAGGCGCTGGCGCGCCTTGGCCAGCGCCAGGGTCAGCAAGAACAGCCCGGCCAGCTGCGTGGTGAAGGCCTTGGTGCTGGCCACGCCGATTTCCACCCCCGCGCGGGTGAGGTAGGCCAGCTGGCATTCGCGCACCATGGCGCTGGTGGCCACGTTGCACACGGTGAGGGTGTGGCGCATGCCCAGGCTTTGCGCATGGCGCAGCGCGGCCAGGGTGTCGGCGGTTTCGCCGCTTTGGCTGATGGTGACCACCAGCGTGGCAGGGTGCGGCACGCTGGTGCGGTAGCGGTATTCGCTGGCGATTTCCACCTGACAGGGCAGGCCCGCCACGGCTTCGATCCAGTCGCGTGCCACGCAGCCGGCGTAATAGCTGGTGCCGCAGGCCAGGATGAGCACGCGGTCCACGGCGGCAAAGGTGTCGGCGGCATCGGCGCCTTCGCGCCCGCCGGCTTCAAACAGCGCGGGGGTGACGGCCTGCACGCCTTCCAGCGTGTCGCCAATGGCGCGGGGCTGCTCGAAGATTTCTTTTTGCATGTAGTGCTGGTAGGGCCCGAGCTCGGCCGCGCCGCCAATGGCCAGCACGGTTTTCACCGCGCGCTGGGCGCGCTGGCCGGCGCGGTCTTCTACCCAGTATTTGCTGCGCTGCACGTCGGCCACGTCGCCGTCTTCCAGGTACAGGATCTGGTCCGTCACTCCGGCCAGGGCCATGGCGTCGCTGGCCAGGTAGTTGCTGCCGTCGGCCCCCAGGCCCAGCACCAGGGGCGAGCCTTCGCGCGCGCCCACCAGGCGCTGCGGCTCGTCGCGGTGCAGCACGGCAATGGCGTAGCTGCCGCGCAGGCGCTGCACGGCCGCGCGCACGGCGTGCAGCAAGTCGCCTTCGTACAGGCTGTCGATCAGGTGGACGATGACTTCGGTGTCCGTCTGGCTGGCAAAGTGGTAGCCGCGTGCTTGCAGCTCGGCGCGCAGCTCTTCGTGGTTTTCGATGATGCCGTTGTGCACCAGCGTCACGCGGGCCTGCGCGTCGTCGCGGGTCTGTCCGCCGTGCGAGCCCATGCTGAAGTGCGGGTGCGCGTTGTCCACCGCCGGGGCGCCGTGCGTGGCCCAGCGGGTGTGGGCAATGCCGGTCAGGCCCTGCACGCCCTCGCGCGTGCATTGCGCCGCCAAATCGGCCACGCGGGCAATGCCGCGCGCGCGCTGCAGGCTGCCAGCGGGCTGGGCCGGGTTGAGCCCGGCGGTGTGCACGGCCACGCCGCAGGAGTCATAGCCCCGGTATTCCAGCCGCTGCAAGCCTTGCACCAGCACGGGAACGATGTCATGCGCCGCCACGGCGCCCACAATGCCACACATAAGGAATCTTCTGCCTTTCTCTTGGGTTTGGCCGTGATGCTACGCAGAGAGAAGGAAATAAAAGATCAAAATAGATATAAAAATGAAATGTGCAGTCTGTAATCAATTGGATTGAAATAAAATTTCTTATATATGGGTAATTTGGAATTTGACAGCGCAGACTGGGCCATCTTGGCCGAGTTGCAACGTGATGCCGCCTTGGCCAACCAGGTGCTGGCTGAGCGGGTGCATGTCTCGCCGCCTACGGCGCTGCGGCGGGTGCGGCGGCTGCGCGAAGCGGGCTTGATTGCCGCGCAGGTGGCTTTGCTGGATGAGAACCGGGTGGCCGAGGTGCAGGGTCACGGTTTGACGGCTATTGCCGAGGTGTCGCTCGACCGGCAGGGGGCGGAGCACATGCAGGCGTTTGAGCAGCGCGCCGTGCGCGAGCGTGCCGTGCGCCAGTGCTACCGCGTTTCGTCGGGGCCGGATTTCGTGCTGGTGGTGCGCGTGCCCGACATGCCGGCTTGGCAGGCGCTGTCTGAGCGCCTGTTTACCCAGGATGCCAATGTGCGCAACGTGCGCGTTTTCTTTGCGACGCGCCGCGCCAAGTTCGATACGGCGGTGCCGCTGCGGGCGGATGGTGCGTGAGCGCAGATGGAGCCTTTTGGGCGCATAGTGAAAAAGGCCTTTTGCGCGCTTATTTAAAGGGATTTGCGCTATTGAATAAATAGCATTTGGCGACCCGCTCTGCATGCTGGCAGGGGCGGGCCGCCTGCGCGGCGTCTGCGGGCAGGCCGCGCGGTGGCGGGGCTTACTTGGCGTAGTCGTACACGCCGCGCCCGGTTTTGCGGCCCAGATGGCCGGCGGCCACGTATTCGCGCAGCAACGGGCAGGGGCGGTATTTGCTGTCGCCAAACTCGTTCAGGTACACCTCCATCACGGCCAGGCACACGTCCAGCCCAATCATGTCGGCCAGCGCCAGCGGGCCAATCGGGTGGTTGCAGCCCAGCTTCATGCCGGCGTCAATGTCCTCTGGCGTGGCCAGCCCTTCGGCCAGCACGAAAAAGGCTTCGTTGATCATGGGCACCAGAATGCGGTTGACCACAAAGCCCGGTGCGTTCTTCACCGTGATGGGCGACTTGCCCAGCGCCTCAGCCAGGGCTTTCACCGCGTCGTGCGTGGCATCGCTGGTTTGCAGGCCGCGGATGATTTCCACCAGCGCCATCATGGGCACGGGGTTGAAAAAATGCATGCCCACGAACTTGTCGGGGCGGCTGGTTACGGCGGCCAGCTGGGTGATGGAGATGGAAGAGGTGTTGGTGGCGATGATGACCTCAGGCGCCAGCAGGCCGTCGAGCTGCTTGAGGATCTTGTTCTTCAGCTCGTGGTTTTCGGTGGCCGCCTCGATCACCAGCTGCGCGCTTTTCAGATCGTCATAGCTGGTGCTGCCCTTGATGCGGCCCAGTGCGGCAGTCTTGTCGGCCTCGGTCATCTTGTCCTTGGCGATCAGGCGGTCCAGGCTTTTGCCGATGGTGGCCAGGCCCTTGTCCACGGCGGCCTGGGCAATGTCCACCATGACCACTTGAATACCCTTGACAGCGCACGCCTGTGCAATGCCGTTGCCCATGGTGCCCGCGCCCACGATGCCGACGGTGCTGATGTTCATTTGCAAATCTCCGTTTAGCTTGTGCAGAGTTGTCGTTGTGAAACCGGCGCGGCGGGCATGCGCGGGATGAGGACACAGCCCAGGCGCCCGCCGTGCCAGCATCTGATGGTAACGAGTGGACAATGCACGCCTATGAACCCCGACTACGTTTTCCCCCCCGCCCCACAGGCTGCCGTGCCCGTGCATGGCAGCGGCCAGCACTACGCCGTGGCGCGCATCTTCTGCGTGGGCCGCAACTACGCGGCGCACGCGCGCGAAATGGGGGCCGACCCTGACCGCGAGCCGCCGTTTTATTTCAACAAAACCCCCGCCGCGCTGGTGCCCAGCGGTGCCACGGTGCCCTATCCGCCCGGCACGCAAAACCTGCATTACGAGATGGAGCTGGTCATCGCCATCGGCCAGCCGGCTTTTCGGGTGTCGCCGCAGCAGGCGCTGGCCTGCGTGTGGGGCTATGCCTGCGGGCTGGACATGACGCGGCGCGATTTGCAAAACGCCGCCAAGCAAATGGGCCGTCCCTGGGCGTTTGGCAAGGACTTTGAGAACGCTGCCGTCATCAGCCCGCTGCGCCCGGCCAGCCAGATTGGCCATCCTCAGGCCGGCCGCATTCACCTGGCCGTCAACGGACAGACGCGCCAGGACGGCCTGCTGCAAGACATGATCTGGCGCGTGCCCGAAGTCGTGGCCAACCTGTCGCAGTACTACCACCTGCAGCCAGGCGATCTGATCTACACCGGCACGCCCGAAGGCGTGGGCGCGGTGCAGCCGGGCGACCAGATCACCGGGGGCATCGACGGCGTGGGCGAGATCGCCTTGACCATCGGCCAGCCGGCATGACGGGCATGGCGCGCCAGGCGCCTGGGCGCGCCCTTTCGCTCTCAACGCTTTTCACGTCATACGCCTTCTTGACCGCTTTCACCCCATGTCTGACCGCCTTGCCGTCCTGCCCCAATACCTGCTGCCCAAGCGGCTTTTGACCGAACTGGCCGGGCGTGCGGCCAGCGCCCGCCTGGGGGATCTCACGCACGCGGCCATCCGCCGCTTCGTGGCCCGCTACGGCGTGGACATGAGCGAAGCCGCCAACCCCGACATCACCAGCTACGCCAGCTTCAACGACTTCTTCACCCGCCCCTTGCGCGAAGGCGCGCGCCCGCTGGCGCAGGCCGACTACGTGTGCCCGGTGGATGGGGCCATCAGCCAGTTCGGCCCCATTGAGCGCGGGCAGATCTTCCAGGCCAAGGGCCACCACTACAGCGCCACTGCCTTGCTCGCAGGTGATGCGGAACTGGCCGCGCAGTTTGACGACGGCCAGTTCGCCACCCTGTACCTCAGCCCGCGCGACTACCACCGCATCCACATGCCCTGCGCCGGGCGGCTGCTGCGCATGAGCTACGTGCCGGGCGAGCTGTTCAGCGTCAACCCCGCCACCGCGCGCGGCGTGCCCGGCCTGTTTGCCCGCAACGAGCGCGTGGTGTGCGTGTTCGACACCGTGCGCGGCCCCTTCGTGCTGGTGCTGGTGGGGGCCACCATCGTCGGCAGCATGGCCACCGTGTGGCACGGCGTGGTGAACCCGCCGCGCGGCCAGGAAGTGACCAGCTGGTATTACGACGAAAACGATGAAACGCCAGGCGTGCAACTGGCGCAGGGCGATGAAATGGGCCGCTTTCTGCTTGGCTCCACCGTCGTGCTGCTGTGGCCGCACGGCACGCTGAGGTTCAACCCCGCCTGGGCGCCCGGCGGCCCCGTGCGCATGGGGCAGATGATGGGCCGGGCACTGGGTTAAAAAAATCTAGAACAAAAAGGCCGTTTGCGCTTAATAGACAAGCGCAAGCAGCTATCAAAACAATAGTTGACACATGGCAGGAAAGCGCAGCACCATGACCACACTCGGCACCCCTTTGTCTCCATCGGCCACCCGCGTCATGCTGCTGGGCAGCGGCGAGCTGGGCAAGGAAGTGCTCATCGCCCTGCAACGCCTGGGCGTGGAAACCATCGCCGTTGACCGCTACGGCAACGCCCCCGGCCAACAAGTGGCCCACCACGCCCGCACCATTGCCATGAGCGATGCGGCCCAGCTTGAAGCCCTCATCCGCCAAGAGCGCCCGCACCTGGTCGTGCCCGAGATCGAGGCCATTGCCACCGACGTGCTGGAAAAGCTGGAAGCGCAAGGGCTGGTGCGCGTCATCCCCACCGCCCGCGCCGCCCGCCTGACCATGGACCGCGAAGGCATCCGCCGCCTGGCCGCCGAAACCCTGGGCCTGCCCACCAGCGCCTACGCCTTTTGCGACTCGCAAGCCGCCCTGCAAGCGGCCATTGACGGCGACGGCAGCGCCCCAGGCATTGGCTACCCCTGCATCGTCAAACCCGTCATGAGCAGCAGCGGCAAGGGCCAAAGCAAGTTGAGCGGCCCGCAAGACGTGGCCCCCGCCTGGCAGGCCGCCCTGCAAGGCGGGCGCGTGGACAAGGGCCGCGTCATCGTCGAAGGCTTCATCGACTTTGACTACGAAATCACCCTGCTCACGGTGCGCGCGCTGGGCGCCAGCGGGCAGACCGAAACCCACTTCTGCGCCCCCATCGGCCACCTGCAAGTCAGCGGCGACTACGTGCAAAGCTGGCAGCCCCAGCCCATGAGCGAGGCGGCCCTGGCCGAAGCCCAGCGCATTGCCCGCGCCGTTACCGACAACCTGGGCGGCCTGGGCCTGTTTGGCGTGGAACTGTTCGTCAAGGGCGACCAGGTGTGGTTCAGCGAAGTCAGCCCCCGCCCGCACGACACCGGCCTGGTCACGCTGGTCACGCAATGGCAAAGCGAATTTGAGCTGCACGCGCGCGCCATCCTCGGCCTGCCCGTGGACACGGCCTTGAAAACCCCCGGCGCCAGCGCCGTCATCTACGGCGGCGTGGACGCGGCAGGCATTGCCTTTGACGGCGTGGCCGACGCCCTGCGCGAGCCTGGCACCGACCTGCGCCTGTTCGGCAAGCCCGAAAGCTTTGCCAAGCGCCGCATGGGCGTGGCCTTGGCGCATGACGCAGACCTGGCCCGCGCCCGCGACAAGGCCACGCGCGCCGCCGCCCAGGTCAAACCCCGCGCGGTGTGAGGCGCCCGGCCATGCCCACGACCCACCTGCTGTACCTGCACGGCTTTCGCTCATCGCCCCAATCGGCCAAGGCGCGCCTGATGGCCCAGCGTGTGGCCGCAGATTTTCCGGCCGTGCAGTGGTGGTGCCCGCAGCTGCCGCCCTCGCCCGCCGAAGCAGCGGCGCTGATCGAGCGCGGCATCGCCCAATGGCCGCGCGAAGGCATGGGCGAGATGGCCGTGTGCGGCTCTTCGCTGGGCGGTTACTACGCCACCTGGGTGGCCGAACGCATGGGCTGCCGCGCCGTGGTCATCAACCCCGCCGTTGATCCTGCCCGCGATCTGGCCGCCCACATTGGCGAGCAAACGGCCTGGCACAAGCCCGAAGAGCGGTTTTTCTTTCAGCCGGCCTATATCGATGAATTGCGCGCCTTGCACGCTGGCCCGCTGACGCGGCCTGAGCGCTACATGGCCCTGATTGCCCAGGGTGACGAGCTACTGGACTGGCGCGAGATGGCCGCGCGCTACGCCGGCACGCGGCTGCACGTGCTGCCCGGCGGCGACCATGCCCTGAGCGACTTTGCACAGCATGTCGATGCCGTGCTGGATTTTTTGGAACTTGCCCGCGCCTAGATTGCTCTGAAACCGCTTTGCCGCGCTGCGGCGCGGCTGCATGCGGCAGGCACCTGCATGTGACCTGCGCGCCCGCCCGCATGCCTTTCGCGTTTTTCACGCACCACTTGTCCCCAAGGATTTTTGCCCATGCACCCCGACACCTCCACCCGCTACGGCAGCGTCAGCCGTTTTCTGCACTGGCTCATGGCCGCGGGCATCATCTGGGTGCTGCTGTCGGCCACCGTGCACGCGCTGGCCGAGGACTCGACGCTGGACGCCTTCATGTGGCCCACGCACAAGCACGTGGGCAGCGTGCTGTTCGTGCTGGCGCTGGTGCGCATGGCCTGGGCGCTGATGCAGGCCCGCCGCCGCCCCAGCGCCCCCAACGCGCTGGCCCGGCTGGGGCACGGGGCGCTGTATGCGCTGATGCTGGCCATTCCGCTGATTGGCCTGCTGCGCCAGCACGGCTCAGGCCGCGCCTTCTCGCCCCTGGGGCTGCCCCTTTTTCAGGCCCACGAGGACAAGGTGCAGTGGATGGTGGAGCTGGGCGGCGCGCTACATGGCGAGCTGGGCTGGGCGCTGCTGGCGCTGGTCATCGGCCACGTGTTCATGGCTTTCTGGCACCGGCGCAAGCCCACCGAAGACGTGCTGCCGCGCATGCTGGGATGAGCCGCCAGGCCGCGCACCACAAGGCATGCAGCGAAAAGCTATAAATAAAATAGCTTAAAATCCTTGCCAAATGTGCGCGATTGGCCTTTTTGATTGATAGGCCCGTGCAGGCTGACACCGCCTGACGCGGCACACCCCATGTACCTTGGCCGCTTTGCCCCATCGCCCACCGGGCTGCTGCACGCCGGCTCGCTGGTGGCGGCGCTGGCCAGCTGGCTGGATGCGCGCGCCCACGGCGGGCAGTGGCTGGTGCGCATTGAAGACGTGGACGCCCCCCGCTGCGTGCCCGGTGCCGACCAGCACATCCTGGCGCAGCTGGCCGCCTGCGGCCTGCGGCCCGACGCCGCGCCCGTGTGGCAGTCGCAGCGCGGCGCGCTGTACCAGCAGGCGCTGGATGCGCTCATCGCCCGTGGCCTGGCCTACCCCTGTGCCTGCTCGCGCAAGGACATTGAGCAGGCGCAGGCCGCGCGCGGCATGGTGCGCCAGCGCGGCGCCGAGCTGCCTTACCCCGGCACCTGCCGGCCTGAACGCGGCGGTCTGCAAGGCCGCCCCGCGCGCGCCTGGCGCCTGCACACGGTGCGCGCGGCGGCGGGGCAGCCGCGCATTCAGTGGCAAGACCGCCGCCTGGGCGCGCAGGCGCAGCACGTACCCACGCAGGCGGGCGACTTCGTGCTGCGCCGCGCCGATGGGCTGTGGGCCTATCAACTGGCGGTGGTGGTGGACGATGCGGCCCAGGGCATCACCCACGTCGTGCGCGGGCAAGACCTGGCCGAGCACACGCCGCGCCAGATCCTGCTGCAACGCGCGCTGGGCCTGCCCACACCCGTTTACCTGCACACGCCGCTGGTGCTGGCTGCGGATGGCGACAAGCTCAGCAAGCAAAACGGCGCGCAGCCGCTGAACACGCGCGAGCCCGCCCAGGCGCTGGCGCAGGCCGCCCAGGCGCTGGGGCTGGCCGTGCCGCCGGGCGCGACCGGCCCAGCGCCTGGCTGTGACATTCCCGCCCTGCTGGCTGCCTGGGTGGCTCAATGGCGCGACGCCGTGCAGCGCGAAGCAGGCCAAGAAGGGCAAGAAGGCGCGCCAAACGGCTAGCCCGGCTTCCCATCCACGCGCGGCGTGCCGTACCAGGGCAGATAGCGCAGCGCCCACGCCCCCATCACCGCGGCCCAGGCCAGCGCCGCCAGCAGCGTTAGCCCGGCAGGCGCGCCCTGCACAGCAGCGGCCAGGCGCAGCACGACCGCCAGTTGCAGCCCCCAGAACAGCGCCCACACCCAGTCATCGGCCACCAGCGAACGCCCGCTGTGCCCGCACGACACGCGCGTGACCATGGCCACCATGAGTGAGCCTAAAAACCCCATTCCCAGCGCATGCAGGGCGCCCAGGCCCAGAACCGGCTGGCCCGTCAGCAGCCAAAGCGCCTGCGAGGCCGCGCCGTACAGCAGCGTCAGCCCCAGCCACACAAAGCCCACATGCAGCATAGCCAGCAAACGGATACGCAGGCTTTGCGCCAGCCCCCACACCAGCGCCAGCCACAGCAGCACCGCGCCTTGCACGGCCTGCACCGCGGTGTGTAGCCATGCCCAGCCCGGCGCCGCGCCCGAGGCCCAATCCTCCGGCACCCACACCGCCAGCACTTGCCAGATCAGCGCCGCCAGCATGAACCACAGCACCCACCAGGGCCGCCAGGCCTGCACCAAGGGCAGCGCGTTGGAGGTGAAAAACGGAATCATGCGGTGCGCCACGGCCACATAGGTCACGGCCATGCCGCCCCACAGCGCCGTGCGCAGCAGCGCCAGCGCCACGTCCAGCCGCGACGCCAGCAGCGCCAGCGCAGCCGCGCCCAGGCACAGCGTGCTGAGCACGCCCGCGGCCAGCACTACCTTGGCATGCACCCGGTCGGCCACGCCGCTGGCGGCCACCAGGCGGGCGAACAGGGCGTACATCCACCCCAGCCCCGCCGTGACCAGCGCCAAAGCGCCTGCGGCTACGGCCACGTGCAGGTACGCCCCCGCCAGCCACAGCACCCAGCCCGCTGCCTGGCACAGCAAGGCGGGCAGCACCTGCCGGGCGGTGTAAGGCGGCACATGCAGCCACTTGGGGCCGGCGGTAAACAAAAAGCCGGCAAAAAACAAGGGCATGAAGCCCATGACCATGAGCGCCGCATGCACCAGCATGGGCGGCACGGCGGGCGCGGGTAGCCCCAGCGCGCCGGTGTGGCGGTTCAGCAGCTCGGCCAGCCACCACAGGCTGCCCAGCGCCAGCACCCCCATCGCCAGCGCAAAGCCCAGCCGGTGCGGCGCGGCCAGCAACATGCCCAGCCGCCAGGGGGCGGGGGCAGGCGACGATGCGGGCACGGCTGGCGTGGCGAGGCTGGCCGGTGCGGAGGCGATGTCAATGCGGGGGCGGGGTGGGTGCGGTGTGCCGGTCATAGGCCATGTTTGTACCTGCCGGCGCTGCGCGGCGCGATGAACGGGGTCAAGAAGCGGATGGGTGCAAAACGGCCATTGCTTCCCTATGGGAAAGCGCGAGGGCCGCGTCAGCGCGGCGCGACGGGGGTGGCGGCCACCTGGGCCATCCAGGCGAACAGCTCGTCTAGGTCGTAGTCGCCGCTGTGCGGGCGGTTCCAGGGCAGGGCAAAGTCCACGGACAGGCCCTGGGCCTGCGCGGCGGTGGCCAGCAGCACGGGGATGGCCAGCGAGGTGTCGCGGTCGTGCGTGCCGTGGCGCACGCGCCAGTGGCGCGCGGCGGTGGCTTGGCCGTCGCCCAGGTAGGCCATGGCGTTCATCATGCGCACGGTGGTGGCATCGGCGGTTGGGGCCTCGGCGGGCTTGTCTGCGGTGCTGTGCCGGGTGGCATAGGCGGTGAAGTGGCGCTTGTCGAGCAGTGCAGAGCCAAAGAGCTGGTTTTCGCCGCTGCCCAGGTCCAGCGCGTCGAACGCGGGCGGGGTTTTGGCGCGGCCAATGGCGCGCGCATAGGCGGCAAAGTCCATGCCTTGCACCTTGCCGCCCTGGATGCGCAGCCAGGGAAAGTCGGCCAGGCGCTGCCCGGCGTCGAGCTGCTGCTGGGCCGAGGCGATGACCCAAGACTGCACGTACTCCTTGAACGGGCCGTCGCCCTGCGCATTGAGCGTGAGCGCCTGGCCCTGGGGCGAGCGCAGGCCCAGCGCGTTGATGTAGGACACGAACTGCGGCGCCAGCGCGGCAGAGGTGGCTTGCTGCGCGGCGTTCAGTGTGCCGGGGATTTCCTTGCGCTCGACGTGGTAGTCGAGCATGCGGATGTCGATCTTGGTGTAGGCGTTCACGCCCTGGAACTGCCATTCATACGCGGCGTCGGCGTGTTCCAGGTTGGTGATGGGGCAATAGGCCGAAACGGCGAAGATGTCATCCCGCCCTTCGGCTGCGCCCAGCGCGCGCAGGGCGGCGGCGTAGTCGGGGTGGTTGCCGCTGGCGCCCAGCAGGGCCGAGAGCGCGCCGCCCGCGCTGGTGCCGTTGGAGATGATCTTGCGCGCGTCGCCCGGCATGCGCGTGTCGTTGTGGTGCAGCCAGCGCACGGCGGCTTTCAGGTCCACGATGGCGGCGGGGGCCTTGCCGGTGTAGCGCCCGTCGCTGCCTTGCAGCGTGCGCCCGCGCGCGCCGGGCGATGCCACCACGTAGCCGCGCGCCAGCGCCTGCGCGATGGTGCTGGTTTTGCCCGCGCCCGGCCCTTGCGTGGGCGGCTGCGCGGTGCCGGGCAGCGCGGGCATGTAGCCGCCCACCTGGTTGGGCAGGAAGATGGGGGCGGTGGCAGCGGTGTAGCCGCCGACGCTGCCGCCTTTTTGAAAGTACGCCTCGGGCACGTAGATGTTCATGGCCTGGTAGCGGGCGTCCACCGGCTGGCGCACATAGACCACGTTTTCCCAGGCGCGCACGGCAATGGTCTGGCCGCTCACGGTGACTTGCTGCGTCTGGTAGCGGGCCGGGTCAAAGGCCAGGGGGTCGTTCGGCTGCGGTGCGGGGCCAGGGCCGTGGCTGCAAGCCACCAGACCGGCCGCCAGGGCCAGAGCGACAGGGGCGGCGCCAAGCGAGGGCGCGGAGCGCCAGGGGTGTGTGGGGCGTGTCATGGCCCCATGGTAATACCGCCAGGGCTGATGCCGAAACGCATGGCCAATCGGCCCGCAGGGCTTTCCCATCAAGCGCTATCAACTATCTGTTTGATAGCGGCCTGTTCGCAGCCCCGCGCTTACTGGCGCAGCACGTCGGCCCCCTTGGGCGGGGTGAACTCGAACTGGCTGGCGGGCACGTTGGCGTTGACCTCGAAGCCGGTGAAGCTGAGCACCGAGCGCTGGCCAAAGCTGTCCAGGATGTCCAGCGTGGCCAGCTCCGGCCCCTTGGGGCCTTGGCGCAGGCCCACGTGAATGCTTTGCAGCTGGCTGTCGCGTGTTTTGGGCACGGCCTTGACCCACTGCTGGCCGTCGCGATCGGGTTCTTCGGTCAGGGTGAAGTCGCGCTCCAGCGCCTTCAGGTCGTTGGCGGCGGCCACGATGGCGGCCGGGGTTTGGCCCAGCACCTGCGCTTGCGGGCGGGCCGTGACCTGGTTCAGGTCCACGTCATGCAGCCACAGCGTCTGGCCGTCGGCGACGATGGTTTGCTCGAACGGCTGGGCGTAGTCAAAGCGGAATTTGCCTGGCCGCTGAAACGCAAAGCGGCCTTTTTGCGTGCGCGTGCGGGCGGTCTGCCCCTGCTTGGCGGGGGCGGTGACGGCCTGGGTGAAATCGGCCTGGCCCGTGCGGGTGTGCTGCACAAACTGCGCCAGGCTGTCCAGCCCGCCCGCCCAGGCGGGCGCTGCCAGCAGGGCCAGGGCGCTGGCCAAGACGCCAGCCAGCCGGCGGGTGCGCCCGGCAAGGCGGGTGCAAATGCGGGTGGACATGCGGGGGAAAGAGGGGATGAACGTGTTCATGACAGGCTAGGACACGGCCAGCGCGCGCCAGGTTCAGACGCAATCGTCAAGAAAAGCAAAGCGCACGCCGGGCGGCCATGGCGCAGCGCCATGGCGTGGGTTTGGGGATATGAGCGAAAAACGGCATTCCCGCTGGTTGTATAAGGGTTTTAAGCTATTTAAGTAATAGCGATTGGCCTGACCAGGCCGCGCGGTGCATGGCGGCCTGGGCGGCGGCTCAGTCTTCGCGCGGGGGGGCCAGAATCTCGCGCTGGTTGCGCCCGTTCATGGCGCTGACCAGGCCGGCTTTTTCCATCGCCTCCAGCAAGTTGGCGGCTTTGTTGTAGCCGATGGACAGGTGGCGCTGCACCAGGGAGATGCTGGCTTTGCGGTGTTTCAGCACGACTTCCACGGCCTTGTCGTACAGCGGGTCGGATTCGCCGCCTTCGCCGCCGCCGCCGCCTTCAAAAGCGCCGTCGTCGCCATCGACCGTGCCGCCTTCGAGCACGCCGTCGATGTAGTTGGGCTCGCCCTGGGTCTTGAGGTATTCGACCACGCGGTGCACTTCGTCGTCGCTGACGAAGGCGCCGTGCACGCGCTGCGGAAAGCCGGTGCCGCTGGGCATGTAGAGCATGTCGCCCATGCCCAGCAGCGCCTCGGCGCCCATCTGGTCCAGGATGGTGCGGCTGTCGATCTTGCTGCTGACCTGAAAGGCGATGCGCGTGGGAATGTTGGCCTTGATCAGGCCCGTGATCACGTCCACGCTGGGGCGCTGGGTGGCCAGGATCAGGTGAATGCCGGCGGCGCGCGCCTTTTGCGCCAGGCGGGCGATCAGCTCTTCAATCTTCTTGCCCACCACCATCATCAAGTCGGCCAGCTCGTCGATGACGACGACGATGTAGGGCAGGCGATCGAGCGGCTCGGGGTCTTCGGGCGTGAGGCTGAAGGGGTTGTAGATGAACTCGCCGCGCGCCTTGGCTTCGTCGATCTTCTGGTTGAAGCCCGCCAGGTTGCGCACGCCGGCCTTGCTCATGAGCTTGTAGCGGCGCTCCATCTCGGCCACGCACCAGTTCAGGCCGTTGGCGGCCTGCTTCATGTCCGTCACCACCGGGGCCAGCAGGTGCGGAATGCCCTCGTAGACGCTCATTTCCAGCATCTTCGGGTCGATCATGAGCAGGCGCACGTCCTTGGGCTCGGCCTTGTACAGCAGGCTCAGGATCATGGCGTTGATGCCCACCGACTTGCCCGAGCCGGTGGTGCCGGCCACCATCACGTGCGGCATCTTGGCCAGATCGGCCACCACGGGCTTGCCCACGATGTCTTTGCCCAGCCCCACGGTCAGCAGGCTCTTGGCGTCGTTGTAGACCTGCGAGCCCAGAATCTCCGACAGGCGGATGGTCTGGCGCTTGGCGTTGGGCAGCTCCAGCGCCATGTAGTTCTTGCCCGGAATGGTTTCAATCACGCGGATGGACACCAGGCTGAGCGAGCGCGCCAGGTCTTTGGCCAGGTTGACCACCTGCGCGCCCTTGACGCCGGTGGCCGGCTCGATCTCGTAGCGGGTGATGACGGGGCCGGGCGCGGCCGCCACCACATGCACCTGCACGCCAAAGTCCTTGAGCTTTTTCTCGATCAGGCGGCTGGTCATCTCCAGCGTATCGGCCGCCACCGTGTCTTGCCGCGCGGGCGCGGCATCCAGCAAATCCACCTGCGGCAGCGGGCTGTCAGGCAGCTCGTTGAACAAGGGCTTTTGCTTTTCCTTGACCACGCGCTCGCTCTTGGCCACCGGCGCCAGGCTGGGCTCGATCATCACCGGCTGCGGGTGCTGCTCTTCAATCACCTCGCGCTCGTGGTGCACCACTTCCTCGCGCTCGCGCGCGGCCTGCTTGCCCAGCGCCACGTCCTGCGCGATCTCGCGGCGCGCGCGCCCCAGCTCCACCAGCTTGTACAGCGCCGCGCCAATGCGCTCGGCCAGCTGGCTCCAGGAAAAGCGAAACGCCAGCGACGCTCCCAGCATGGCCGCCGCCAGCCCCAGCAGCGCCGAGCCGGTAAAGCCCAGCCACTTGACCGCCAGCGGCCCGCCCAGCGCGCCCAGCACCCCGCCGGCAGAGCCAGGCAGCGCCGCATCCCAGCGGTACAGCCGCGTGAACTCCAGCCCCGTGCTGGCCGCCAGCAGCAGCAGCAGCCCTGCCCAGAAGGCCCAGCGGCTGGCCGCAAAGCGCGCCCAGGCGCTGCCCTGCGCGGTATCTGCGGCTGCGCGTGGCTGCTCGCCCAGCCAGTAGCTCGCCACGCCTGCCAGCCAGGCGCGCAAGGCCGCGGCCACGCACCACCACACGGAAAAACCCAGCAGCACATAGGCCAGATCGGCCAGCCAGGCGCCCAGCGTGCCGGCCCAGTTGTGCGGCGGTGAGCCATCGCCCGAGGTGGACCACGCCGCGTCCTGCGGTGAATAGCTCAGCAGCGCCACCACGAAAAAAATCAGCAGCACCATGCCTGACAGCAGTGCGGCTTCCTGCGTGAAACGGCCCAGCCAGGAACGCGGCGGCGCCACGCCCTGGTCGGCATTGAAGGTATTGAGAGGGTAAGCCATGGATAAAAAAACAGTTGGGCAAGCTTAACGCAAGCGGTGCGCGCAGGCGCTTTTCTTGGTTTCAGCTTTCTGCCGCCGCCCGCAGACCCGCCGCCGCCAGCAGCGGGCAGACCAGCGCGCCAGCGGCCAGCATGGCGCCCAGCAGCGACAGCTCAGCGCCCACGGGCCGCCCCTGCACCGCCTGGTGCACGGCCATGGCGCCAAAGATGAGGGCAGGCGCGGCCAGTGGCAGCACGATCAGGATGACCAGCAGCGCCGCCGCACGCAAGCCGCCCGCCAGCGCCGCCGCCACGCCGGTGATGAGCACAAGCACCGCCGTGCCCAGCGCCAGCGAGGCCATCAACACCGCCAGCGGCCACGCGCCCAGGCCAAACTGCACCGCGAGCAGCGGCGCCACGGCCAGCACCGGCAGCGCGGCCAGCACCCACTGCGCCGCCAGCCGCGCGCCCACCATCAGCGCCAGCGGCAAGCCGGTGGCGGCGGCCGTGAGCAGCCATTGGTCGATCCAGCCCGCGCGCAAATCGTCCTGAAACATGCGCGCGCACGCCAGCAGCACCGCCAGCAGCGCGCCCACCCACAGCACGCCCGGGGCCAGCAGGCGCAGGGTGTCAGGGTCAGGTTTGAGCGAGAGCGGAAACAGGCTGCTGACCACCACGAAAAACAGCGCGTGCCAGGCCAGATCGGCCGGCTGGCGCGCGGCCTGCGCCCACTCGCGCATGAAGATGGCGCGCAGCACCGGGGCGGTCATGCGGACAGTCCTTTCGATTGCTCTTGATTTAATAGCTGCTTGCGCGCGTCTGGCAAGCTCAAATGCAGTATTTGATGTGCAGGAAACAGCGCCGGCAACGGCTGGTGGCTGGTCAGCACAATGGCTCCGCCGCGCGCCACGTGCTGCGCGGCCAGATCGGCCAGGGCGGCGCAGGCGGCGGCGTCCAGCGCGTCAAACGGCTCATCCAGCAGCCACAGCGCGCGCGCCACCAGCCCCAGCGGCGCCAGTGCCAGCTTGCGCCGCTGCCCGGCCGACAGCAGGCGCACGGGCTGCCCCAGCGGCACCCCTTGCGCCGCCAGGTGCGCCTGCACGCGGGCGGCAGGCAGCGGCGGCGCGCCCGCCACGGCCAGCAGCAGCGCCAGGTTGCGCGCGGCGTCCAGCTCGTCGGCCAGGGCGCTGGCATGACCCACCCACCACGTATCGGCGCACAGCTGGGTGTGCGCCGCCGCCGCCGGTGGGCGCAGCCCCGCCAGCGTGCGCAGCAGTGTGGTCTTGCCGCAGCCATTGGGCCCTTGCACATGCAGCGCATCGCCCGGGTGCAGGCACACATCCAGCGGCCCCCACAGCAGCCGGCCATCGCGCTCGCCCACCCAGGCGCGCGCTTGCAGCAGCGGTGCCGCGATGCCGGTCATGCCGGTTGGGCGGCAGCAGCCCAGTCAGGCCAGCACAAGCCGCCCGGCAGGCTGGGCGGGCCAAACAGACAATGCAGCACGTGCCGCCGGCTGTGGCCCCGCGCTTTGGACAAAGCGTGCAGCAGCAAGGGACATAGGGGTGCTGCGTCCAGCGCCAAGCACGCGCTCACACACGCGGCTTGCGGCCACGCGCCAGGGAGCAGGGCATAACCGTCTGAGTCCAGGCGCGAGGCCAGTGCGGACATAGATCAAAACAGGGGCTTATTGCAGCGTCACACGCGCAAACTTGCGCTTGCCCACCTGCACGACGTAAGTGCCCGCTTGCAGCTTCAGCCCCTTGTCGCTGAGCACGCTGCCGTCCACGCGCACGCCGCCGCCGTCAATGAGGCGGTTGGCCTCGCTGGTGGAAGGGGCCAAGCCCGATTGCTTGAGCACCAGGCCAATGCCCAGGCTGCCGTCGGCGGCGCTCAGCGACACCTCGGGAATGTCGTCGGGCACGCCGCCTTTGCTGCGGTGGATGAAGTCCTGCTCGGCCGCATCGGCTGCGGCGGCCGAGTGAAAGCGGGCGGTGATCTCCTTGGCCAGCATGACCTTGGCGTCCTTGGGGTTGCGGCCAGCGGCCACTTCCTTTTGCAGCGCCTCGATCTCGGCCAGGCTCTTGAACGACAGCAGCGTGTACCAGCGCCACATCAGCTCGTCGCTGATGGACAGCACCTTGGCGAACATGGTGTTGGCGTCTTCGGTGATGCCCACGTAGTTGCCCTTGGACTTGGACATCTTCTCCACGCCGTCCAGCCCTTCCAGCAGCGGCATGGTGAGCACACACTGCGGCTCCTGGCCGTATTCCTGCTGCAAATGGCGCCCCATGAGCAGGTTGAACTTCTGGTCGGTGCCGCCCAGCTCGATATCGCTTTTCAGCGCCACCGAGTCATAGCCTTGCAGCAGGGGGTAGAGAAACTCGTGCAGGCTGATGGAGTTACCCGCGTGAAAGCGGTTGTGAAAGTCGTTGCGCTCCATCATGCGCGCCACGGTGTACTTGGCCGCCAGCTCGATCATGCCGCGTGCGCCCAGCTTGTCGGACCATTCGCTGTTGTAGCGCAGCTCGGTCCTGGCTGGATCCAGCACCTTGTAGGCCTGTGCGCGGTAGGTTTCGGCGTTGGCGCGGATTTGCTCGGCCGTCAGCGGCGGGCGCGTGCTGTTGCGGCCCGAGGGGTCGCCAATGAGGGTGGTGAAGTCGCCAATCAAGAAAATGACCTGGTGGCCCAGGTCTTGCAATTGGCGCATCTTGTTCAGCACCACGGTGTGGCCCAGGTGAATGTCAGGCGCCGTGGGGTCCAGCCCCAGCTTGATGCGCAGGGGCTGGCCCGTGGCCTCGGCGCGGGCCAGCTTGTGCAGCCAGTCTTCCTGCGGCAGCAGCTCGTCGCAGCCGCGCAGTGAAACGGCCATGGCCTCGCGGGTGCGATCCGTCACGGGAAAAGTCGTCAAATGCGTGTCAGACATGCGGGTCGTTTGGTTGTAAGAGGGTGCCTACGCCGTTATACTCAATCACTTAGCCTCGGATTTTAATGGGCTCATGCAGCCCAGCCAGAGCGACCCATCAGGCATTGCGCGCCGCTTGCATGCGGTGCGACAGCCGTGTCGTGAAAACCACCCGGAATCTCCGCACGTGAAGCAAGCACTGATTTCTTCGGGCCTCGCCCTCGCCGATTTCATTCATCGCCACCCGCACCGCATCACCGCTGCCATCGCTGCCATGCTCATGGGCGCGGGCGGCGGCGCCTTTGCCGTGGCATCGCTGGCGCCCACAGCGCCTACCGAGCCGCTGCGCCTGGTGTCCGAGCCGGTGCAAGCCCCGCCGCTGGATGCGCAGGCTCTGGTGCTCGACACCCATTCCTTCACCCTCTACCGCAGCGAACACACCCGAGTTGCCGACACGCCGCAGGCGCTGCTGCACCGCCTGGGCCTGGCCGATCCGGCCGCTGCCGCCTTTCTGCGCAGCGATCCGCTGGCGCGGCAGGCGCTGTTTGGCCAAGGTGCCGCTGGCCGCACCGTCACCGTCGAAGCCACGGAGCGCCACGCGCTGCAAAGCCTGCGCACGCACTGGCTGGAAAACGCGCTGGACGACAGCTTCAAGCGCCTGGTGGTGGAGAAAACCGAGGAGGGCTTTTCCGCGCGCGTGGAAACCGCTCCGCTGGTGGCCAGCCAGCGCCTGGCCAGCGGCGTGATCCGCACTTCGCTGTTTGCCGCCACCGATGAAGCCGAGCTGCCCGACAGCATCACGCGCCAGATGACGGAAATCTTCGATTCGGAGATCGACTTTCACAAGGCGTTGTACCGTGGCGACCGCTTTTCCGTCGTTTATGAAACGCTGGAGGCCGATGGCGAGCCCGTGCGCACGGGTCGCATTCTCAGTGCCGAATTCGTCAACCGTGGTAAGACCCACCAGGCGCTGTGGTTCCAGGAGCCGGGTGCCAGCAAGGGCGGCTACTACGGTTTCGACGGTCAGAGCCTGCGCCGCGCTTACCTGCTGGCGCCTCTGCCTATCATGCGTGTCACCAGCGACTTCGGCACGCGCCGCCACCCCATCAAGGGCTACACGCACGAGCACACAGGCGTGGACTACGCGGCGCCCACTGGCACGCCTGTGCGCACCATTGGCGATGGCGTGGTCACGTTCGCGGGGGTGCAGCGCGGCTATGGCAACGTCATCTACATCCGCCACCGCAACAACCGCGACTCCACGGTGTACGCCCATCTTTCCCGCATCGACGTGAAAACAGGCGACAACCTGATGCAGGGCGAAACCATTGGCGCCGTTGGCATGACAGGCACTGCCACAGGCCCGCACCTGCACTTTGAGTTCCGCGTCAACGACGAGCCCGTCAGCCCCACCCTGGCCCTGGCCGATCAGCGCGAGAACGTGCCTGTCTCGCCCGGTGGCAAGGCCGCCTTTGCCCAGCAGGCTGCCACCATGAAGATGCAGCTGGCTGCTGCTGGCCAGATCACGCGTGCCAGCTTCGAGTAAGCAGCATGCACGCATGCGGCTGAAGAACGCGGCTTTAGGGGGCGAAAAGCCTCCTGAAGTTTTTTCCTGGGCACTGGCCAAAACAGCCCCGTAAAGAGAAACGCCCACATCCACGTCAACAGGGGCTGTGCCTTTCAGCGCGCAGCCCCTGTCTGCGCATGCAAGACAAGGAATATGCTTTGCCTTATGTCTCAGCGAGAAAAGGTATTACCGCTCGTCTTTAAAGGGTTTTAAGCTATTGAAAGCATAGTAAACAGGCAGGCTCGGCAAATGGCGATAGGTCGGTTGTGCAGGGGCGCTGGGCTTTGCTCTGCCTGCGGGGGCAGAGTGTCCTGCTATTCCTCACCGTCATTCCCGCGCAGGCGGGAATCCAGTGGCTTTGTTCAGGTACTGGGGGCTCTGGATGTCCGCCAGCGCGGGAATGACGGGGAAAGACCATTGAGTTGTGGGTGACTTGCGGCTGGGTGCGAGTGGAAGATGTGTGCTGGTGAGCGCGAGCCATGAAAAAAGCCGCCGACCCCTTGCGGGCCAACGGCTTTTTCATTGGCTTGATGGACGCCTGGCGCAGCGCGGGGCGCTGCGCCAGCGGGGCGTGATTTACATCATGCCGTCCATGCCGCCCATGCCCCCCAAGCCGCCGGGCCTGCCGCCGGCAGGGGCGTCGTCCTTCGGTGCCGCGGCCACCCTGCACTCGGTGGTCAGCATCAGGCCGGCCACGCTGGCGGCGTTTTGCAAGGCGGTGCGGGTGACCTTGGTGGGGTCCAGAATGCCCATCTCGATCATGTCGCCATACTCGCCGTTGGCGGCGTTGTAGCCAAAGTTGCCCTTGCCTTCCAGCACCTTGTTGACCACCACGGAAGCCTCGTCACCGGCGTTGATGACGATCTCGCGCAGGGGCGCTTCGATGGCCTTGAGCACCAGCTTGATGCCGGCGTCCTGGTCGGCGTTGCTGCCCTTGATGTCGCCAGCAGCTTGCTTGGCGCGCAGCAGGGCCACGCCGCCGCCGGCAACGATGCCTTCTTCCACCGCAGCACGGGTGGCGTGCAGGGCGTCTTCCACGCGGGCTTTCTTCTCTTTCATTTCCACTTCGGTGGCGGCGCCCACTTTGATGACGGCCACGCCGCCAGCGAGCTTGGCCACGCGCTCTTGCAGCTTCTCGCGGTCGTAGTCAGAGGTGGCTTCTTCGATCTGCACGCGGATTTGCTTGACGCGCGCTTCGATGTCCTCGGCCTTGCCTGCGCCGTCGATGATGGTGGTGTTTTCCTTGCCCACTTCGATGGTCTTGGCTTGGCCCAGGTCGGCCAGGGTGACTTTTTCCAGGCTCAGGCCCACTTCTTCGGCAATGACCTTGCCGCCGGTCAGGATGGCAATGTCTTCCAGCATGGCCTTGCGGCGGTCGCCAAAGCCGGGGGCCTTGACGGCCACCACTTTCAGGATGCCGCGGATGGTGTTGACCACCAGGGTGGCCAGGGCTTCGCCTTCGACTTCCTCGGCAATGATCAGCAGCGGACGGCCGGCCTTGGCCACGGCTTCCAGCGTGGGCAGCAGCTCGCGGATGTTGCTGATCTTCTTGTCGAACAGCAGCACATAGGGGTTGTCCAGGATGGCGGCTTGCTTGTCGGGGTTGTTGATGAAGTAGGGGCTGAGGTAACCGCGGTCAAACTGCATGCCCTCGACCACGTCCAGCTCGTTGTCCAGGCTCTTGCCGTCTTCCACGGTGATCACGCCTTCCTTGCCCACTTTGTCCATGGCGTCGGCAATGATCTTGCCGATGGACTCGTCGGAGTTGGCGGAGATGGCGCCCACCTGGGCGATTTCCTTGGAGGTGGTGGTGGCCTTGCTGGCTTTCTTCAGCTGTTCCACCAGGGCGGCCACGGCTTTGTCGATGCCGCGCTTCAGATCCATGGGGTTCATGCCGGCGGCCACGTACTTCATGCCTTCGCGCACGATGGCCTGGGCCAGCACGGTGGCGGTGGTGGTGCCGTCACCGGCGTTGTCGCTGGTCTTGGAAGCCACTTCCTTGACCATTTGCGCGCCCATGTTCTGCAGCTTGTCCTTGAGCTCGATTTCCTTGGCCACGGACACGCCGTCCTTGGTCACGGTGGGGGCGCCGAAAGAGCGCTCCAGCACCACGTTGCGGCCCTTAGGGCCCAGGGTGGTCTTGACGGCGTTGGCCAGAATGTTCACGCCTTCGACCATGCGGGCACGGGCGTCAGAACCGAAAACTACGTCTTTTGCTGCCATTTGTGTTGGCTCCTGAGAATATGAATGAAAAATGACTTTTGCGCTTACCAATCAAGCGCAAGCAGCTATTAAATGGATAGCGTTTTGGGGCGAAGGGCTTACTTCTCGACCACGGCAAACAGGTCGTCTTCCTTCATCACCAGCAGCTCTTCGCCGTCCACCTTGACGGTCTGGCCGCTGTACTTGCCAAACAGCACGCGGTCGCCCACTTTCACGTTCATGGGCAGGCGGTCGCCGTCGTCGTCCAGCTTGCCCGGGCCCACGGCCAGGATCTCGCCCTGGTCGGGCTTTTCAGCGGCGTTGTCGGGGATGACGATGCCCGAGGCGGTCTTGGTTTCGTTTTCCAGACGCTTGACGATCACGCGATCGGCGAGAGGACGCAGTTTCATGAAAGCTCTTCCTTTAAGGATGGATCAAAAAAACAGGCACGGCAGGCATGCGGCGCCAGATAAAGGCCGGCGCAAGCCCGCCCAAGAGGGGCGATGCCGACAAGGGCTGCTTTTGTTAGCACTCACCGGCAACGAGTGCTAATGATAAGGGTGAAACGCGCGGCTTCAAGAGGCACAGCGGCAGTGGACAATGCCCAAGCTTGATGATGGACGTTGATGGCTTTTTCTCCAGCCTTGAAACCACTTGACCCATGACCACCCGCGCCGATTGCCTGGCCGATGCCGCCGCACAGTTTGATGAGGGCCAGTTTCTGGCCGATTTGCAGCGCCGCGTGGCGCTGCGCACGGAAAGCGACCAGGGCACCGCGCCGCCCGCGCTGACGCAGTATTTGCAAGAAGAAATGCGCCAAAGCCTGGCGCCGCTGGGCTTTGACTGCCAGGTGCTGCCCAATCCCCAGCCAGGCGCAGGCCCGCTGCTGGTGGCGCGCCGCGTGCAGGCCCCGGACCTGCCCACCGTGCTGACCTATGGGCATGGCGACGTGGTCAGCGGGCAGGACAGCCAGTGGCGCCAGGGCTTGCAGCCCTGGGCCGTGACGGTGGAAGGCCAGAAGTGGTATGGCCGCGGCACGGCCGACAACAAGGGCCAGCACACCATCAACCTGATGGGCTTGGCCGCCGCCATTCGCGCACGGCAGGGGCGCCTGGGCTACAACGTCACGGTGCTGATGGAAACGGGCGAAGAAGCGGGCTCGCCCGGGCTGAAGGCGTTTTGTGCCCAGCATGCGCAGCTGCTCAAGGCCGATGTGCTGCTGGCCTGTGACGGCCCGCGTCTGCAGGCGCAGCGGCCCACGCTGTTTCTGGGCTCGCGCGGGGCGGTCAACTTCACGCTGCGCGTGCAAAGCCGCCAGCGCGCCTACCACTCGGGCAACTGGGGCGGGGTGCTCAGCAACCCGGCCACGCGCCTGGCGCATGCCCTGGGCACCCTGGTCAGTGCGCGGGGGCAACTGCTGGTGCCAGGGCTGCGCCCCCCGCCCATGTCGGCGGCGGTCAAGCGCGCGCTGGCCGATCTGCCCATTGGCGGCGGGCCGGATGACCCGGCGCTGGACGCCGACTGGGGCGAGCCGGGCCTGAGCCCGGCCGAGCGGCTGATGGGCTGGAACACGCTGGAAGTGCTGGCGCTGGGCTGTGGCTCGGCCCAGCGGCCGGTCAACGCCATTGCGCCCGAGGCGCTGGCGCACTGCCAGCTGCGTTTTGTGGTGGGCACGCCCTGGCAGCAGCTGCAAAGCATGCTGCGCGCGCACCTGGACCAGCACGGCTTTTCAGACGTGCAGATTGAACTGGGCATGCAAGGCGCCGCCAGCCGGCTGGAGCCCGACCACCCCTGGGTGCGCTGGGCCAGCGCCTCGATCGAGCGCAGCAGCGGCCAGGCCCCGCACGTGCTGCCTAATCTGGCCGGCAGCCTGCCCAACGACATTTTTGCCGACCTGCTGGGGCTGCCCACCTTGTGGGTGCCGCACTCGTACCCGGCCTGCGCGCAGCACGCCCCCAACGAGCACCTGCTGGCCAGCGTGGCCCGCGAGGGGCTGCAAATCATGGCCGGGCTGTACTGGGACCTGGGCGAGCCGCAGTCGGCCCCCTGGCCGAAGGCATAGCGTGCATCGCGCCGCCGACCACTCCGGTCAATACTCCTGCGACCTCTTTTCCGTACCCCATCACTGTCTCTGACCACCATGCCCGTCAACCGTTACACACCCCTTCCTGCCGTTTCGCGCCGCACCGCCGTGGCCGCCCTGGCGTTGGCCGCCGCTGCGGGTGCGCAAGCCCAGCCCCGGCCATGGCCGGCCAAAAACATCCGGCTGGTGGTGCCGTTTCCCGCCGGCGGCGGCACCGACAACGCGGCACGCCTGGTGGCCGAGCACCTGTCCCAACGCCTGGGCCAGCCCGTGATCGTGGACAACAAGCCCGGCGCAGCCACGGTGATCGGCCTGGACGCCGTGGCCAAGGCCCCTGCCGATGGCTACACGCTGCTGCTGGCCGGCGGCGGCAGCCTGACGGTGCTGCCCGCCCTGCGCAGCCAGCTGCCGTTTGACGTGGCGCGCGACTTTGCGCCCATTGCGCTGGTGGCGACCGCGCCCGTGGTGCTGGTCACCCCGGCCGGGCGGCCGTACCAGAGCCTGCAAGACTTCATCGCCGCTGCCAAGGCGCAGCCGGGTGCGCTGCGCTATTTCACCTACGGCCCTGGCAGCGCCCCCCACCTGGCCGGCGCCATGCTGGCCGACGCTACCGGCACGGTGCTGGAGCCGGTGCCCTACAAAGGCGCCTCCGACGCGCTGCTGGGGCTGCTGCGTGGCGAGGTAGACCTGGGCTTTGAAACGCTGTCGGCCGCCAGCCCGCAGGCCAAGGCAGGCAAGCTGCGCATCCTGGCCTGCGGCAGCGAAAAGCGCAGCCCTTTTCTGCCCGACGTGCCAGGCATGGGCGAGCTGGGCCTGGCCGCCGCGTCCTACGAAGCCTTTTACGGCCTGCTGGCGCCGGCGGGCACCCCGGCCGCCGTGCTCAAGTCACTGGGCAGCGCCATGGGCGAGCTGCTGGCTTCGCCCCAGGTGCGCGACGCCCTGGCCGCGCTGCTGATGGCGCCGCCGCCCCAGACAGACGCGCAGGCGCTGCAATCGCGCATGCGCAGCGAAACGGCCCAGTACAAGGCCGTGGCCCGGCGCGCCAAAATTCGGCTGGATGCCTAGGTTCGCTGGCACGGGCGGCCAGGCCCAGGCCGGCACCTTGGGCCTGCGTGCCATCGGTTTTCATGTCATGGGTTTTTTTGATGATTTATCTCGCCTCCCAGAGCCCGCGCCGCCAGCAGTTGCTGGCGCAATTGGGTGTTCAGCACGAGCGGCTGCTGCCCGATGATGCGCAGGCGGCCGAGGCGCTGGAGGTGGTGCGCGGCGGCGAGGCGCCTGCGGTTTATGTGCGCCGTGTCACGCGGCTGAAGCTGGCGCATGCGGTGCAGGCCATGCAGGCGCGCGGCTTGCCTGCGGCACCGGTGCTGTGCGCCGACACCACGGTGGCGCTGGGCCGTCGCATTCTGGGCAAGCCGGCCGATGCGGCAGAGGCGGCGCACATGCTGCGCGCACTGTCGGGCCGCGCGCACCGCGTGCTCACGGCCGTGGCGGTTGCGCATGGCGGGCACACGCACGAGGCGCTGAGCGCGTCGCACGTGCGCTTTGCC
>JAUNHQ010000010.1:26410-57867 GCA_030535425.1 Pseudomonadota bacterium | reverse complement strand
GCGCTATGACAAGCTGGATGTGATGTTCGCTGCCTTTATTTCTGTGGCCTTGATTCGCGAACATTTGCGGTAGGGTGAACAGACCCTACGCCAGGGCAGGCAGGTGCGCCAGTTGCGCTAGTTGCGCGATCAGCAAAGACAAGAACGCCTGCACCGCCACCGGCAGCTGCCGGCCCGCCAGCGTCTGCACCTGGATGTCGCGGCCATCCATGCCTTCGTCTGCCAGAGGCCGGGCCAGCAGCGCCCCCGTGGCCAGCATGTGGCGCACGCCTACTTCGCTGGCAAACGTGGCGCCGCCATCGTGCCGCACGAAGTCCAGCAGGGTTTGGGCGTGGTTGCTGGTGAGCACCGGCTCCAGCAGCAGGCCCTGGCGGCTGCATGCCAGGTCGATCATCTGCCGGATTGCCGTTTCTGGCGGCGGCAGCGCCAGCCGGTGGGCTGCCAGATCAGCCAGGCGCGGCCGCCGAGCGGCCGACAGCGGATGGCCGGGCGCCATCACCGCCAGCACAGGCGCGCGCTGGCGGTGGTTAACGCAAATGCCCTTGACCGGCGCCATGCTGAAGCACAGGCCAATGTCGGCATGGCCCGAGAGCACCTGCTGGGGCACATGCGCCGTGCCGATTTGCGTGACAGCAAAGCGCACGCCCGGGTGCTGCTGCCGGAACAGGGCGCAGACCCTGGGCACCAGATCGTTGGCAAAAACATCTGAGGTGGCCACGCGCACCAGGCCCGCGCGCAAGCCGTCCAGCGCCTCGATGGCCTCCAGCGCCTGGGCCGCGTCTGCGTGCATGCGGCTGGCCAGCTGCGCCAGGATGTCGCCAGCCGCCGTGGGCACCATGCCGCGCGCGTGGCGCTCAAACAGCGGCTGGCCCAGCCGGGCTTCCAGCCCGTTGATCTGGCGGCTGATGGCCGATGCGGCCACATGCAGCCGCGCCGCAGCGGCGCTGACCGAGCCTGTCTGCACCACGGCATGAAAGTAGCGCAAGGCCGTGTCTTGCAAGGCGTGAAGAGCGTTCATGGCGGCGGCGAGTATTGCCGAAATGGCGCAGGCCACGGTGATGGGCTTGCCCGTTTGGCAAACCAGCTTTGCCAAATCGGCGGTGGCGCGCAGGGCGCCGAGCTTTTAGCATGTGCCGGCGTTTCCACCTCCTTGTCACTGACGGTCTTTTTGTCTCTTATGCCCAGCACCCATTGCACAGCGCATTCGCCAGGCGCCTTGCCCGTGGCGCAGCCACGCGCACTTGACGTTTCACCCCGTTTTTCACCCGTCCGCAGAAAACTGCTGGCAGGTGCGGCAGCCGCCCTGGCGGCAGGCGCATGGCAGCCTGCCGCCGCGCAGGCCGGCGCATGGCCGCAGCGGCCTGTGCGGGTGGTGGTGCCGTTTCCGGCCAGCGGAGCCACTGACCTGGTGGCGCGCGTGGTGGTGCAGCGGGCGTCGCAGGACCTCGGCCAGCCCCTGGTGATCGAGAACAAGCCGGGTGCCGGCGGCACCATTGGCGCGGCAGAGGCGGCCAAGGCCGCCGCCGATGGCTACACCCTGCTGCTGACCACCAGCAGCACGCACGCCATTTCGCCGCACCTGATGCCTAAGCTGGCCTACAGGCCGCAGCAGGACTTCACGCCCATCGCGCACGTGGCCGACGCCGCCAGCGTGCTGCTGGTCACGCCCTCGCTGCCCGTGCGCAGCGTGCAGGAGCTGATCGCCTACGCCCGCGCCAACCCCGGCAAGCTCAACTACGCCAGCAGCGGCAACGGCACCATCGTGCACCTGAACACCGCCGCTTTTGCCGCGCAGGCGGGGGTGTCGCTGACCCATGTGCCCTACAAGGGCACGGGCCAATCCATTGGCGATCTGGCGGCGGGCCAGGTGCATCTGCTGTTTGACTCCATTCCCACCGGCATGCCCCACGTGGCCAGCGGCCGCCTGCGCGCGCTGGCTGTCACCAGCCAGCAGCGCAGCCGCCTGGCGCCTGATCTGCCCACGGTGGCCGAATCGGGGCTGCCCGGCTATGCGTCCGTCACCTGGTTTGGCGTGTACGGCCCGGCGGGCATGCCAGCGCCGCTGGTGGCCAGCATCAACGCGGCCTTCAACCAGGCGCTGCAAGACCCCGAGGTGATCGCCCGCCTGGGCAAGCTGGGCGTGGAAGTGGCCAAGCCAGCCACGCCGCAGCAGTTTGGCGCCATGGTGCAGGCCGACAGCGCCCGCTGGGCCAAAATCATCCAGGACAACCGCATCACCACGGAGTAAACAGCGCATGACCGCCATAGACACATGGGCCTTGCCCTACGCCTCAAGGCGCTCGCCAGTGCTGGGAGCCAACATCGTCAGCACCTCGCAGCCGCTGGCTGCGCAGGCCGGCTTGCGCATGCTGCTGGCGGGCGGCAACGCCGTCGATGCTGCCGTGGCCAGCGCCATGGCCCTGACCGTGCTGGAGCCCACGGGCTGCGGCATCGGCAGCGATGCGTTTGCCATCGTGTGGGATGGCAGCCAGTTGCACGGCCTCAATGCCTCGGGCCGCTCGCCCGCAGCGTGGACCCCGGCGTACTTTGAGGCGCTGGGCGGCATCCCGGAAAAAGGCTGGAACGCCGTGACCGTGCCAGGGGCCGTGTCGGCGTGGGTGGAGCTGTCGCGGCGCTTTGGCCGCCTGCCGCTGGAGCAGCTGGCGCAGCCAGCCATTGACTATGCGCGCCACGGCTTTGCCGTCTCGCCCACCATTGCCACCCTGTGGGCGCTGGGCCTGCACAAGCTGGGCGATCAGCCCGGCTTTTCGCAGTGCTTTGCCCCCCAGGGGCGCGCGCCCGTGGCAGGCGAAGTGTTCAAGAGCGAAGCGCACGCCCGCACGCTGCATGACATTGCCCGCACGCAGGGTGAGTCCTTCTACCGCGGTGCGCTGGCCCGCCAGATGGCCGCCCACGCCAAGGCCTGCGGCGGAGCCATGACAGAGGACGACCTGGCCGCCCACCAGTGCGAGTGGGTAGGCACCGTGTCACAACGCTTTGGCGATCACGTCGTGCATGAGATTCCGCCCAATGGCCAGGGCATTGCCGCCCTGATGGCCCTGGGCATGCTGCAAAGCCTGGACATTGCCCGCCACGGGCTGGACAGCGTGGCATCCGTGCATTTACAGATAGAAGCCATGAAACTGGCCCTGGCCGACCTGGCGCAGTACAACGCCGATGCGCAGCACATGCGCGTACACCCCCAGCAAGACCTGCTGAACCCGGCCTACCTGGCCCAGCGCGCCCGCCAGATCGACCCCGCGCGCGCCAGCCAGCCCCGCCACGGCCAGCCCCGCCCAGGCGGCACGGTCTATCTGGCCACGGGCGATGCGGGCGGGATGATGGTTTCCTTCATCCAGAGCAACTACATGGGCTTTGGCTCCGGCGTGGTCGTGCCCGGCACCGGCATCAGCCTGCAAAACCGCGGCTGCGGCTTCACGCTGGAGGCAGGCCACGCCAACCAAGTGGGGCCGCGCAAACGCCCCTCGCACACCATCATCCCCGCCTTTGCCATGCACGCCGATGGCACGCCCGCCATGGCCTTTGGCGTCATGGGCGGGCCCATGCAGTCGCAAGGGCATGTGCAAATGGCCGTGCGCGTGCTGTGCCACGGGCAAAACCCGCAGGCCGCCGCCGATGCGCCGCGCTGGCGCGTGACCGGCGGCAAAGGCGTGTGCGTGGAGCCGGGGTTCGAGCCGTCCACCGTGGCCGCACTGCGCGCCATGGGCCATGAAGTCACCGTGGAAGAAGGCCACGGCGTGTTTGCCTTTGGCGGCGCCCAGCTGGTGCAGCGCAGCCAGGCGGGGCACTACATCGCAGGCTCTGACCCGCGCAAGGACGGGCAGGCCGTGGCGTACTAAGTTTTTGCCTGTCACGCAGTGCTTGCTATTTTTTAAATAGCTTTAAGTCCTTGTGTAAGAACCGGAAATGACTCTTTAGTCATCTTTTCGTGCTGGGCATAGACGGTGCATATGTCTCCGTGTGGTGGCCTTGGTAGTCGAAGAAGGCTTGCTTGCTATCGCCCTGGATATGCTGATTGCTGACGTGGCCGCGCCGCGCTGGGGATGATGGTAGCGTCGATGATGGTTTCCTGTGCGCCTTGCACTTTCAGCCCGCGTTACTCCAGCTGGCGTTGATGAGCGCCGGCAGCTTCTGATCCGAACCAGCGTTCACCAAACGATTGCGGAAACGACAGATGGTGCTGGCGTCGAGCAACTCATCAGCCGAAGGCTGCAAGCCGGTTGAAGACCATGAAGTCCAGGCGCACGCGCAGCGCTTGTTCCAGTTCGGCGTCCTCCGACAGGCTGTGCGACTGGCCCAGAAGCATGAACTTGAACATGCCCAGTGGTGAATAGGGCCGTGGGCCACCAGCGCCGAAGAACTCGCGCTAATACAGACCTTTTAATTGCCCAGCAATGGCGCCCCGATACAGCAATGCGTGCAGTTTCAAGCGTGGGGGCTGCCTTTTCGAGCAGAGGGCATGCACCCATCAGAAACAGGCTGTCCATCGCTGTCATCACCTCCTGCATCATTGCACTGCAGATCGGCCAATTACGCATCGGGAGTGCGAAACAGTTAGGCAGCTGCCTTGACTTGGGCGGCAGCGGCGCTATTGCCCCCGCCCACATGGCCGAGGTGGCGTAGTACCGGCGGCTGCTACCCAAGAGTGACTGAAGGGCTGAGCGTTTTCCCTAAATTGACCTTGGCGATTGGGGTTGTCTAACATCTTGCACCAAACCATAGTTAATCAAAATTAATTTGGAAGGCAAAAATCACCTCCAATAATTCATAAATCCTTGATTTAATTGGGGTCCCTGGGTTGATGAGTGCGGCCTTTGAAGTTTATGGCTTTGGCAGAATTTTTTCATTTTCAACCTTCCTTAAGCCCGTCAACGGCATGTTACGCATATGGATAGAGTTTTGTTTTGTTTTTTTCTGCTTTGTGTTGCTCTGGTTGCTAAAAATGGCTACGCAAAGGAAGAGGTGAGAGAACCAGTGCGGATGTGGTGTATATGGCCATGCAGCAGTGGCGGTGATTACGATAGTCCACAAGCGGCTCTTGATGCATGGAATTATTATATAGATGAGGCATATAATAGATGCGTGGCTAATGCACCTCGTTGCGGCTCATGTCATAAGTCGAACAAATATGCTCCCTTGCGACCTGGTATCGTTGGTGCAATCATTAATGATTCCCCCACCTCTTACCTAACAACAGTCCATATAAATACTACATACTCGTCTGCGTGCGCAAATAACCCGGCTGAAGAGCGCATCGTTCGAGGCTCTGATCGTCATTCGATTGGTATTTATGGAAAGAGTCTATGCCCAGAAAACGACTATTGGTATGCGCGCAATAAAAATATAAAAAGAGTAATCATTGAAGACGGGGAGTTTACCTCATACAATCAAGAGTGCGTGAGAAATATCCCCGACCCCAACTATTGCGAAGCAAGCTTCGGAAATCCAGTAGATGCCGCAGGGAACCAGAAGATAGAGCGTTCATTGGACTATTCTGATGCACGGGGGGATATTCAGGTGGTGCGGCAATATAGCAGCGCAGGAGGTGGGCGTACAGTTTTTTCGGGCTCCGTGCAGCGTATCATTGATTATTCTCGTCGGCCAGAAATAGTGCCGGACGGATTTCTTGGATTAGTTACATACACGCCAGAAGGAAATTATATAGAAGCACCAAAGCCTTATGTTAAAGGCTGGTTTCCGTTTCGACTTGTGGACAATGATCGGCCAGAAGATACAGTTGATCTTGTAGGGCCTGATGGAGGCAGAATTCGTTACTTGCGATCAGCGTCGGCGCCTGATCTTTTCGTTTCGCAAGCCCCCAAAAAGTCTAGTCTTACATTACAAGAAAATCAAACTGCCGACCGAATTTATATGGCTATATTACCTGACGATGGTATGAGGCTGTATGACAAGCATGGACTTATTTCGCTTCACTCCACGCCAGATGGAAATCGAACAGAGTATCGCAGAGAAAATAACAGATTGACAGTCACTTCAGTCAATAGCGGTAGACGCATTGAATACCTGATCGATGATGCGACCGGGCGAGTAACTTCGGTACATCTGCCTGACGGCAGGTTTATTGGCTATCAATACTCCCAGGCGGGGCAGGTTGAGAAGGTGACATACCAGGATGGCACTCAAAGAGGCTACCTTTATAGTGAACCAGGGCTTGTGGCATACCCCGATAAAAATCCAACATGGTTGACAGGCATTATTGATGAAGCTGGCCATAGGTTCTCAACCTTTGAGTACGATGGCAGTGGCCCGATTCGCACTGAGCGCGCGGCTGGGGCTGGGCGATATCTTTTCTATCAAAGCGCTTCTAGTACTAGTGCTGCTGCTGCTTCTGGGTTTGCACGCGTCACGCTGCCAGATGGGGTGTCGCAAACCAGGGTGGAGTGGGTGCGCGGCCCAGACGGCGAGCGAAGGGTGACAGCAAGATCGCAACCTGCTGGGGCTGGCTGTGCAGCCAGTACCTCAAGGATTGCCTATGACTCAGCGGGCAACCGGCGTAGCGCTAACGATTTCAACGGCAACCGCATTTGTTACCAAAATGACGTAACGCGTGGTTTTGAAATTGCACGCGTTGAAGGTTTACCCGGCAACAGCAATTGTGAAAGCTTTGATGCGCAAGGCTCGGTCTTACCAGCCGGCAGCCGAAAAATCAGTACCCAATGGCATCCTGTATGGGAGCGTGCTACCAAAGTGGCTGAGCCCCTGCGAATGACTACGAATATTTACAATGGTCAGCCCAACCCTTTTAATGGTAATGCCATTGCTAGCTGTGCCCCTGCCGGTGCGGTCTTGCCCGACGGCAGCCCCATTGCAGTGCTCTGCCAAAAAGTAGAGCAAGCCACTCTCGATCCCAACGGTGCGCAAGGCTTTGCCGCCCAATTAAATACATCTGTTCAGGCGCGGGTTTGGAATTACACCTATAACCAGTGGGGGCAGCTGCTATCTGAGACCGATCCGGCAAATTCCACCACGACGTATAGCTATTACACCAATACCAGCACCAACTACACCAAAGGTGATTTACAAAGCATCGTTGACGCACAAGGCAGAAGCACGCTGTTTACTCGCTACGATCCCAACGGACGCGTTTTGAGTCAAACATCGCCCGATGGTGTTGTCACGCAAAATACCTACGACGCACGTGGCCGTCTGCTTACGCAGAGCGTCGGAGATTTTGTCACTGCCATGACCTATCTGCCAACGGGTTTGCTGCACACGCTCACACAACCTAACGGGTACAAAATCACTTATGCGTACGACGGTGCCCATCGCCTTACAGGCTGGTCAGATAACCGTGGTTACAGCGGCAGTTACAAACTAGATGCTGCAGGCAACAAAACCAGCGAGCAGACCAAGGATGCAGCTGGGCAGCTTACTTACGAGGCTCACTACACCATCGACGCGCTGAATCGGGTCGCAAGTCTAAACAGCGGCAACGCTCAGATGCAGATATTTCAATACGACGCCAATGGTAATCTGATTTTGTCAGCCAACGGCTTGAACCAATCTGCGGCATATACCTATGACCGACTAGGGCGCATGGTCAACGAGAAGAACCCCCTCAACGCCACCGCCACCATCGACTACAACAGCCTTAACGGTGTCGTACAAGCGCGCGACTTCAAAGGCGTGGCCACCCAGTACGAGCGCGACGCCCAAGGCAACGCCTTGAGCGAAACCAGCGCCGACATTGGCAGCCAAAGCAGCCAATACGACGCACGCGGCCTGCCCGTCAGCACGCAGGACGCCCAGCAAAGGCAGCAACACATCCAGCGCGACGCCCTGGGCCGCCCCACCCACATCAGCGCCAGCGGCGAAGGCGCCAGCGCCAGCAGCAGCTTCAGCTACGACAGCGCCAGCGGCCAGCTCAGTGGCATGCAAGAGCCCGGCCTGCACACCGGCTACCAGCGCGACAGCCTGGGCCGCCCCATCCGCAAGAGCCAGCAAATCGCGGTCACGCCATGAAGCGCCACCTCCTGCGCACACTCAGCCTTACCCTGGGCCCGGCCCTTGCCCTGGGCACAGCCCATGCCCAAACGGCGCCTGATCAAACACCTGCATCGCCCCCCGCAGCTTCAACCCCAGCTGCCTCATCCCCCGCCGCCACCTACCACGTTGACTACCAATACGTGCCCGCCGGCCAAGGCGGCGCCGGCCAAATGGCCAGCGTCACCTACCCCTCAGGCAAAGTTTTGGCCTACCACTACGACCACACAGGCCAGCTCACTGGTCTGAGCTGGGCAGGCCAGCCCCTGATCAGCCAAATCACCTGGAGCCCCCTGGGCGTGCCCACCGCCTGGCGCTGGCCCATCATCAGCGGCGCCAGCACCCCCGAAGGCCCCGGCCTGCCCGAAAAGCGCACCTACAACACAGCAGGCCAGCTCACCGAAAGCGGCATTGCCCACTACAGCTGGGATGCCGCAGGCCGCATCAGCCACATCACCCAGCACCTCTTTGGCCCACCCGCCCAGGCAGGTGGCCCCGCCAGCGCCTTCACACTCAGCAGCGCCCTCGACTACGACGAGGCCGGGCGCATCAGCAGCCTCACCCACAGCCTGCCGCCCGACATGGCCAGCGCCTTGCCTGCCGGCACCCGAGTGCAAGACATCACCGGCCCCCTGCAAGCGAGCTACACCTGGGACGCCAACGGCAACCGCCAAAGCGCCCACTACAGCCAGTTTGACGGCTCAGGCAACGCCCACAGCCTGCAACGCCACTTCAGCCTCTCGCCCCAGCACAACCGGGTGCTGGCCGTGCAAGACCAATGGCACATGACCAGCGGCAGCGTCCAAAGCGAAGAACGCCAGCTCCAATGGGATGCCAGCGCACGCCTGATAAGCGACGGCCAGCTCAGCTTTGCCTATGACCCCCATGGCCGCATCCAGCACATCAGCGGCCTGGGCCGCCACACCCGCTACCAGAGCAACGCCCTGGGCCAGCGCGTGCGCAAGACACAAGACAGCGGCACAGGCCAGACGAGTCTGACCGACACCGTCTACGGTGAAGAAGAAATGGCCCCCGGCCTGAGCAGCTACCCCCTGGGCCACTACCGTCCAGGGCAAAGCGGGGCGCAAGCGCTGGCCGAATACATCTGGCTGCCTACTGCCCAGGGGCCGCTGCCTGTGGCTGCTGAAATCGACGGAAGGCTTTATGCCATCCATGCCGATCATCTGCACACCCCGCGCAGACTCACTGACACGCAAGGCAGACCCGTTTGGCAATGGGTCACTACGGCCTTTGGGGAGGTGGAGGCCACGGATGCCACCACGGGCTTTACGCGCGAGAGGCTGCACACCAGTGCGCCAGCGGCTGCCGGTGGCACGGACCTGAAGCACTTCACCCTGCGCTACCCTGGGCAGCAGTACGATGAGGAAACGGGACTGCACTACAACCACCATCGGTACTACGATCCGTACCTGACGGTGAGGTATACGCAGGCCGATCCGCTGGGGTTGCTGGCAGGGTGGAATCGGTTTGCCTATGTCAGTGGAAACCCAATCAACTTCATTGATCCGGAGGGATTGAAAGGCTGGTACTGTCAGCGCCCGCTTGGCAAGCCTCCTGGCACCCGAGGGTCACCAATATTTAATCACCAATACCTCTGCGTGACGCGTACTGATGGCTCTGTTTCTTGCGGTGGGCTCACTACCGATGGCAACCCGTTATCTGGGGAGCCGCGTTTAACGCGGCCAGACGAGGACTATTACGACCCCAAGTCCTGTAAGGAAGTTGATGACGATCAGGATCAGTGCTTCGAGCAGTGCGTTCTTCGTAACTTCAGTAAGCCGAACAAACCACGCTACGGAATCGGTCCACTGACTGACTGCCAAGAGTATGCAGATGACCTCTACTACGGTTGCAAGATACTTTGCAATATGCGCAAAGGTGGTCGATGATGTGTAAACGATTGGTTCAGGCTCTATTTGTTGCGGTCTGTGTTGGGGTGGCGTGGTATGCGTGGTCATTATGGTCAGGCGCCTTGCCGCAATACAAGAATGAAGCTCTGATTATCCCAACGGTCTTGCTGTATGCGATGACATTCCCGGCGGGTTTAGTGGTTCAGTTGATTTGCATATCATTGGCGCAGGTCACGCCTATTGATCAGCTTAATGCGGGTACGGCATTCTGGAGTTGGATGTTAAAGACGTGGAGCCCACTAACTGTGGCTGGTTTTTTACAGTGGTTTGTTCTTGCCCCGCGCTTGGTTCGATACTGGCGTGACCGAGATGTCGCATCCTCTGACTGATTAATTGTTGTGGGCTTAGTCGTTGCCACTCTAGATCGCATCCTACTGGCGCTCATCCTTACTAGCCTGAGCTGGGCAGGCCAGCCCCTGATCAGCCAAATCACCTGAAGCCCCCTCCAGCGCCTGGCGCTGGCCTATCATCATCAACGGTGCCAACGGCTGCACACGGGCGCACCAGCGTCAGCCGGGGCCACATCGCTAAAGCACTTCACCTTGCGCTACCCCGGACAGCAGTACGATCAAGAAACGGGACTGCACTACAACCACCACCGGTACTACGATCCGTACCTGACGGTGGGGTATACGCAGGCCGATCCGCTGGGGTTGGCGGCAGGGTGGAATCGGTTTGCCTATGTGGGGGGAAATCCGCTGGGGGCGGTGGATCCGGAGGGATTAGTCGTTCAGATTTGCAGCAGGCCAATTAATGTGGATTGGATTTCGGACGCAGCCGCACGAAACGTGTTGCCGTATCATCGTTGGATTAAAACGGATACGATTGAAGTCGGGATGGGTGCCGCTTGCGATGTGCCCGGCCAAGGATGTTCCGACACACCTCTATCCAAGACCTACACGCGCAATCACAAAAATCAATCTCAAGCTGAAAATGCATCTTGCAAGGTGGTGCCCGATGTGGATGAACAGTGCGTAAATGAGCAGTTGGTACTTAAAAAATATACAGGGCGATGGTTGCCGTGGAATCAGTGTCAAAGCTTTGTGCGCGAAGTAATTGACAAATGCACGCCAGGCAATAGTTCATTTATTGGATATCCACACTTGCATCCTCGCCGATGATGTCGCCAAAATTGCGTTCAATCATTATTGCCATCAGCATTCTTTTGGGATCTTTTTTCTTCCTGATGTGGGCAATTCAAACAGCTTGGACAGCCTCATTTCCGCAATGCAATTGCCCTGGTTACGCTTATTGGTTCTACCTTCAAATCTTCGCTCCCTGGCTTTTTTATAGGATCAGTGGCGGTGCTATGGCGAGCATTTAAACTAAGAAACCCAGCCTAAACAAAATCTCTTTGAACGCATCATACGTAGTACCCCGTGACCCAGAAACCATGTAAACATCAGAAATAGGCAAGCGGGGCGCGGCAAGTGGCTCTTCTGGTCAGAATACCAACCGCTGCCCTTGGGCAGGAACTGCCGCAGCAGCCCATTGGTGTTCTCGCAACTGCCCTTCTGCCAGGGGCTGTGCGGATCGCAGAAGTACACCCGCATGTAGGTGGCCTTGGCCAAAACTCGCGGTGCAGCGCCATCTCCTTACCCTGATCGTAGGTCAGCGTCCGGCGCATGGGCGCTGCAATTAGGCTGAGCTTGGCCGTGAAGGCTGCCAGCGCACTCTCGGCCGTGGCATCAGGCATCCGGCACAGCAGCACCAGCCGCGTAGTGCGCTCCACCAGCACGCCCACGGCCGACTTGTTGCCCGCGCCCTTGATCAGATCACCCTCCCAGTGGCCGGGCATCACGCGGTCATTGACCTCGGGCGGGCGCACGTGGATGCTGACCATCTCGGGGATCTGCCCGCGCCGATCCTGCCCGCCTGAGCGCGGCCGGCGGCTGCTCTTGCCCTGGCGTAGCAGGGCAATGAGCTGCTTGCGAAGTTCGCCCCGTGGGTAAGCGTAGATGGCGCTATAGATGGTTTCGTGCGACACGTGCCAGGCGGGTTCATCAGGGTGCATGCGCCTGAGTGTGGCGGCAATTTGCTGTGGCGACCAGCGCCAGCTGAGCAGATCGCACACCACGCGCCACAGGGCGCCCTCCGGGTGCAGCTTGGGACATGGACAAGCGGCGATGCGCCGTTGCTGGCAGAACCGTTGGGCAGGCTGCGATGCGTAGCCTGCCTCGCAGCGGCTGCGGCGCAACTCGCGGCTGAGGATGCTGGGGCTGCGACCCATCAGTTTGGCGCTGGCGCGGATGCTCCAGCCTTGCTGGTGCAGCGACGCCAGCGCGATGCGCTCTTCAGGTTGCAATTGCGTGTATCGTGTTCCCATCGCGACAACTTACCTCAGGTGAGGGTGTTGCACTTCGGGGTTGAGGCCGCCTCGCACCAACTTTCTCATCGGTGTTCTTGAATGCAACGCTGACTGCGGCAAAAGCCCATCTTGCAGCGCATTTACCGCGAAGTGGGCTTTATCAAGTAAAGCCCCTGTTCAAGCACCTGTTTGCTATTGAAAAAATAGCTGTTTGCGCTTTATTCATGCGCGCAAACGGCCTTTTTGATGAGATGCCTCAAACCGCGCCCAGCCGCTTGGCCAGGGCGCTGGCCGTCAGGCTTTGCCCGGGCGGCCAGCCGTCGGCGGTGGCGCCGTGCTGCCACACGGCCTGGCAGGCGGCGGTGAATGCCGCGCTGGGTGGCGAGGGCGGCAAGGTGCCGCGCTGGGCGTCTGGGCCGCTGGCGGGGCTGGCGGCCAGGTAGGCGCCCAGCAGGCCGGCCAGCACATCGCCGGTGCCAGCGGTGGCCAGGCGCGCGCAGCCAGTGGGGTTGATGCGCGGCACCTGGCCTGGCGCGGCGATGACGGTGCCTGAGCCTTTGAGCACGACGGTGCACTGAAACCGCTGCGCCAGGGCGCTGGCGGCGGCCAGGCGGTCGGCCTGCACCTGGGCGGCGGGGCAGGCCAGCAGGCGTGCGGCTTCCAGCGGATGGGGGGTGAGCACGGTGGGCTGCCCGCGCGTGGTACGGGCGGTGAGGGCGGCTTGCAGACCAGGGTCGTGTGCAATGGCGTTGAGCGCGTCGGCGTCGAGCACCGCGCGCGCGGCCTGCGCCAGCACGGCGGGCAGCACGGCGTGCACGGCCTGGCCGCCGCCGCAGCCGCACACGACGGTGAGCGAGGGCAGGGCCAGTGCGGGCGCGGGGCGGAACATGAGCTCGGGCGCCTGCGCATCCAGCGCGGTGCTGCCGCCCAGCAGGCTGACGTACACGCGCCCGGCGCCCCCATGCAGTGCGGCGCGCGCGGCCAGCAAGGCGGCGCCGGTCATGGCGCAGGGGGAGTCGTGATCGCTGCTGGCGTGGTGGTGGCGGGTGTGTTCGCCGCCGATGATGGCCACGTCGCCAAAGCTGCCTTTGTGGCTGGCGTGCGGGCGCAGCGCGGGCGGCGCGGGGGTGTTGAGCCAGGCCGTGGGCGGCACGGGCGGCAGGGCCACGCCCAGAGGGTCAAACCACAGGGTGCCGCAGGCGTCGCGCCCATGCGCGGTGAACAGGCCGGGCTTGAGGGTGAGCAGGCTCAGGGTGTGGCGGGGGGCGGTACCTGCGGGCATGGGCGCGGCGCCGGGCTGCTGGCCGGTGTCGGCGTTCAGGCCGCTGGGCAGGTCCACGGCCAGGCAGGCGGCGCGGCTGCCGGCCATGTGGGCCAGCCAGGCGGCCATGGCGTCTTGCGGTGCGCGCGTGGCGCCGATGCCCAGCAGGGCGTCGATGCACAGGTCGTGCTCACTCAGCGCGGGCGGCGCGCTGGCAAAGGCCACGCCTGCGGCGCGCGCACGGTGCAGACTGGCGCGGGCGTCGCCGGGCAATGCGGTTTCGTCGCCCAGCCAGGTGACGATGGGGTGCATGCCCCACTGGCGCAGGTGCATGGCCGCTTCCAGCCCGTCGCCGCCGTTGTTGCCGGGGCCGCAGGCGATCCACAGCGTGCGTGCATGGGGCGCCAGGGCCAGGGCCAGCCGCGCCACGGCCAGGCCCGCGCGTTGCATGAGGGTGTGCGGGGGCAGGCTGGCAGCGGCGGCATGCTCAATGGCGCGGGTCTGTGCCACGCTGTACAGGGGCAGGGGCTGGCCGGTGGGCAGGCGCTGGGGCATGGTTTTTCCGTACACAACAGGCGCTGTCAGCGCGTGGCGGCCAGCGAGGCGGCGACCAGCCGCTTGAAGGGCGGCAAGTGCTGGCCCAGGCGCAAGGCGGCGTGGCGCAGCAGGTGCGCGGGGGGCGATTCGGCGGTGTAGAGCGTGGCGATCAGGCGCGTGGCCTCGTACAGCGGGCGGGTGGCCAGGCGGTGGCGGCGCTCGTAGCCTGCCAGCAAGGCGGGCGCGCCAATGTCCTGGCCTGCCGCGTGCGCGGCCAGCAGGGCGCGGGTGAGGGTGTCGATGCCCAGCAGCCCGAAGTTGAAGCCGTGCGCGGTGACGGGATGCATGCCCACGGCTGCGTCACCCACGCAGGCAAAGCGCGCGGCCACCATGCGGTGCGGGTACACGCCCACCAGTGGGTAGGTGTGGCGCGTGCTTTGCACGCGCATGGCGCCCAGGCGGCGGGCAAAGCGCCGCGTCAGCTCGTCGCCAAGGGCGTCATCGGTCAGCGCCAGCAGCGGAGTGATGTGCTGGTGCGGCAGTGTCAGCACCACCGAGGCGCGGTGGGCGCCGGTGGCCACGTCGTCGTTCATGGGCAGCAGGGCCAGGGTTTGGCCGTGGTCAAACCATTCCCAGGCGGCGTGGTGGTGAGGGCGCTCGTGCGTGACCTGGCACACGAGCATGGTGCGGCCAAAGTCGTGCTGGCTGGCTCCGATGCCCACGGCGCGGCGGGTGAAGGAAAAGCGGCTGTCGGCGGCGACCAGCAGACGCGCCTGGTGCGCGCTGCCGTCTGCCAGCGTGACGTGCGCGCCATCGGCGCCGCAGCGCACTTGCGCCACGGCTTGGCCGCACAGCAAGCTGATGTCGCCGTGGCGCGCCTGCGCGGCTTGCACCTCGGCCAGCGCGGCGCGGCGGATGAGGTGGTTGGAAACGAGCCAGCCGAGCTCACCCTGGCCCGTGAGGGTGTGGCTGATGACCAGGGCAAAGGGCGAGGGGCCGTTGAGCACACGCGCATCGCGCAAGGGCGAGAAGGCGTTGGCGTCCATGGCCTCGATGTGCGCCCACAGGCCCAGGGTGCGCAGCATGGCGGCTGAGTGCTGGGTCAGGGCGATTTCGCGCCCGTCAAAAGATGCCTCTTGCAGCGCCGCCAGCGGCTGCTGCTCGATCACGCCCACATGCAGCCCATGCCCGGACAGGGCACGCGCCAAGCACAGGCCGGCGGGGCCTGCTCCGCTGATGAGAAGGTCAAATGCCATGGGCAGCGAGCGTAACCGCATGGCGCGCGCGGCGCGTTGACGGGTATCAAGCGCATGCTTGATTGCTATTTTAAAAATAGCTTAAACCATTGTGTATTGCGCGCAAATGCCATTTTTTATGGGTGTCCAACAGGTGCGCGCATGGGGCGCAGGCCCGCAGCCCTTCGCTCCAGGCTGAAGCAGCCTGGCCTGGGTGCGGGAGGCGAAGGCGGCTCTGTTTAAGCCGTGCTCAGTGCGCGAGCACCAGCGCGGTGATGACACCGGTGGCAATGGCCACCAGCACGTAGTCGCCCCCCACCTGCACCCAGTGGTGGCCGCGCGGCGGGGCCGACAGCTGGTGTGCGCGCCAGTCGTTGACCACGTAGTGCTGATGGCGATAGGCAGCGGGCAGGCGGTCGCCACGGTGGAAGGCGTGGTCGGGGCCGGCACCCCGGCCAGCGGCGGGCACGCCCTGGCGTGCATGGCCACTGCGCGCCGTCGGGGTGTCGTTGCGCGGGCTGGGGGGCTGGTGCATGTCCTGGCGCGTATCTTGACGCGCGTTTTGGTGCTGGCGCGCAGGCTGGGCCGCTTGCGGCGCGCGCGGGGCCTGGGCGGGCTGGCTGCGCTGGCCCTGGCTGCGCGAGGGCTGTTCATGCGGGCCGCCAGGGCCGGGCTGTGCGTGCGCCAGCGGCGTCAGGCCCACAAGGGCGGCCAGGGCAGCGATGGAGAGGGTACGGCGTTGCATCAAGGTTTTCCTTCTTCAAGTCCATAGGGATCAAGCGCAGGTCAGTATGCGGGCCGCCGCCAGGCTTGGGAAGGCCAGGCACCCGGTTTCGCCAAACTTTTACCCTGGCCGGACGCGGGCTTTACAGTTGTATGAAGAAAAGCGTGCTCAGGCGTGCATCAGGCGTGGCCAGATGCGGGCAGGCGGCAGGGCAGGGCAGGGCAGGGCGCGGGGTATTGCATTTCTCAACCAGCGCGCAAGGCCAAGCCTGGCCGCAGGCGGGGAGATGCCATCAGATGTCTTCGCGCAAGGCGTAGGGCAGGTGCAGCGCGCTCAGCGCCGGGCCTTGCGGGCTGCCGGTGTGCAAGCTCGCCTCCGCTGGCGATGCGCTCAGCTGCAGGCAGGCGATGACGGCGGTGGTGCCATCGGGCGCGGGGGCTGCCTGGGCCAGCAGGCCCACGGGCTGATCGCTGCCAGCGGCAAACACCTCTTGCCCGGCCTGGGCGCTGCCTGCCACCTGGCCGACGAAGGCGCGGCGCTTGATGGCGCCGCGAAACTGGCTGCGCGCCACCACTTCCTGGCCGGGGTAGCAGCCTTTTTTGAAGCTCACGCCGTCTACGCTTTCGTAATTGAGCATCTGCGGCACAAAAGCGCCCACCACCGGCTGGGTGATGCGGGCCACACCGGCGCGCACCTCGGCGTGCAGCCAGGCCGCCTCGCTCACCGGCTCGCCAGGCGGCGGCGCGCTGCCGGCAGGTGCCAGCCACAGGCTGCGCGCGCTGCCATCGGCCGGGGGCAGGGCGATGAGGACACCATTGCCGCCGCTGGCCCCAGGCGCGGCGCCCAGCACGCCGTGCAGGGCAAAGTGCGCCGTGGCGTCGCTGAGCTTGGCCTTGGCGCGCAGCACGAACATGCTCAGCCGCTTGAGCGTGGCCGCCAGCGTGTCGGCGCTGGTGATGAGCAGCAGCTCATCCGGCGCGCGCTTGAACACCCAAAAGCTCGCCAGCATGCGGCCCTGGGGGTTGCACAGCGCGGCTAGGCGCGCCGTGCCCACGGCTTGCAGCGCCACGTCTTGCGTGAGCTGGCCTTGCAAAAAGCTGGCCGCGTCGGCGCCTTCGGCGCGCAGCACGCCCAAATGGGGCAGGGGGGCCATGCCCCCGGATGCAGGGGCGGCAGCGGGTGTGACCAAGGGTTGCAGTGCAGACATGGGGCTGAATTATCATGGCCGGCTCTTGGGCTGGGCAGGGCCGCAGGGGCTTGGCCCTGCGGGCTTTGCTGGCTTTGGCTCCGGTCTTTAGCGGGTTCTGTGCAGGCAGGCCACGGGCATCTCCCGGCGGGCATTTCCAAGCGGGCTTTGCCCAGACCTATTCCAACCCCATCCCACCACAGGTATTTCGTGCGCACCTTGCTCAAGCTTTTCCTTCTGGCGCTTGTTCTGGCCCTGGCCGCAGGCGGCTGGGCCTGGTGGTGGGCGCAGCAGCCGCTGCCGCTGGCGGCCGATGAGGTGGAGGTAAGCGTGCCTGCCGGCGCGTCAATGCGCACGGCGGCCAGCCAGGCGGTGGCGGGCGGGGTGCGCACCCATGCCGAGATGCTGCATGCCTACTTTCGCCTGGCCGGGCGGGGCAAAACCATTCAACCGGGCGACTACCTTGTCACGCGCGGCATGACACCGGGCGATCTGCTGGGCAAGCTGGTGCGGGGCGAGCGCATCGTGCTCACCGTCACGCTGGTGGAAGGCTGGACGTTCAAGCAGTTTCGCGATGCCTTGGCCAAGGCCCGGCACCTGCGGCCTGACACGGCCCAGCTGCCCGCCGCCGAGATCATGAAACAGCTGGGCAAGCCCGGCGTGGCGCCTGAAGGGCGGTTCTTTCCCGACACCTTTCACTATTTCAAGAACGCCAGCGACATGGACATCCTGCGCCAGTCCATGCAGCTGATGGACCGCCGCCTGCAAGCGGCCTGGGACGCGCGCAGCCCCGGCCTGCCGCTGAAAAGCGCCGACGAGGCACTGATTCTGGCCAGCATCGTCGAAAAAGAAACCGGCCGCGCCGCCGACCGCGCCGACATTGCCGGCGTGTTCATCAACCGTCTGCGCATCGGCATGCGGCTGCAAACCGACCCCACCGTCATCTACGGCCTGGGCGATCGGTTTGACGGCAACCTGCGCCGCAGCGACCTCACGCGCGACACGCCCTTTAACACCTACACCCGCGCCGGCCTGCCGCCCACCCCCATTGCCATGCCCGGCAAGGCATCGCTCATGGCCGCCGTGCAGCCCGCCAACACCAAGGCGCTGTACTTCGTAGCGCGCGGCGACGGCAGCAGCCACTTCAGCCAGTCGCTGGATGAGCACAACCGCGCCGTCAACCGCTACATCCGCGGTGGCAACGGCGGCAGCAACAGCAACGGCAGCAGCAGCGCCCCCGCCGCGCCAGCCGCCAGCGGAGCCCCATGACATGGCGGGCCTGTTCATCAGCTTCGAAGGCATCGACGGCGCGGGCAAATCCACCCACATTCAGGCCCTGGCCGAGGCCTTGCGCGCCGCGGGCCGCCGCGTCATCACCACGCGCGAACCCGGCGGCACCCCGTTGGCCGAGCAAATCCGCACCCTGGCCCTGAACACCCCCATGGACGGGCTGACCGAAGCCCTGCTCATGTTCGCCGCCCGGCGCGACCACCTGGTGTGCGTGATCGAGCCTGCCCTGGCTCGCGGTGACGTGGTGCTGTGCGACCGCTTTACCGACGCCACCTTTGCCTACCAGGGCGGCGGGCGCGGGTTTGACTGGTCAATGCTATCGGTATTGGAGCGCATGGCACAAGCCAGTCAAGCGCAAACGCCTGATTTGGCTGAAAGCGCCGCCGCCATCCGCCAGCCCGATCTGACCCTGTGGTTCGACCTGCCCCCCGCCGTGGCCGCGGCCCGCCTGGCCGGCGCGCGCGTGCCCGACAAGTTCGAGGCCCAGCCCGCCGCCTTTTTTGACGCCGTGCGCGCCGGCTACGCCCGCCGCATGGCCGAACACCCTGCGCGCTTTGCCCGCATCAACGCCGACCAGCCCCCGCCCGCCGTCTGGCAGGCCGTGCATGCCGCCGTGCAGGGCAGGGGGTGGCTGCCATGACCGCCGCAGCGCCCCGGCCCGCCGCTGCTCTGGCCCCCTGGCTGCAAACGCAGCTGCACAGCCTGCTGGCCCAGCGCGGCCACGCCTGGCTGCTGCAAGGCCCCTCTGGCCTGGGGCAGTTTGAACTGGCCCTGGCCCTGGTGCGCGCTTGGCTGTGCGATGCGTCCGGCCCCCAAGGCGCCTGCGGCCAGTGCCCCAGCTGCCACGGCATAGACGTGCACACCCATGCCGACCTGGCCGTGCTCATGCCCGAGGCCGAGCTGCTGGCGCGCGGCTGGCCTCTGCCCGACAAGGCGCTGGCCGACATCGAAAGCAAAAAGCGCAAGCCCAGCCGCGACATCCGCGTGGACGCCATGCGCGACGCCATTGAATTTGCCCAGCGCACCAGCGCGCGCGGGCGCGGCAAGGCCGTGCTGGTGTACCCGGCCGAGCGCATGAACGCCGTCACCGCCAACGCCCTGCTCAAAACCCTGGAAGAGCCGCCCGGCGACGTGCGCTTTGTGCTCGCCACCGACGCGGCCCACCAGCTGCTGCCCACCATCCGCAGCCGCTGCCTGGCGCACACCTTGGCCTGGCCCGCGCCGCACGAAGCCCTGGCGTGGCTGAGCGGGCAGGGCGTGCCGGCGGCCGATGCCCCGCTGCTGCTGCGCGCCGCAGGCGGGCGCCCTGCTGCGGCACTGGCCCTGGCGCAAGGCGGGCAGGGCGCTGGGCAAAGCACGGCGGGGCAGGGCGCGCCCGCCGCCGCCCGCCAGTGGGCCAGCCTGCCTGGCGCCATGCGCGCTGGCGATGCCGCCGCCCTGGCCGGGCTGCCCCTGGCCGAAGCCGTGGACCGGCTGCAAAAGCTCTGCCACGACCTGACCGCGCTGCACACCGGCGCGCCGCCCCGCTACTTTGACGCCGCCGATCTGCCCAGCCCCCCGCCGCCGCTGCCCGCCCTCATGCGCTGGTGGGGCCAGCTCACGCAATCGGCCCGCACCGCCGAACACCCCTTAAACCCCGGTTTGGCGGCAGAATTCCTCGCCAGCGCCGCGCGCCAGGCCCTAAACTCCAAAACCTGAAGAAGCCCCGGCCCGCCCATCGTCCAACAATATCTGTACCCCCATGTCCACCACCCCGCACGCCGCCCCCAGCACCCCGCGCCCCAGCGTCATTCAGCTGGCCATCAAGGAAAAAGGCGCGCTGTACGCCGCCTACATCCCCATGTTCACCGACGGCGGCATCTTCATTCCCAGCGCGCGCGAGCATCGCCTGGGCGATGACGTGTACGTGCTCATCACCCTGCCCGACGACCCCCAGCGCTACCCCATCGCCGGCAAAGTCGCCTGGATCACCCCCGCCCGCTCCTCGGGCAACCGCACCCAGGGCGTCGGCATCCGCTTTCCCAAAGACGACAAATCCGCCCAACTCAAAGCCCGGATCGAGCAGATTCTGGGCTCGGCCATCGGCTCTGACCGCCCCACCCAGACCATCTGAAACCTGCGTACGCCTGGCCCCGGGCACACCCGGCCATGGCGCCAGGGCCAGGGCGTAGAGACATCGGGCATGGCGCGCATCCAGCGGTTTTTCTCTCTCATCAGGCGCTATGTTCACCGACTCCCACTGTCACCTCACTTTTGCTGCACTGGCCGGCGACATGGCCCGTGTGCGCGCCGACATGGCCGCCGCCCAGGTCACGCGCGCGCTGTGCATCAGCACTACGATGGAAGAATTCCCCGCCGTGCAAGCCCTGGCCGCGCGCTACGACAACTTCTGGGCCTCGGCCGGCGTACACCCCGACAGCGAAGGCGTGCACGAACCCAGTGTGCAAGAGCTGCTGCACGCCGCTGCCCAGCCCAAAGTCGTGGCCATTGGCGAAACCGGGCTCGACTACTACCAGATGCAAGAGCGCAAAGGCGGCCGCAGCGTGGCCGATCTGGACTGGCAGCGCCAGCGCTTTCGCACCCACATCCGCGCCGCCCGCCAGGCCGCGCTGCCCCTGGTCATCCACACCCGCGCCGCCAGCGCCGACACCCTGGCCATCCTGAAAGAAGAGGGCGAAGACGGCAGCGCAGGCAGTGCAGGCGGCGTGTTCCACTGCTTCACCGAAACCCGCGACGTCGCCCGCGCCGCGCTGGAGCTGGGCTTTTACATCTCGCTGTCGGGCATCGTCACCTTCAAGAACGCGCGCGAGCTGCACGAAGTGGCCGCCTTCATTCCCGAGGACCGCCTGCTCATCGAAACCGACGCCCCCTACCTGGCCCCCGTGCCCCACCGCGGCAAAACCAACACCCCCGCCTACGTGCCCCACGTCGCCGCCCGCATCGCCGAGCTGCGCGGCACCAGCGTCGAGCACATCGCCGCCATCACCAGCGACAACTTCACCCGGCTTTTCCCCAAAGTCTCAGACACCCTGAAACCCGCATGAAACCCCTGATCCACGCCGCCCTGGTCGCATCCCTGGCCACATCGCTCACCCTGCTGGCCCCGCTGGCGCAGGCCAACGACGCCGTGGCTTTCGAGCGCGCCATCAAGCTCGACAACGACGCGGCCGTGCGCGCCTTGCTCGCCCGGGGCTTTGACCCCAACACCCGCACCGAAAGCGGCAACCCCGGCCTGTACGTGGCGCTGCAAGAAGGCTCGCTCAAAGTGGCGCGCCTGCTCATCGACTCGCCCCGCCTGCAAGCCGAAAGCCGCAACGCCAGCGACGAAAGCCCGCTCATGATGGCCGCGCTCAAAGGCCAGCTTGAGCTGGCGCGCCTGCTCATCGCCAAAGGTGCCGACGTCAACAAACCCGGCTGGGCGCCGCTGCACTACGCCGCCACCGGCGGGCACCTGGACCTGATCCACCTGCTGCTGGAACACCACGCCTTCATCGACGCCCAATCGCCCAACGGCACCACCCCGCTCATGATGGCCGCCTTTTACGGCACCCCCGAAGCCGTCAAACTGCTGATCGAGCAGGGCGCCGACATCGACATGCGCAACCAAAAAGGCATGACCGCCATGGACTTCGCCCGCCAGGGCGAGCGCAGCAACGCCATCGAGCTGCTCAACCAGGCCGAGCGCTACAAGGCGCAGGCACGTACGCGGCAGGCTCCGCCGGCGCCTGTCGGCAGCCCATCCGCCGGCCCGTCTGCCAACCCCGCACCAACTGCACCTGCACCCGCCGCGCCCATGCCGCCCGCTACCACGCGCGGGCAGTGGTAAGCCTGCGCAAACCGTCCCAAGGTGCGCGGCACGGCACGGCTTGGCTGGCGTGCCTGAAAAGACTTCTATAAGAAAAAGGGTGTTTGCGCTTATCCCTATTCAAAGTAAGCTATATTTTAAATAGCATACTGAAGGTGTGGGCGCCTGACAAAAGCTGTTGTGCGCGTGTTGGCTGGCTGGGCCGCTGTTCTTTTACAGGGCATGGGCTTGCCCCAGCACGGCCAGGGCAAAGGGCAGGCTGGCCATGCCCAGCAGGGTTGAGAGGGTGACCAGCCCGGCCACGTAGGCGCCGTTGTAGCCCATGCGCGCGGCCAGCACGTAGCAGGTGGAGGCCGTGCAGGCGAGCCAGCGCCCAGGCGATGAGGGGCGAGAGGAAATGGCGCACGGCCAGCACGCTGATGCCGAGCGTCTTGCCCTGCGCTAAAGAGGTGATTTGCATGCCTGCGCCTGCAGCCATCAGCCCGAGCGCGATAGAGGCTGCGCCAATGCGCGACACGGTGGGCGCTGCCCAGTCGGGTATGGACAGGCCGGCCAGGTTGGCCAGCAGGCCCGAGGCGGTGGCGATGATGAGTGGGTTGCGCAGCAGCTCGCCTGCAAAACCGCGCTGCGCTTGCCGCGCCATGGGCCACACGGCGGCAACGTTGAACAGCGGCACGCATACGCCGATGAGCACGGCAATGAGCTGCAAGCCCTGTGCGCCCAGCAGCCGTTCGGCCAGCGCCAGGCCGATGAAGGAGTTGAAGCGGAACGCGATTTGCGCGCTGCCCGCGTGTTCGCGCCGGTCGATGCGCTTGCCCAGCCAGGGCAGGTGTGGCAGGGCATAGGCCAGCCCAATACCGGCCAAGCCGGTGAGCAAGCCCGCCGTGATCAGCCCCGAGGCGGCGCCCAAATCCAGCGGCGTGCGCACAATGGACTGAAACAGCAGCACGGGAAAGAGAAAGAAATACACCAGCGCCTCTACCGCCTGCCAGACGGGCCGGTTGAGTGCGGTGTGGCGGCACAGCAGGTAGCCGATCAGGATGAGCGAGAAATCAGGAAAGAGCAGCTGGGCGTAGTGCATGACGGCGGGCTGTGGCGGCAGCGTGCGCTGCCTGGGCGTTTCTGACCGGGGCCTGGGCTGGCCCTCGCATGGGTGAAAACAGTGTGGACAGCCCCTAGAAGTCCACCAGGCTCAGCCCGAAGCTGAACACGGTGCGGCGGTGGTTGTAGTCCAGCAGGCTGTCGCCATAGCCGTGGAAGATGCTGGTGTAAAGCCGCATGCCCGAGAAGCTGTTGCCCCGGCCCTGGCCCAGCATGTGTGTCCAGGTCAGGCGGCCTGAGCCGTGGCGGTTAAAGCCGGTGTAGGTCAGGTGCAGGCTGTTGCGGGTGTCCAGGTTCCAGCTCAGGCGCGCGTCGCCGTGGCCGACGTAGCGGGTGATGAGGGGGTTGTTGTCCTTGGCGGCGTCTTCGCTCAGGCGGTGCCACAGGCGCAGTTGCAATGACCAGCGGCTGCCTTTTTCAAAGCCGGCCATCACGTAGGCGCGGTTCCAGCTGCGCGAGAGGGGGTCGCTCTGGCCGTTGGACTGGTGCGCCAGGCCCAGGCCGGTGTAGCGCCACAGCCAGCCGCCGGGCAGACGGGCGGTGGTGGGGTACACATACATCAGCTCGGGCATGTGGTCGGTGTTGCGGAAGGGGCGCGAGAGGCTGCTGTCGAATACCTGCCACTGTGAATCGAGCGTATAGCCCAGCCACAGCGAGTCGCGCAGCGTGCTGCTGGCGGGGGTGAGCAGGCCGCTGGCGAGCTTGGTGCGCACGGAGACGGTGATGCGTGTGTCGTGCTTGCGGTAGTCGATGGCGCTGGTGGCGGTGTTGACCGGGTTTTCCGAGCGCGGCTGGCGGTTCACGCGGTCGCCCACGGCCACGCCGAATTGGGTGGGGTGCAGGCCACGCAGGCTGAAGGTGGGGCAGCTGGAGCCGGTTTCCAGCTCCCAAAAGCGCGAGAGAGGAGAAAACTGCCGGTCGCGGCAGCCTTGCTCCAGCCCTACGCCGATCACGCCTGCCGAGCCAGTGGCGGTGGTGCCGTCATCGTCGGGCGGCTGTGTGGTGGCCAGGGCGTCGGCCACGTTCTGGCGCACGGGCGCAGGCAGCTCGGCAGCGGCGGTGGCGTTGGGTGATGCCTCTATGGCGCGCGATCGTTCCTGCAAGGCGTGTTGCAGCTGTTGCTGCTCGCTGGCCCACTGGTCAAAGCAGGCCAGGCGTGCCGCATCGGCCAGGGGGGTGCAGCGCTGCCAGGCGGCGCTGGCCTGGGCTGCTTCGTGCATGGCCTGGCCCTGGGGCGAGGCCGGCGGCGCAGCAGCAGGTGAGATGGGCTGGGCCTGCACGGTCAGGGGCGCGGCGCAGGCCAGGCAAAGGGTGAGGGAAGGGGCCAGCGGTTTCATGAAAGAGGCAAAGGCAGGCGGGCCTGCTTTTTTTCACAAGAGCATCGGTCAGCAAAAGCCGCGCCAGCGGGCACGTGGACGGGGCGCGGCAAGGGGGTGTTCAGGCGGCATCCGCTTCGGCGGCCACCCAGGCGGCAAAGTCTGCCGTGGCGTGGGCGGTCAGGTGCAGCAGCGCGGGCAGGGCATACGGGTGGGCTGCGCGCAGCGCCTGCATGAGCGCGGGCGCTTGCTGCGCGGTGGTTTTGAGCAGCAGGCGCCATTCGCTGTCTTCCTGCACCGCGCCTTGCCAGCGGTACACGCTGTCGATGGCTTGCAGCTGCACGCACGCGGCCAGGCGCTTCGCCACCATGTCGCGCGCCAGGGCTTGCGCCTGCTGGCGTGTGGACACGGTGGTGATGACCAGGGAAAGCGCAGAGGTTTTCATGCACAAAAAAGGCCATTTGCGCAATATGGACAAGCGCAAGCAGCTATTATTTATGTAGCATTTATGCCCAGCTTGTCCAGTGCGTCGCGCAAGTGGCCCACGCTGCGGGGCACGTCGGCCCATTTGTCCAGACCGAACAGGCCGACGCGGAAGGTGCGAAAGTCGGCGGGCTCGTCGCACATCAGCGGCACGCCGCTGGCGGTTTGCAGGCCGATGGCGATGAATTTCTTGGCGCTTTGGATGTCCGGGTCGGTGGTGTAGCTGACGACCACGCCCGGGGCTTTGAAGCCCTCGGCCGCCACGCTGGGCAGGCCGCGCGATTCAAACAGCGCGCGCACCTGGCGGCCCAGCTCGATTTGCTGTGCGCGCACGGCCTCGAAGCCGCGTGCGCGGGTTTCGGCCATGGTGTCGCGCAGCTTCAGCAGGGCCATGGTGGGCATGGTGGCGTGGTAGGCGTGGCTGCCGGTTTCATAGGCTTGCATGATCTGGTGCCACTTTTTCAAATCGCACGCGTAGCTGGTGCTGGTGGTGCCTTCCATGACTTGCAGCGCGCGCTGCGACAGGCACACCATGGCGCAGGCGGGCGAGCTGCTCCAGCCCTTTTGCGGGGCGCTGACGAGCACGTCCACGCCGATGGCCTGCATGTCCACCCACATGGCGCCAGAGGCAATGCAGTCCAGCACGAACAGCCCGCCTGCGGCATGCGTGGCGGCGGCCACTTGCTGCATGTAGTCATCGGGCAGCATCATGCCGCTGGCTGTTTCCACGTGCGGGGCAAACACCACGGCGGGTCGCTCGCGCGCGATGGTGGCCACCACTTCGTCCACGGGGGCGGGCGCCCAGGGCGCCTGCGGGCCATCGCCCGTGCGGCGGGCTTTCATGACCGTGATATGCCCGGGCGCGGTGATGCGGCCCATCTCCAGAATCTGGCTCCAGCGGTAGCTGAAAAAGCCGTTGCGGATGATGAGCACGCGCTGATCATTGGCAAACTGGCGCGCCACCGCTTCCATGCCAAAGGTGCCGCTGCCGGGCACGAGCACGGCGGCGTCGGCGTGGTACACCTCTTTGAGCATGGCGCTGATGTCCTTCATCACGCCCTGGAACTTCTTGGACATGTGGTTGAGGGCGCGGTCGGTGTAGACGACCGAGAATTCGAGCAGGCCGTCAGGGTCGATGTCGGGCAGAAGTGCGGGCATGGCAGAGTTTCTCCAGCAAGGTCAACGATGGTGCGGGCATGGCTTATAGCACGAGCTTTTGCCCTGGCGGGCAGATGCAGGGCGGGGCGCTGATTCGTTACCATCGCGCCCCCATGGAACTGACGAGTTTGTTGGCCGGCTTTGGCAAGAGCCTGCTGCTGGTGCTGGCGACTATTTTGCCCATCATGAACCCGCCGGCCATGGCGCCTACGTTTCTGGCCATGACCGAGGGCGCTTCCACCCGTATGCGCACCGCGCTGGCCTGGCGCATTGGCCGCAATGTGGCGCTGCTGCTGATCGGGGCCATGCTGGTGGGCACCTATGTGCTGGATTTTTTTGACATCTCGCTGCCCATCGTGCGGGTGGCCGGGGGCATGATCGTGGCGGCCAACGCCTGGCGCCTGCTGTCGGCCAGCACCACCACCAGCGACAGCCGCAGCGAGCTGGCCGATAAGTTCACCGCCGAATACGTGCGCGCCACGGCGTTTTATCCGCTTACTTTTCCCATTACGTGCGGGCCGGGCTCCATTGCGGCGGCGATCACGGTGGGTGCCACTTTTCATCACCCGCGCCTGGCGCTGTCGCTGGCGCAAGCCAGCGGGGGCATGGTGGCGGCGGTGGCCATCGGGCTGGCGGTGTATTTCACCTACCGGTTCGCGCGGCGGCTGCTGCAGCCGCTGGGGGAGACGGGGATCATCGTGTTCTTGCGCATGTCGGCCTTCATCCTGCTGTGCGTGGGGGTGCAGATCGTGTGGGACGGGGCCAGCGAGCTGCTGACGGGCGTGCTGCAAAAAGCGGCGGCGCGCTGAAAGGCGCGCAGGGCACGGGGCGCGGTGTGGGGGCGCTCGCTATCATGACCGGCTTTTTTGCCGCCGTTGCCCATTGCCCATGCCAGTTGCATTGCCTGCCTCTCCCGCTTTTTCAGCCCTTGAGTTCCGGGCGGCGCTGGGCATGTTTGCCACGGGCGTGACCATCGTCACCGTGCGCTCGGCTGCGGGCGAGCTGCTGGGGCTGACGGCCAATTCGTTCAACTCGGTTTCGCTTGATCCGCCGCTGGTGCTGTGGAGCCTGAGCCGCGATTCGCTGTCACTGGATGCGTTCAGCACGGGCTCGCACTACGCCATCAACGTGCTGTCGGCCCAGCAGCAGGCGCTGGCCATGCAGTTTGCCGCCCCGCTGGGCGACCGCTGGGCGGGTGTGGCCTGGCGCGCAGGGGTGGCGGGTGCGCCGCTGATCGAGGGGGCAGTGGCGCATTTCGAGTGCTTCAACAAAAGCCGCTATGTGGAGGGCGACCACGTGATCTTCGTGGGCCAGGTGGAGCGCTGCACGCACGTGCCGGGCGCGGCGCCGTTGCTGTTTCATGGCGGGCGCTTTTACACCGAGCATCCGCTGTGAAAAACCAAAGCGCCTGGGGTTAAAAGTAATTGCTACTTATTTGGTAGCTAAAAACCCTTCACATATGCGCGCAAATGGCGGTTTTGGCTATGTGCTTTTCGCCTGGGCAGGCGGGCTGCGCATGCGTTCTCAATCGCAGTCGCGCCAGGGCTTGCCGCCCATGGCTTTGCCCAGGCTGGCGCTGGCGCGCTGGCGCAGCGCCTCGTCGGCTTTGGGCAGGCGCAGCATGTAGCCGGGCACGTCGCGGCGCTCGCGCACCACGCGGGCGGTGCGCACGCCTTTGCGGCCCAAGTCGGCCAGGGCGCGTTCGGCGGCTTCTTCCGTGGAAAAGCGGCCCAGTGACAGGCCCGGCTCCAGCGCGGTGCCGGGGCGGTCGGTGTCCACGCCCAGAGCGCGCAGCTCGGCGCGTTTGGCAGCCACGGCATCGGCGTCGGCCAGCTTGCCCACGTAGACCATCCAGCGGCCCGGCAGCTGCACTTCGTCCAGGCGCCAACTGCCCGCAGGCAAGCTGGCAGCGGCGGCGCGCAAGGCATTGGCCTGCCGCTGCTCGAACACGCCTGCCTGCAAGCAGGCCGCAGGGGCCGGGGCAGGCTTGGGAGAGGCCGGCGGCGCGGCGTCAGGCGGTGGCGCTTCGACCACGGTGACGGGGGCAGGCGAGGGGGCGGAGGCGGACGTGCCAGGGCTGGGGGGCGGCGGTGGCGAAGGCGCTGGCGATGATGGCGGTGCCAGGGGCTGGGCAGGCTGCACGTCCAGCGCCTCGGGCTGGATCTGGCGCTGCAGCCGCTCGGGCTCGCGCTGTGTATCGGGCTCCAGGCCCGCGCCGCGCAGCCAGCCTTGCGACCAAGCCAGCCAGGCCAGGTTGGCGGCCAGCAGCAAGATGACGATGCGTCCGATCATGGGCGGCTCCTGGGACTTGGGGGGTGGTTAAGTGGTTAAGGGGCAGCGGGGCGCACGCTGATGTCGGCGCTGGTGATTTCGCGCAGCGCGCCGTCTGTGGTGCGCAGGCGCAGGGCGCCGTCGGCGCCAATGCCTAAGGCGGTGCCTTCGGTGCCGTCAGACAGGGCGATGGCGCGGCCAGCCAGGGCATCGCGCGCGGCAAAGGGCGCTTGCAAGGGGCCAAAGCCGCCGTATTCAAACACCCGCACAGCGCCAAGCAAGGGCTCGGCCAGACGCTGCAGCAGGGCGGGGGCGAGCAGGTCTGGAGCGAATTCATGCACGCCAGCGGGCGGGGTGGCAAAGCCTTCGCCAGCCGGGGTGTGCAGGTTGATGCCCACGCCGATGACGACGTAGCGCGCGCCATCGGTCAGGCCGGGGGCGGCGGCGGTTTCAATCAGGATGCCGGCCAGCTTGCGGCCTTGCCACCACAGGTCGTTGGGCCATTTGATGCGGATGTCCGGGTGCAGGGCATCGGCCAGCGCCAGGCCCACGGCCAGCGACAGGCCCGACCAGTCGCGCGGGGCCAGCGGCAGCCCAAGGGAAAAGCTGAGCATGCCGCCCGCGCCGCTGCCTTGCCAGGCGCGGCCCAGGCGCCCGCGCCCGGCGGTTTGCGTTTCGGCCACGAGCAGGGCGGGCGCGGTCTGCCCGTCGCGGGCGCGGCGCATCAGCTCGGTGTTGGTGGAGTCGATCTGGGCCACGGCCTGCACGCCGATGCCGGGGGCGTGCGGCGCCAGCGCGGCGCGCAGGCTGTCTGTGGGCCAGTGCAGGGCGCAGGCGGGGGCCAAGGAGGGGGCATGCATGCGCTGCTCGCTCATGCGCGCGAGGGGCGCCGCGCCTGGCGCCGGGCAGGCGGAGGCGCGGGGGTGTCTGCGCTGTCCAGATCAGACGACAGCAGCGTGCCCCGGCATCGCTTGCTGCCGCAGTAGCAGGGGTAGTCGGCCATCAGCTCGGGGGTCAGCGGCTCGTCGATGACCAGGCCGTAGTCGTAGTTCAGCTCTTCGCCGGCCTTGATGGCGCGGCGCGCGACGATGAAGATGCGGCCGTTTTGCTCGTCGGCGCGGCAGTTGGGCTGGCAGCTGTGGTTGATCCAGCGCGAGGCGTTGCCGCCGTGCAGCGCGTCGATCACGCGGTCGTCGTCGATGTGAAAGTAGAAGGTGTGGTTGGGGTCGCTGGGGTCGTGCGGATGGCGGCGCTGGGCTTCGTCCCAGCTGATGATTTCGCCCACGTATTCGATGATGCGCGTGCCCCGGGGAATGTCCACCAGCGCGAACACGCCCTTGCCGTGCACGCCCGAGCGGCGCACCTGGATGCGGCGGCCAGCAGCGGTGGCAGAGGCTGAAGAGGCGGCGGGGGTGGTCTTGCTGGGCACGGAAAAAGTTTGCTATGTTGATTTCATGTGTGCGTGTGCATGCGCGTGTGTGCGTATGCGTGTGCGTATGCGCGCGCACGAGAGCACCGGATTCTAAAGACGCCCATGAAGACACTGGTCATTGCTGAAAAACCTTCCGTCGCGCAAGACATCGTGCGCGCGCTCGCTCCGATAGCGGGCAAGTTCGACAAGCACGACGATCACTTTGAGAACGACACCTACGTGGTCACCAGCGCCGTGGGCCATCTGGTGGAAATACAGGCACCCGAGGAATTTGACGTGAAACGCGGCAAATGGAGCTTTGCCCACCTGCCGGTGATTCCGCCGCGCTTTGACTTAAAGCCCGTGGACAAAACCAAGTCGCGCCTGAACGCTGTGGTCAAGCAGGCGCGCCGCAAGGACGTGGGCACGCTGATCAACGCCTGCGACGCGGGGCGCGAGGGCGAGCTGATCTTTCGCCTGATTGCGCAATACGCCTTTGACGGCAAGCACGCGCCCAAGCCTGTGCAGCGCCTGTGGCTGCAAAGCATGACGCCGCAGGCCATACGCGACGGCTTCAACCACCTGCGCAGCGACGCGCAAATGCAGGGCCTGGCCGACGCGGCCCGCAGCCGCAGCGAGGCCGACTGGCTGGTGGGCATCAACGGCACGCGGGCCATGACGGCCTTCAACAGCCGCGACGGCGGATTCTTTTTGACCACCGTGGGCCGCGTGCAAACCCCCACGCTGGCCGTGGTGGTGGAGCGCGAAGAGCAAATCCGCAAGCACGTGGCGCGCGACTATTGGGAAGTGCACGCCAGCTTTCTGGCCGAGGCGGGCGAATACAGCGGCAAATGGTTTGACCCGGCCTGGAAGAAAGACCCGCAAGACGCCGACAAGCGCGCCGACCGCGTGTGGACGCTGGAGCAAGCCCAGGCCATTGCCAACGCCGTGCGCGGCCAGGCCTGCACCGTCAAGGAAGAAAGCAAGCCCAGTACCCAGGCCAGCCCGCTGCTGTTTGACCTGACCAGCCTGCAACGCGAGGCCAACGGCAAATTCGGCTTTTCCGCCAAGACCACGCTGGCGCTGGCGCAGTCCTTGTACGAACGGCACAAGGCGCTCACTTACCCGCGTACCGATTCGCGCTGGCTGCCCGAGGACTACCTGGGCGTGGCGCGCCAGACCTTCGAGATGCTGGCCGGCAGCCAGCAGCGCCACCTGGCGCCCTTTGCCCAGCAGGCGCTGAGCGCAGGCTATGTGCGGCCCAGCAAGCGCATTTTTGACAACAGCAAGGTGTCTGACCACTTTGCCATCATCCCCACGCTGCAAGAGCCGGGCGCGCTGTCAGAGGCCGAGCGCAAGCTCTACGACCTGGTGGTGCGCCGCTTCATGGCGGTGTTCTTTCCCAGCGCCGAATA
>JAUNHQ010000010.1:0-26400 GCA_030535425.1 Pseudomonadota bacterium | reverse complement strand
CACCACGCGCATCACCACCGCGCATCACGAAGGCGTCAGCCACCACTTCCAAAGCAACGGCAAGGTGCTGCTCAAGCCCGGCTGGCTGGCCATCTACGGCAAAGAGGCCGACGCCGAGATGGACAAGAAAGAAGGCGAGCAGTCCAAGACCCTGGTGCCCGTCAAGCCCGGCGAAATGGTGCGCAACGAGCATGTGGAGGCCAGGCACCTGCAAACGCGCCCGCCCGCCCGCTACAGCGAAGCCACGCTGCTGGGCGCCATGGAAGGCGCGGGCAAGTGGATCGACGACGACGAGCTGCGCGAAGCCATGCAGGAAAAAGGCCTGGGCACCCCCGCCACGCGCGCGGCCATCATCGAAGGGCTGCTGACCGAAAAATACCTGCTGCGCGAAGGGCGCGAGCTGATTCCCACCGCCAAGGCCTTCCAGCTCATGACCCTGCTGCGCGGGCTGCAAGTGGAAGAGCTCAGCCGCCCCGAACTGACCGGCGACTGGGAATACAAGCTGGCGCAAATGGAAAAAGGCCAGCTCTCGCGCGATGCCTTCATGCGCGAAATCGCCGCCATGACCGAGCGCATCGTCAAAAAAGCCAAGGAATACGACCGCGACACCGTGCCCGGCGACTACGCCACCTTGGCCGCGCGCTGCCCGCAATGCGGCGGCGTGGTGAAAGAAAACTACCGCCGCTACGCCTGCACCGGCGCACAGGGCAACAGCGAAGGCTGCGGCTTTTCCTTCACCAAAACCCCCGCAGGCCGCACCTTTGCGGTGGACGAGGCCGAAACCTTTGTGCGCGAGCGGCGCATTGGCCCGCTGGAAGGCTTTCGCAGCAAGGCCGGCTGGCCCTTCGTGGCCGAGCTGAGCCTGGTCAAAGACGAAGGCGATGGCCACTACAAGCTTGAATTCGACTTTGGCGACGACGCCCGCGCCGAAGCCTCGGGCGAGGCCGTGGACCTGTCCGATCAGCCCAGCCTGGGCGCCTGCCCCAAGTGCGGCGCGCCCGTCAAAGCCTTTGGCAAAAACTACGTGTGCGAAAACGCCGTGCCCACCGCCGCGCAGGCCACGCCCAGCTGCGACTTCAAAAGCGGCCAGGTCATCCTACAACAGCCCGTGGCGCCCGAGCAAATGCACAAGCTGCTGCAAGAAGGCAAAACCGACGTGCTGGACAAGTTCGTCAGCAACCGCACCCGCCGCACCTTCAAGGCCCGCCTGGCCTGGAGCGCCGATGAGGGCAAGGTCATCTTTGAATTCGAACCGCGCGAAGGCGCGCGCCCATACCCGCAGCGCACGGCCCCCGCGGGCAAGACGGCAGGCAAGACCGCTACCAAAAAAGTAGCTTCTGCCGCGCGCGGGACGGGCGCTGCAGCCCGAAAAGCCATGCAAAAAACCGCTGCCGCCAAGACCCCGCGCACCGGCAGCCTCAAGCCCAGCCCCGCGCTGGCCGCCGTCATTGGCGAAGGCCCCTTTGGCCGCGGCGAGGTCATGAAAAAACTGTGGGACTACATCAAGGCCCACAAGCTGCAAGACCCGCAAGACAAACGCACCATCGTGGCCGACGACAAGCTACGTCCCATCTTCGGCGCCGACAGCGTGGGCATGTTCAAGCTGGCCGGCATCGTGGGCGGGCACCTGACGTAAGGCGGCTGCTGGCGTGCTGGCTTTGCCATGGCGGTAGCCACGGCTTCACCCTGCGCTTGGGCTGGGGCTGGGCTGCCAGATGCAAAACGCAGGCAGTAGCCCGCGCTATGGCGCGTATTTGCCACATGGCAGACCGGCCCCCATCCGCTTGATTGCACGCCATGCAGAAACTTTGAACAGGCTCTCAACCGCCATGCGCCAACACCACAAACCGCTTTTCATCCTCTTGCACGGTACTTGCCTCAACGGCGCGCAGTGGGCGCCATACCATGCCCTGCTGGAAGATGTGGCCGAAGTGTGCACGCCCGATCTGCCCGGGCATGGCGTGCGTGCCGCCGACACTTTTACGCTGGATGCCGCCGTGCGCATCGTGCACGAGCACGTGCAGGCCGCAGCGCCTGGGCGCCCGGTCATCGTGGGCGGCCATTCGCTGGGCGGCTTTGTCGCCATGAGCTATGCCGAGCGCCACCCTGCCGACTTGGCCGGGCTGGCCTTGATGGGCAGCGCCACCGAACCTGGCAGCCCGGGCGCCGTGCTGTATCGCGCCACGGCACGCTTGTGGGAACTGGCCGGGCCGCAGCGGGTGCAGTGGCTGCACGAGCAAACGCTGGGGCGCGCGGCCGATAAGCGCGTGTGGACAGCCATCCATGCACAGGGCGGCGAATCTTTTGGCGCCGTGCGCGACGCCTGGACGCAGGTGATGGACAACTGCGGCTCACACCAATTGCGGCAGGTGCGCTGCCCCGTGCTGGTGCTAGGCGGCGCGTGGGATCAGCTGCACCTGCAAGCCGCACGCTTTGCCGCTGCCGCGCCGCATGGGCAAGCAGTTACCGCACCACGCCGCACCCACCTATGGCCGCTGACGCACCCGGACGAAGTCGCCGCCATTCTGCGTCGCTGGGTGGCAGAGCTGCCCGCGCGCCATGCAGAGGCTGCGGCACAAGCACCTGCTACTGCTGGCGGCTAAACAGCGCCTTTCTCCCATATCCACGCGCAGGGGCTGCCTTTATTTTTCCTGGCCAATCCACGCCGCGCGCCACGCCTGGAGCACTGCCGCTGCTGCGCGCACGCGGCCTGCTGCCAGACGCCACCGGGCCTGGCGCGGACAATGCCTGACCGCCGTTTCTTTTTTTCTTTGGAAAGCCTTTCCCCATGCACATCACCGCCAACACCGCCGTCACCCTGGTCTACAAAATCCTTGACGCCCGCACCGGCCAGCTGCTGGACAGCGGCACCACCGCCTACCTGCATGGCGGGCACCAGAACCTGTTTCTCAAGGTCGAGGCCGCGCTGGAAGGCCAGGGCGTGGGCCATGCGGTGAACGTGGCGCTGGAGCCCGCCGACGCCTTTGGCGAGCACGACGCGGCGCTGGTCACCACCATGGCCAAGGCCGACTTTCCCCCCGGCGTGAAAGTGGGCGGCCAGCTGCAAGGCCCGGGCCCATCGAGCGCGCCGGTGCTGTGCCGCGCGGTCAAGATCAAAGGGTCCGTGGTGCATCTGGATGGCAACGCACCCCTGGCAGGCCGCGCCATCCGCTTTGCCGCCACCGTCAAGGCCGTGCGCCCGGCCACGGCCGAGGAAATCGCCCACGGCCACGTGCATGGCAAGCACGGGCATCAGCACTGGCTGGCTGCCACTGGCTGAGGGCGTGGCGCCTGCGCCGCCTTCGGGCAGCGGGCCTGATGCTGCAAGGGGTTTGGCCGGATCCGATTCACTTTCATTGAAAATCATTCTCAAATAGCCGAGGGTATCGACATCATGAAAAAAACTGCTCTCACCCTGTTGGTTGTCGCCGTTCTGGCAACTGGTTGCGCGGGCACGCCCGGCACCAACACGGCGTCCGCTGCTGAGGGCTTTGGCAATCAGCGCAGCATGCACATTGACGGCAAGCCCATGCAGGTGGCCGAAACCTCCGCCCGGCTGCTGGGCGATGCGCAGGCCAAGGCGCCGTATTTGGTGGAAGACATCACCGACGGCCAGGGCGCGCGCAAAGTGCCGGGCTACAAGCTCATGCTGATGAACCGCACCTATTCCCTGAGCGCGGAAGCTCGCGCGCCGCGCCCCAATGCGCCCAACCCGCGCTGGGGCAACGACATGCACATGCACCGCGGCGTCAAGCTGGTGGTGGGCATTCCCGTGGTCGATGGGCGCATGGACCTGGCCGGCGCACGCCTGCTGAGCATGGCGACGGTCAGCGACGCCGATGCCCCGGCCGACTTCAAGCCGGCGGACAAAATCCGCCCGCGCGGCAAGCAACTGGTGCAAAAGGAAAGCGTCATCGCCCAGCCGCAGCTGCGCATCAGTGAGCTGCGTTTCCCCAACCTGCAAAGCGGCGAAAGCGCAGGCGGCGGCGTGAAATTCGAGGCTGAGGCCGTGGTGGACGGCAAGCGCGTGCAAACCAGCGCCAACAGCAGCTTCAGGCACTTCGAGGTCGCGCGCGCACAGGCCGAGCGCGCCTTCCAGGCCGACGCGCGCTTTTTGAAGTAAGCGGCGGCAGGCCCCAGGCCGGCAGCCTGGCCTGCGTCAGCCAAGACCGATCCAGGGCATGCCTGCCGACTGGCGGCGGCTAAAGGGCTTGGGCGAGCAGGGCGGGGTAAAAAGGCGGGTTTTGCCGTCTGGCCGCGCCCCCAAAATGCATGAGAAAAATGCCTTTATCTCCCGTCCACTCTCAACCAAAGCAATGGCAAAGTGCTGCTCAAGCCCGGCTGGCTGGCCCTTCGTGGCCGAGCTGAGTCTGGTCAAAGACGAAGGCGATGGCCACTACAAGCTTGAATTCGACTTTGGCGACGACGCCCGCGCCGAAGCCTGGGGCGAAGCCGTGGACCTGTCCGGGCAAATGCACAAGCTGCTGCAAGAAGGCAAAACCGACGTGCTGGACAAGTTCGTCAGCAACCGCACCCGCCGCACCTTCAAGGCCCGCCTGGCCTGGAGCGCCGATGAGGGCAAGGTCATCTTTGAATTCGAACCGCGCGAAGGCGCGCGCCCATACCCGCAGCGCACGGCCCCCGCGGGCAAGACGGCAGGCAAGACCGCTACCAAAAAAGTAGCTTCTGCCGCGCGCGGGACGGGCGCTGCAGCCCGAAAAGCCATGCAAAAAACCGCTGCCGCCAAGACCCCGCGCACCGGCAGCCTCAAGCCCAGCCCCGCGCTGGCCGCCGTCATTGGCGAAGGCCCCTTTGGCCGCGGCGAGGTCATGAAAAAACTGTGGGACTACATCAAGGCCCACAAGCTGCAAGACCCGCAAGACAAACGCACCATCGTGGCCGACGACAAGCTACGTCCCATCTTCGGCGCCGACAGCGTGGGCATGTTCAAGCTGGCCGGCATCGTGGGCGGGCACTTGCAGTAAGCGGCTGGCGCAAGGGGCAAGAAGGGACCGGCACTGGCAAAGTGTTCGGGTGCTGGACAACCTGAAAGGGCACCACGCCAGGCGATAAAGGCTCGAGCGGTCACGACTCAAACGCCCGATCGGCAGAGGTTTCAACCCAAAGCTGCCGCCATCGGACACTTACGGCACTGGCAGGAATCATCGGCCAAGGTCAAGCGGTTTTTCCAGAAGGCCGGTTAAACATGCCGCTTGATTCATTGGCTCAAGGGACTTGATGTCGGAACAACAGTGCGGCACTCATTTTTTGCGTGGCGCCAGCAAGAAGTAACCCAGCAAGTAGTGTCCTTCTGCGTCTACGGGCTGAGCTGTCATGGTCAGGGCGGCAGCCTGATTTCCTGCAGGGGCGCGCCAAAGCTCAACCAGATCAATGCCTACACGCCGCCCTGGCACATCCTGGCGCACGCCTTTCCAAGCGAGCGCGGCTTGGTTCGCCTGCTGCACGTATGCTACCCAGGTTCCGTTGGGCGCCAGATAGGCGTGGCGTTGGGTCACCTCGTAGCTGGATTGAAGCAGCGTCACAAGCCCCTGTTCCAACCCTTTCAGTTCGGCGTCAAAGCGATCTGTCGACACCTCGGTTAACAGGGAGAAGGGCGCTGAAAGGTTGGGGGCGTTGCTCATGGCTGACAGTGTGACATGATGGGCGCCGGTCGCAATCAGCGCCCATTCGAGCCAGCGGCGGCGCCTCATCTTATGCACCTTTTACTTGGGACCGATGTTGAAATACTCGAAACCACGGTCTTGAACGATGTCAGACAGCTTGACTTCGATAAACGGGCTGCTGCTGTTGGCCGGGGTGGACTCGCCGACCGAACCTGCTTCGTTCTGTTGCCACGGATTGCGCAGGCGCACCATGACGTCCCCGTTGTCATTGGTGTAGATATCCTCGACGACATAGACATGATTGTCGGCCATGCCATCCTGCGGTGCCGGCTGACAGCCAAACAGTCTGCTCAACCAGTCGCAGCTACGCTCGGGATCGGTGGACAGCGTGACCGGATGACCGTTTGCCAATGCTTTGCTAATGGCGATTTCCGCCGCTTTATCGCCGAGTAGCGAAACCCACTGGTTAGAGAGGTCAGAGCCCCGCGTGCCTGTGATCGTTTCCATGGCATCGCGGGCCTTGCCGCCTTTGTGGATCTCTGCATAGCCTTGATCAAGCGTGCCGCCGCGTAACTTTGCGTAGGCGGTTTCCATGACGGCCGGCCAAATCGGAGCGCAGGGTTCGTTGTTGTCGAGTCGACTGCCACCACCTCGGCTGATGTTGTCCTGAATTTCCGCTTGGCTGACCTCAATATCCACCCACTCGCGTCCATCGTAAAGACGCACGCTAAAGTTGCCAGTCGTCTCGTTATAGGAAATCGCATCCTGAATGCGCTGGGGTGACTCGTTAGCGACTGCACCTGCGGTCGCGATGAAAAAACAGTCGCCTATTCGATCCTGCTGAATGTCAGCGGCTGACGGTCGTCCCGAGGGGCCGTAGAGATCACCTGCGTCGTAGCGACGCTCGCTGGGTGGCGTCGGGGCGGTTGGTGGAATCGTGGGGCGTGCGTCGTTGCCTCGCACGTCCGGGGATCCGAGGCGTTCCAGCAGGCCGGACACTTGCTGGCCTGTCGTGCGCAAACCTACTTCCAAACCACCGCGCGCTATTTCAGCGCCGCGTTGCACAAAGTTGCTTACGTTCGAAGAGTTGTGAGGGGAAGCAATGGCAATCATGGCGTATCTCGCTACCGTAGAAAAGTCGATGGCTCAATACTGCCCAGTCTCACCATGACGGGCAATTGGTATGCTTCCTAGTTGGTATCACTACCAGCAGGATCGGCCCCTGAAGCTGGTGGGACAGATGGCTTTGGAGTCTGCTGAGAATTGCCCCATTGTCCGGGATGTGGCAACTAGCGTCGGCTGACTTCGCGCAGGGTCACGAACTCTTCGGCGCTGGTGGGGTGGATGCCCAAGGTGGCGTCAAACTGCGCTTTGGTGGCGCCGCATTTGAGGGCCACGGCAAAGCCTTGCACGATTTCGCCCGCGTCGGCGCCCACCATGTGCAGGCCCAGCACGCGGTCTGATGCGTCGTCCACGATCAGCTTGACCAGCGTGCGCTCGGCACTGCCTGAGAGGGTGTGCTTGAGCGGCTTGAAGTCGCTGCGGTACACGCGGATGGGCTGGCCGCGATCGCGCGCCTGCTCTTCGCTCAGGCCCACGGTGCCGATGGGCGGGTGGGTGAAGATGGCGGTGGGAATGTTGTCGTAATCCATCTGGCGCAGCGCCTGGCCGGGGGCGGGGCCAAACAGGTGATCGACCAGGGCCATGGCTTCACCCAGGGCCACGGGGGTCAGGGCCAGGCGGCCCACCACGTCGCCCAGGGCGTAGATGCTGGGCACGCTGGTTTGAAACTGTGCGTTGACTTCGATGACGCCGCCGCGCCCCTGGCGCACGCCCAGTGCGTCCAGGCCCAGCCCGTCGGTCAGGGGGCGGCGGCCGGTGGCGTAGAGCACCACGTCGGCGGCCAGCACGCTGCCGTCGGTCAGGTGCACGCGGCGGCTGCCGTCTGCGGCGGCTTCGATGCGGGTGACGTCGGTGCGCACGCGAATGTCTACGCCGTGCGCGCGCATTTGCGCGGCGGCAAAGTCGCGCACTTCGTCATCAAAGCCGCGCAGCACCTGCTCGCCCCGGTACACCTGGGTGACGTGCGCGCCCAGGCCGTTGAAGATGCTGGCCATTTCGCAGCCGATGTAGCCGCCGCCCACCACCACCAGGCGCTCAGGAAAAGCGGGCAGGTCAAAGATATCGTCCGACACCACGGCCAGCTCGGCCCCCGGCACCTCGGGCCGCACGGGGGTGCCACCGGTGGCAATCAGGATGTGGCGGGCGCTGTGGCGGCTGGTGCGGCCATCGGGCGCGCGCACCTGCACGGTGTGTGCGTCCAGCAGGCTGCCGTGGCCTTGCAGGCGCTGCACCTGGGCGTTGCTCATCAGCCCTTCGTAAATGCCGTTCAGGCGGCTGATTTCCTTGGCGCGGGCGGCTTTGAGGGCGGCCCAGTCCAGGGCGGGCGCGCTGGGCAGTTGCCAGCCGTAGCCGCGCGCCTGGTCAAAGTCGTCCGAAAAGTGGGCGGCGTAGCTGTAGAGCTTTTTGGGGATGCAGCCCACGTTGACGCAGGTGCCGCCCATGCGGGCGCTTTCGGCCAGGGCCACGCGCGCGCCGCGCTGGGCAGCAAAGCGGGCGGCACGCACGCCGCCAGAGCCGCCGCCGATGACAAAGAGATCAAAGTCGTGCTGCGGGTGCATGTCAGGGAGCCTCCAGGGTCAGGGATTGCATGTAAAAAACGGCATTCGCGCACGTTTATAAAGGATTTTTAGCTACTAAAAATGTAGCTTTCGAGGTTTGGTGGTTCTGCTTGGGTTCTGCTTGCCTGCGCAGGGCAGGCCCTACGCCTGGCCTGGGTGCGGGCGGGCCGTGGCGGTCAGACAGCGTGGGGGAGCAATGCTGGCTACTGCGCGGGGCGCATGGCGCTCTTGGGGCGAAACGCCTGGCACACCGCGTCGCGGGTTTGCAGGTAGGGGCCGCCGATCAGGTCGATGCAATAGGGCACAGCGGCAAAGATGCCGTGCACGCGGGGGGCGCCGCTGGCGTCTTTCAGCCCCTCCAGCGTTTCGGCAATGGCCTTGGGCTGGCCGGGCAGGTTGATGATGAGGCTTTGCTTGCGGATCACGGCCACCTGGCGGCTCAGGATGGCCGTGGGCACGAAGGCCAGGCTGATCTGGCGCATTTGCTCGCCAAAGCCAGGCATTTCGCGGTCAGCCACGGCGAGCGTGGCTTCGGGGGTCACATCGCGCGGTGCGGGGCCGGTGCCGCCGGTGGTCAGCACCAGGGCGCAGCCGGCGTGGTCCACCAGCTCGATCAGGGTCTGGCTGATGGTGGCCTGATCGTCGGGGATGAGGCGCGGCTCGAAGCTGATGGGGTTGTGCAGCGCGCGTTGCAGCCAGTCTTGCAGCGCGGGCAGGCCCTTGTCTTCATACACGCCCTGGCTGGCGCGGTCGCTGATGGAGACGATGCCAATGGTGACGGCATCCAAAGGGGGCTGGGCTGTGGTCATGGGCGGGCAGGGCAAAAAAAGAGGGGACGGGGAACGCGGTGGGCAGGCTTTGTCAGCCCGCGCGGATGTCGCCGGTGTAGCCCGCGTCTTCGGCGTCAATGGGCTGCACCTGGCGGGCCTGGGCTTCGGCCTGGGTCAGTGCCGCATGCACCAACTGGAACAGCTCGCGAAACGCGCGGCCCTGGCGCGGGGCCTGGCCGGGGGGGGCGCTGGCGGGGGCGTCTTTGCGGGCCTGGCGCACCAGCGCGCGCAGCTGCTGCACGTCGGTGTCGGGAAACTGCGTGACCCAGGCGCCAAGCGCCGCGTCGTCGTCGATCAGGCGCTGGCGCCAGTGCTCGGCCGCGTGCAGGCGCAGGGTGTCGGCGGCCGGGCCTTTGCGCTGCTCGTGCAGCGCGTGCTCAATGGCGCTGATCTGCGCCGCATCGAGCTGGCGCATGAGCTTGCCGACGTACTGGCTCTGGCGGCGCTTGCCCTCGAAGTGGCTGATGCGCCGCAGCTCATCCAGCGCATCCAGCAGCCGCGTGGGCAGCGCCAGCGGCGCCAGCAAATCGGGCCGCAGCGTCAGCAGCTGCTCGCCCAGGGCTTGCAGCTCGGCGCTTTGCGCTTTCAGCGCGGTCTTGCTGGGGCCATCGCCGCGCAGCTCGGCCTGAATCTGCTCATCCAGCTCGCTGCCTTCGGCCACGAATTGGCCACGCACGAAATAGCCTTTTTTGGGTTTGCGGGACATGGGGAAAACAATGAATGCCCGCTTGGCGCGGGATAGGGAGAAAGAGGCGGAAAAATACCAGAAAGCGGGCCGCTGGCCCCTTGCCCCGCCTTGGCCCAGCGGGGCAAGGGGCAAAACCCAGGGCCGTGCCAGCGCGTGCGGGGCGCCCGTGGCTGGGCTGGCTGCCGGTCCGCAGGTGCGTCCTCGTCGGGGGAAGGCGGGCTATGATTATTTTTATGAAAGACACATCCCCAAAGCCCTCAGCGGGCTTTTCTTATTCGCGCGCCTTTTTTGAAGATCTGGTGGACAGCGCCTTGGCCCATGCCAAGAAGCTGGGCGCCACCGATGCGGGGGCCGAGGCGTCCGAAGGCGCGGGCCTGAGCGTGAGTGTGCGCAAGGGCGAGCTGGAAACCGTGGAGCGCAACCGCGACAAGTCCCTGGGTGTCACGGTGTACGTGGGCCAGCGGCGCGGCAATGCCAGCACGTCAGACTTTTCGCCCCAGGCCGTCAGGCAGACCGTGCAGGCGGCCTATGACATTGCGCGCTTTACCGCCGAAGACCCCGTGGCCGGCCTGCCCGATGCGGCCGACATTGCCCAGCCGCACGAGCAGCGCGAGCTGGATCTGTTTCACCCCTGGCCCATCACCAGCGCGCAGGCCGCCGACATGGCCCTGGCCTGCGAGGCGGCGGCCTTTGCGGTGGACAAGCGCGTGAGCAACAGCGAAGGCGCGGGCGTGTCGGCCCAGCAAAGCCATTTCTTCAGCGCGCACACGCGCGGCTTTCGCGGCGGCTATGCGTCATCGCGCCACAGCATCTCGGTGGCGCCCATTGCCAAATCGCCCGGCAAGGGCGGGGACATGCAGCGTGACTACTGGTACAGCTCCGAGCGCAACGCGTGCGACCTGGCTGCGCCCGAGGCCGTGGGCCGCTACGCCGCCGAGCGCGCCTTGAGCCGCCTGAACGCGCGCAAGATCGGCACGCGCCAATGCCCGGTGCTGTTTGAATCGCCCCTGGCCGCTGGGCTGCTGGGCGGCTTTGTGCACGCCGTCAGCGGCGGCGCGCTGTACCGCAAGACCACATTTTTGGCCGACTCGCTGGGCAAGCGCGTCTTTGCCAAGCACATCGACATCAGCGAAGACCCGTTCGTGCCCGGCGGCAAGGGCTCATCGCCCTTTGACGAAGAGGGCGTGCGCGTGGCCCCGCGCCAGGTGGTCGAGGGCGGGCGCGTGCAGGGCTATTTTCTGAGCACCTACTCGGCCCGCAAGCTGGGCATGAAAACCACGGGCAACGCCGGCGGCTCGCACAACTTGGTGCTGTCGTCGCGCCAGACGCGGCCAGGCGATGACCTGGACGAGATGCTGCGCAAGCTGGGCACGGGCCTGTTCGTGATCGAGCTAATGGGCCAGGGCGTGAACTACGTCACCGGCGACTATTCGCGCGGCGCCAGCGGCTTCTGGGTGGAAAACGGCCGCATCGCCTACCCGGTGCAAGAGATCACCATTGCGGGCAACCTGCGCCAGATGTTCGCTGGCATTCAGGCCGTTGGGGCCGATGCCTACACCTACGGGGCCAAGACCGTGGGCTCGGTGCTGATCGACCGCATGACGGTGGCGGGCAACTGATCTGCCCCCAAGACAGCCGCCGCCCAGCCTTTTCATTTCGCTTGCATCCCTCAACCCAGCCGCTGCCAGGCGGCTGGGTTTCAGGCATCATCGTGCGCCCCAAGGGGTGATGTATAAAAAAGGCCGTTTGCGCTTGTCTTTAGGGTAATGTTTGCTATAGAAAACAAAGCAAACGCTTGCATCAACAGCAGGCGGCCTTTGCTCAGTCCACCGATGCGCCGCCGGCCTGCACGCTCTTGCGCAGCTCACGCTTGAGCAGTTTGCCGCTGGGGTTTTTGGGCAGGCTGTCGACGAAGATGACGCGCTTGGGCGATTTGAAGTGCGCCATGTGCGCGTTGCAGTGGGCGATGACGTCTTGCTCGCTCAGCTCTTGCCCCTGCTTGACGACGATGACGGCGGTGACGGCTTCGACCCACTTGGGATCAGGCAGGCCGATGACGGCCGCTTCGCTGACCTGGGGCAGGCGGTAGATCATTTCTTCCACCTCGCGGCTGGCCACGTTTTCGCCGCCGGTCTTGATCATGTCTTTCTTGCGGTCCACCACGCTGATGTAGCCGTCGGCGTCCATCACGCCCAAGTCGCCTGAGTGAAACCACCCGCCGGCAAAGGCGGCGGCGGTGCGCGCTTCGTCTTTGAAGTAGCCCAGCATCAGGTGCGGCGAGCGGTGCACGATTTCGCCCACTTCGCCCACGGCCACGTCGCGCATGTCGTCGTCTACCACGCGGGTTTCCACGTTCAGCACGGGCCGCCCGGCCGAGCCGGGGCGGCTGAGCTGCTCTTCAGGCGGCAGCATGGTGGCCAGGGGGGCGATTTCGGTCTGGCCGTACAGGTTCCACAGCCGCACTTTGGGCAGGCGTGCGGCCAGTTCCTTGAGCACTTCCACGGGCATGATGGAGGCGCCGTAGTAGCCCTTGGCCAGGGCGGACAGGTCGGCTTGCTCCAACAGGGGCGAGCGCAGCAGCGCGATCCACACCGTGGGCGGGGCAAAGAAGCTGGTGATGCCGTGCGCGGCCATCATGGGCAGCAGGTTGTCGGCCGTGGGTTTGGCGGTGATGTAGCTGGTGGCGCCGATGTAGATGGCGGGGCCGAAGAACACGTCCAGCTGCGCGCAGTGGTACAGGGGCAGGGCGTGCAGCACCACGTCGTGCTCGGCGATGTGGGCGTTGATGACGCAGCTGACGTATTGCCACAGCACGGCGTCGTGCGTGAGCATGGCGCCCTTGGGGGCGCTTTCGGTGCCGCTGGTGTAGACGATTTGCGCTAAGTCGGTGCTTTGCAGGGGGGTGTCGGGCAGCGGGTCTTGGCAGGCGGCCAGCTCGTCAAAGCCGATCATGCCGGGCACGGGTTCACTCGGGTCTTCAGAGGGCAGCCAGATGAACTGGGCCACTTGCGTGTCCAGCTGCGCGGCGGCGCGGGCCAGCTCGGCCAGGCCGCTGTCGGTGGCCAGGGTTTTGGCTTCGGCGTGGCGCAGGATGTAGGCCACTTCGTCGGCCTTGAGCATGAAGTTGATGGGCACCAGCACCGCGCCCAGGCGCGCCAGGGCAAAGCGCAGGGCGGCAAAGCCGTGCGAGTTGCGCGCCAGCACGGCCACTTTGTCGCCGTGGCCCACACCGCGCGCGGCCAGGCCGGCGGCCAGGCGGCTGACCAGAGCGTCGAATTCGGCGTAGCTCCAGCGGGTGCTGCCGCAGACGATGGCGGTTTTGTGCGGCAGGCGCTGGGCGCTGCGGCGCAGCACGTCGGCAATGGTTTGGCGGCGGGTGATGGGGGGCATGGATTGCATGGGGCAAAGTCTCCTTTGATCTTATGGATGAAAAATGGCGTTTGCGCATGTTTGGCAAAGCCTTTCAGCTATGAGTTTTGATGATCGTACCAGCCTGCTGCCCTGCTGCGGGGGCAAGGGCGCTTGCGGTTATGCAGTGAATTTTCTTTGGCGCCAGGCGATTATCTGCATGGTCTGGATTCATCCGTATGATTCTGAAATAGAGGTCTATGGCAACCGGTTGGAGGTGACATGATGAAAATCCCCCTGAAACGCCTGGCCCTGCCTTTGTGCGCGTTACTGGCGGGCTGGCTGGCGGCTTGCGGCGGCAGCGGCGCCGAGGACGAGTCTGCCGCCCCTTCTGAGCCGCCTGCGCTGGCCTACCGGGTCAGCTTGCTGGCCGGCGTGCCCGGCAAGCCTGTTTCCGACACCGATCCAGACCCTGCCGCTTGCCAGGACGGCCCTGCGTTGGGCGTTGCCCTGCATGCCGCCGGCCTGTTGGCGCGCCACCCTGATGGCCGTTTGTTCTTCGTGCAGCGCGGGTGCGGCGAGCGTGCGCGCATACGCGCCTTTGATCCGCAGCACGGCACCGTGCAAACCCTGGCCGTTGGCGACGAGCCGCTGGGCAGCTTTATCGCGCCTGTGGCGTTGGCGGTTGGCCCGGATGGCGCGCTGTACGTGGCCGATAGCGACACCTTCAGCGCCGGCCTGATTGTTCAGGGCACCCGCAGAGGCCCTGGCCGTGGCCCCGGTATCTGGCGCCTCGGGCCGGACGGGCAGATGCGTGCGATGGCAGGCGTGGCGCTGAATCCCTCTGCGGGCAAAGAAGCGGACGGCGTGGGCGCGCAAGCGTCTTTTGGCTACATCGACAGCATGTGCTGGGGGGCCGACGGCCTGTTGTACCTGATCGGCGGCAGCCGCTTGCGCACCATGGACATGGATGGCGTGGTCAGCACCGTAGATGCGCCTGGCGTTTCGCACGCTGCGGTGGGTTGCGGCTCCGATGGCGCTGTGCTGGTGCACAGAAGTTTTAGTGATGGGCGAGCCAGCGATTACTACGACCCCATTGCCCAGCGTGCCGTGGGCGGCATGCCGCTGGCGGGCGGTACGCGCCCATCGCTGGCCTACCTGAACGCAAGCAGCGACCCGGCTGTGCTGGGGTTTGACGAGCAGAGGCGGCTGATGCGGTGGTCATTGGCCGATGGCCGCGCGCAACTGCTGGCGCATACCCTGCTGCTGGACAGCGACGTGCCGGATTTGGGGGCTGAGCCGCCACGGATTGACCTGGCGCGGGCGGTGGTGCCCCACAGCGGCGGGGAGGACTTTGACCTGCTTACCACGGGCGGCTTGCTGCGTTTTGCGCGCAGCAGTGCAGGCAACTGAGAACGGAGGCGCGCGGGGGCGTGCGCTCACGCGGCTTTGGATGGCGGCGCTTGAGCAGGCTTCGGAGTCGGCTTGCAACTGCAATGGCCTTTTTTTCTGAAAGAAAAAGGCCATTTTCGCGCGAAATACAAGGGTTTTAAGCTATTGTTTTTGTATCATTCACCCAGCAGGGCGGCAAAGCCTTCGGGCGGCTCGAAGCGCTGGTTGCGCCACAGCAGGCGCGTGGGCACGGGCGCGGGCAGGGCGCGCTGGGGCAGGGGGTGGCTGGCATCGCCGGGGTAGCACAGCACGCGCGTGCCGTCTTGCTGGCAGGGGGCCGGCTCAATCAGCGGGGGCGGGCGGCGGCGAGCGTCTTGCATGGCGGCGGCCACGCTGGGGTATTGCATCAGGTGCAGCAGGCTCACGATTTGCGGCGGGGCCATGTCGATGTCGCCCGCCTGGTACTGGCGCAGTGCGGCACGGGGGGTGAGCCAGCGCGCTTCGGTCACTTCGTGCTCGTCCAGCCGCTCTTGCTGCATGGGGGGCACGGCGGCCAGGAAAAAGCGGGTGTCAAAACGCTTGTTCATGACGGCGGGCTGGCGCGGGGTGATCCAGCGCACCCAGGGGGCCAGGGCGTCGGTGTCCAGCCGCGCGCCGCGCTCGGCCAGCAGGCTGGCAAAGGACTCGCCGGCGCGCAGGCGGGCGCAGGTGCTGGCGCTGTGGTCGGCGGTTTCGGTGGCGCCCACTTGCAGAAAGAGCAGGCCGGCTTCTTCAGCCGCCTCGCGCGCGGCGGCCACGTACAGGGCGGCGGCTTGCTCCGGGGGCAGGGCAGGCTCGCCCAGGCGCGCGTGCAGCTCGTGCACGGGGCGGTCCAGCCGGGCCAGCATGTCGGCGCTGGCGTCTTGCGCGTCCAGCTTGCCGCCGGGAAAGACGTAGGCGCCGCCCAGCACGCTGGAATTGGCGTGGCGGCGCACCAGCAGCACGTGCAGGCCCTGCGGGCCATCGCGCAGCATCACCACGCTGGCGGCATCGCGCGGGGGGGTGTCGATGATCTCGTGGTTCAGTTCCATGAGGCACGATTGTGCGACTGTCTAAAGGCGGCCAGCGTCGCGCGGGTGGCTGCCCAAAAAATGGGCGGCTTAAGCTTTGTCCTTGCGCAGCAAGCACTTGGCGCGGCCATACAGCCTAGGGCAGAACTTATGCACAGGCTTGTCCCCAACCGCCGGGGACAAGCGCGACAAGCCGCCGCAGGGGCATGGCTTACAGTGCGGCGGTTTTTTTCTTTGCCCCCTGCGGGTTTGTCAAGCAAAGGCACGCATCACATGACGACACAACACATCGATTTCACGGGCCGCGTGGCCATCGTCACCGGCGCAGGCGGCGGCCTGGGCCGGCTGCACGCGCTGGCGCTGGCCGCGCGCGGCGCCAAGGTGCTGGTCAACGACCTGGGCGGCGCGGTGGACGGCTCAGGCGGCTCGGCCACGGCGGCGCAGAAGGTGGCTGGCGAGATTCAGGCCGCAGGCGGCCAGGCGCTGGCCAGCGGCGCATCCGTGACCGACTTTGACGCCGTGCAGGCCATGGTGCAGCAGGCCATCGACACCTGGGGCCGCGTGGACATCGTGGTCAACAACGCCGGCATCCTGCGCGACAAGAGCTTTGCCAAGATGGAGCTGGCCGACTTCCGCCTGGTGATGGACGTGCACCTGATGGGCGCCGTGCACCTGTGCAAGGCCGTGTGGCCGCACATGGTGGCGCAAAAATACGGCCGCATCCTCATGACCACCTCTTCCAGCGGGCTGTACGGCAACTTTGGCCAAAGCAACTACGGCGCGGCCAAGATGGCGCTGGTGGGGCTGATGCAAACCCTCAGCATCGAAGGGGCCAAGCACGGCATCCACGTCAACAGCCTGGCGCCCACGGCGGCCACGCGCATGACCGAAGGGCTGATGCCGCCCGAAGTGCTGGCCGCGCTCAAGCCCGAAGCCGTGGTGCCCGCCATGCTGGTGGCCGTGAGCGAGCAGGCGCCCACGCGCACCATTTTGGCCGCCGGCGCCGGCACCTACGAGGCCGCGCACATCACCCTGACCCGCGGCCTGCACCTGGGCCTGAGCGAAGACACGCCCGAGCGCCTGCTGGCCGCGCTGCACCAGGTAACGGACCGCACAGGCGAAACCGTGCCCCAAAGCGGCAGCGAACAAGGCCGCAACGAGGTGGAGCAGGCGCTGGCCGCGCGCGGCTGATGGGCAGCGGGCTGCTGGGGAAAGGCAGCCGGTGATTCACAAGGAAAGGACAAATGCAGATGGCTTTTTCCCGCCGCTATTTCCTGAGCCTGGGCGCCGCCGCGCTGGCGGCAGGCTGTGCCACGCGCACGGGCGCGCCCGCCCCTCAATCCCAGCCTGCATCCGCCCCGGTGCTGCCCACGCCTGGTTGGCGGCGTTTTTCGCTGGGTGGGGCAGAAGTCATCGCCCTGAACGACGGTGTGGTGCGCCGCCCGCTGGACGCGGGCTTTGTGCGCAATGCCTCCTTGCCGCAGGTGCAGCAGGCCCTGGCCGATGCCGGGTTGCCCACCGCCCATATCGACGTGCCTTACACCGCCTTTTTGCTGCAAACGGGCGGGCAGCGCGTGCTGCTGGATGCGGGCTTTGCCGACAACGGCCCGCCGGGCACCGGGCGCCTGCTGGACAACCTGCGCGCTGCCGGTTTGGGCCCGGACGATGTGGACGCCGTGGTGCTCAGCCATCTGCATGGCGACCACGTCAACGGCCTGCGCCGCAAAGACGGCAGCCTGGTCTACCCCAGGGCCACGGTGTACGTGCCCGCGCCGGAGTACGCCTACTGGATGGACGAAACCCGCGCCGCCACCTCAGCCGCGCGCCGGGTGTTGCAGGGCTACCCGGCCGAACGCCTGCGCCAGTTCACCCCGGGCGAGAAACTGCTGGGCGCCATCGCATCCGAGGCCGCCTTTGGCCATTCGCCCGGCCACACGCTGCTGGCCGTGCAGGGCACGCAAGAGCGCTTTACCTACCTGGGCGATGTGGCGCACTACCCGGCGCTGTTTGTGCGCCACCCGGACTGGCAGGTGATGTTCGACATGAATCCCGAGGCCGCCCGCGCCACGCGCCGCGCCGTGCTGGCGCGCATGGCCGGACAGCCAGGGCTGGTGGGCGGCTACCACTTTCCCTTTCCGGCGGTGGGGCGCATCGAGGCGGCGGATGCCGGCTACCGGCTGCGGCCGGCCTGAGCGGCCGCCGGGGCTTGCAAGCCAGTTTCTGGGCCAGTCGATTCCGCTGGTGCGCCGGTGCCGGCACGGCCAAACGGCGCCTGGATGTGCCGTCTGAAAAAGCGCCCCGGCTTGCATCCCCAAAGGGACGCTGTCTTGTTCATGGGTGGCTTTTGCCTACTCCCTGGCCGCCGCAGGCGCTGGGGGCCTTTCATCATTACGCTGCGCGTTCACTGCTTTCATGTCTGCCTGTCTTCGCCCTTTTTGGCTTGCCGCTTTGCTGATGGCCCTGGCCCTGCTGGGTCTGGCCGTGGGCGCGGGCGTGGGCAGCACGGGCTTTGACAGCGTGTGGCGCGCCCGGCATGACGCGGTGGCCTGGCAGATCGTGTGGGACATCCGCCTGCCCCGCACCCTGGGCGCCTGGCTGGCCGGGGCGCTGCTGGGGCTGGGCGGGGCCGTGGCGCAGGGGCTGTTTCGCAACCCGCTGGCTGACCCTTTTCTTCTGGGCAGCGCCTCGGGCGCGGCGCTGGCCGTGGCCGTGGCGTTTGCCGTGCTGTCGGCCACCGGCCAGGCAGGCAACGGCGCGGCCCTGCTGGCGCTGGCTTCGCCCTGGCTGGGGCGGCTGGGGCTGACGGGCGCGGCCTTTGTGGGCGCGCTGGGCGGCGTGCTGCTGGCGCTGCTGCTGGCGCGCGGCGTGCAGCAAACCCTGCGCCTGCTGCTGGCGGGGGTGGTGGTGGGCTATGTGCTGGGTGCGGTGCGCGATCTGGTGCAACTGGCCCAGCCCGACGTGCTGCAAGCCATGCAGGGCTTTAGCCTGGGGCTGACCGGCCTGGTGGGCTGGGGCGCCTGCGCCGTCATGGCCGCCGTGCTGGCGCCGCTGCTGCTGGCGGCCTGGGCGCTGGCGCGCGTGCTGGATGCGCTGGCCCTGGGCGACGCCACCGCGCAGTCGCTGGGCCTGCCGCTGGCGCCCGCGCGCGCGCTGCTCATTGGCGTGCTGGCGCTGGGCACGGGCACGGCAGTGGCGCAAACGGGGCTGATCGGCTTTGTGGGCCTGGCAGCGCCGCACCTGGTGCGCGCGCTGGCACGCTGCACCCACGGGCCGCTGGTGCTGCTGTCGGCCCTGGCGGGCGGGCTGCTGCTGATGTTGGCCGACATTGCCGCGCGCTTGCTCGTCGCCCCGCAAGAGCTGCCCGTGGGTGTGCTCACCGCCGTGCTGGGCGGGCTGTACCTGTTGTGGCTGATGCGCCAGCGCAGCCGCGCGCAAGGAGGGGCATGATGGGCACGCCACCTTCGCTTCCGCCCTCGCCGTTTGCTACTGAATCAATAGCTGGTGCCACGCTCCAGACAGGCGCTGGAGGCATTTTTGATTCAATTTTCGCAGGGCAGGGCACACCGGCTTTGTCCGCCCGCATCCACAGCGTGCGCTTGGGCGGCGCGCCCGTGCTGCACGGCATGGACGTGCGCCTGCCCGCAGGCCGCTGGAGCAGCATCGTCGGCCCCAATGGCGCGGGCAAATCCACCCTGCTGCGCGTGCTGGCCGGGCTGCTGCCCTGCGACGGGCAGGTGCAGCTGCTGGGCCGCCCGCTGCCCGCCTGGCCCGCGCGCCAGCGCGCGCGCCAACTGGCCTGGCTGGGCCAGATGGAAGGCGGCGCCGACGACCTGAGCGTTTGGGACGTGGTCATGCTGGGCCGCCTGCCGCACCGCCCCTGGCTGGCCGCGCCCGCCGGGCCGGATATGGCCGCCGTCACCCAGGCCCTGCACGCCACCCACACCTGGCCCCTGCGCCAGCGCCGCCTGGGCGATCTGTCGGGCGGCGAACGCCAGCGCGTGCTGCTGGCGCGCGCGCTGGCCGTGCAAGCCCCCGTGCTGCTGATGGACGAGCCCCTGGCCCACCTGGACCCGCCCCACCAGGCCGACTGGCTGGCCACCGTGCGCGCCCTCACGGCCGGCGGCACCACCGTCGTCAGCGTGCTGCACGAGCTGAGCATCGCCCTGCAAGCCGACGAGCTGCTGGTGCTGCGCCAGGGCCGCCTGGCCCACCACGGCCCCTGCGCCAGCGCCGCCACCCACCAGGCGCTGCAAGCGGCCTTTGACGGGCGCGTGCGCGTGCACGCCGTTGATGGCCGCTGGGTGGCCCTGCCGCACCTGGGCTGATCTTTCTTTTCCCCCTTTTTTCACTGACCCTTTTCCCATGCAGATCGAAACACCCCCCATCGACAAAGTGCGCGACAAGCCCGAAGGCCAGCGCCGCGGCCTCATCCTGGTGCACACCGGCAACGGCAAAGGCAAAAGCACCGCCGCCTTTGGCCTGGCCGTGCGCGCCCACGGGCGCGGCAAGGCTGTCAAGGTCTTTCAGTTCATGAAAGTGCCCAGCGCCCGCTTTGGCGAACACCGCGTGTTCGAGCAGCTGGGCATCCCCATCGAAGGGCTGGGCGACGGCTTCACCTGGAAAAGCAAAGACCTCTCGCACAGCGCCGAGCTGGCCCGCGAAGGCTGGCAAAAAGCCCGCGCCGCCATCCTGGGCGGCCAGCACTTTCTGGTGGTGCTGGACGAAATCACCTACCCCCTCATCTACGGCTGGCTGCCGCTGGGCGAGGTCATCAGCACCCTGCGCCAGCGCCCGCGCGACGTGCACGTGTGCCTCACGGGCCGCCGCTGCCCGCAAGAAATCATCGACTTGGCCGACACCGTGACCGAAATGGGCCTCATCAAGCACGCCCACCAGGCCGGCGTGCCCGCGCAGCGCGGCATTGAGGACTGAAAAACAAGCGCCCGCAAAAAAGCCCGCCCCCTGTGCAGGGGCGGGCTTGAGACGCTGCCAGCGTGAAAAAACGCGGCTTACTTGAGCGTCAGGATCCAAGCGGCAAGCTTTTGCGCCTCATCGGCATTGACATTGGCATTGGGGGGCATGGGAACGGCACCCCATACACCGGAGCCGCCTTTTTGAATCTTGCTTGCCAGCTTGCCCGCTGCGCCCGCTTCTTTGCCGTATTTGGCAGCCACATCCTTGTAAGAGGGGCCGACCAGTTTTTTGTCGGTGGCATGGCAGGCCATGCAGTTCTTGGCCTTGGCCAAGGCTTCATCTGCCATGGCAGGTGCGGCAAAGGCTGTCAAAGCGGCAATGGTGAACAGAATACGCTTCATCGTTTCTCCTCAGTCGTGGGTAGTTGAGCTACAGTTGACTCAACGCCATTCTAGGGCGGGGGGTTGACCCGTCTGTGTGACAAATGGGGTGTTGAAGGAAAAAAACATGTACTTTTTGGGGTTGGGAATCCTGTTGGTGCTCATGAAGTGGCAGGCCATCGGCCCGGTGGCCGACTGGTCATGGTGGACGGTGCTTGCGCCCTTCGCGCTGGCCGTGGTGTGGTGGGCCTGGGCCGACTGGTCGGGCTATACCAAGCGCAAGGCCATGGAACGCGAAGACGAGCGCAAGCTGGCGCGCATCAACCGCCAGCGCCAGGCCATCGGTCAAAAGCCCAAGGCCGCACCGCCAAGGCGCCGCTGAGCGCGGATGCGCCAGGCCTGGCAAGCGGCTGCCGCAATAATCCAAGGTCTGCCACGGGCAAGCTGCCTGCGGCAGACCTTGTTTTTTGCCCTTTTGGACACCCCGACCGCTGCTTCACCCATCTGATTACAAGGCTTTTCCCATGCCCACCTACCGCTCCAAGACTTCCACCGCCGGCCGCAACATGGCTGGTGCCCGTTCGCTCTGGCGTGCCACCGGCATGAAGGATGCCGACTTTGACAAACCCATCATCGCCATTGCCAACAGCTTCACGCAGTTCGTGCCCGGCCACGTGCATTTGAAAGACCTGGGCCAGCTGGTGGCGCGCGAGATCGAGGCCGCAGGCGGTGTGGCCAAGGAATTCAACACCATTGCCGTGGACGACGGCATTGCCATGGGCCATGACGGCATGCTCTACAGCCTGCCCAGCCGCGACATCATTGCCGACAGCGTGGAATACATGGTCAATGCCCACTGCGCCGATGCGCTGGTGTGCATCAGCAACTGCGACAAGATCACCCCCGGCATGCTGATGGCCGCCATGCGCCTGAACATTCCCGTCATCTTCGTCAGCGGCGGCCCCATGGAGGCGGGCAAGGCCAAGCTGCTCAACCCCGAGACCAAGACGATTGAGCTGCGCAAGCTCGATCTGATCGACGCCATGGTGATGGCGGCCAACGACCAGCTCAGCGACGCCGACGTGGCCGAGGCCGAGCGCAGCGCCTGCCCCACCTGCGGCTCGTGCTCGGGCATGTTCACCGCCAACAGCATGAACTGCCTGACCGAGGCGCTGGGCCTGTCGCTGCCGGGCAACGGCACCGTGGTGGCCACGCACGCCGACCGCGAGCAGCTGTTCAAGCGCGCGGGCCGCCTGATCGTGGAGCTGGCGCGCCGCTATTACGAGCAGGGCGACGAGCGCGTGCTGCCGCGCGCCGTGGGCCGCAAGGCGTTTGAAAACGCCATGACGCTGGACATTGCCATGGGCGGCAGCACCAACACCATCTTGCACCTGCTGGCCGTGGCGCAGGAAGCGGGCATTGACTTTGGCATGAAGGACATCGACCGCCTCTCGCGCCAGGTGCCGCAGCTGTGCAAGGTGGCGCCCAACACCAACCAGTACCACATTGAGGACGTGCACCGCGCAGGCGGCATCATGGGCATCCTGGGCGAGCTGGAGCGCGCGGGCAAGCTGCACCTGGACGTGCCCACCGTGCACGCGCCCACCCTGGGCGATGCGCTGGCGCAGTGGGACATCATGCGCGCGCCTGCGGATGAGGTGAAAACCTTCTACCTGGCTGGCCCTGGCGGCGTGCCCACGCAAGTGGCCTTCAGCCAGTCGGCCCGCTGGCCCAGCCTGGACACCGACCGCGCCAAGGGTTGCATTCGCTCCGTGCAGCACGCCTTCAGCCAAGAAGGCGGGCTGGCCGTGCTCACCGGCAACATTGCGCAAGATGGCTGCGTGGTCAAAACCGCCGGGGTGGACGACAGCATCCTGGTCTTTGAAGGCCCGGCCCACGTCGTTGAGTCGCAGGACGAGGCGGTGGAGCACATCCTGAACGACAAGGTCAAGGCCGGCGACGTGGTGGTGGTGCGCTACGAAGGCCCCAAGGGCGGCCCTGGCATGCAGGAAATGCTCTATCCCACCAGCTACCTTAAAAGCAAGGGGCTGGGCAAAGCCTGCGCGCTGCTGACCGACGGGCGCTTTTCGGGCGGCACCTCGGGCCTGTCCATTGGCCACTGCTCGCCCGAGGCGGCTGCGGGCGGCGCCATCGGCCTGGTGCGCAACGGCGACCGCATCCGCATCGACATTCCCGCCCGCCGCATTGAGGTGCTGGTGTCTGAGCAGGAGCTGGCCCAGCGCCGCGCCGAGCAGGACAAGCAAGGCTGGCAGCCCGCGCAGCCCCGCCCGCGCAAGGTGTCGGCCGCGCTCAAGGCCTATGCGCTGCTGGCCACATCGGCCGACAAGGGGGCGGTGCGCGATCTGTCGCTGTTGAAGTAACTCTCCCTAAAGGATGCGGCCCTGCCCGGGCTGCGCCCGATGATGGATCGCGGCGTTGAGGCCGCGATTTTTCTTTGCAGTATCAAAACCATAGCTGCTTGCACGCGCTGCTGCTGCGCAAAAGCCCTGTGGGGCTGAAAAATTTTCAGACGCCAAGCGTTGCCAGCCGCAGGCCTGGCTTTACACACGCGCCTGGGTGCTGGTGGTAAAACACCGCTTCATGTCTCAGCTCAGAGAAATCAAGCGCCAGATTGGCAGCGTGCGCAAAACGCGCACCATCACCGAGGCCATGCAGCGCATCGCCTTCATCAAAATGGGCTATGCCCGCCAGCGGGCTGAGGCCGTGCGCCCGTACTCCCGCGCGCTGCTGGCCATTCTGGCGCGGCTGATGGCCGTCAACCCCGACTACCAGCCGCCCTTGATGCGCCGCTCCACAGGCGGCGGCGTGGGCGTGCTGCTGGTCACTACCGACAAGGGCCTGTGCGGCCCGCTCAATCTGCGGCTGCTGCAAGTGTGCCTGCGGCAAATGGCCTCGTGGGAAAAGGCGGGGCGCCAGGTCTGCGTCACCGTCATTGGCAGCCGTGGCGCCGCCGCCATGCGCCGCGCGGGCGTGCGCATCGTGGCCGAAGCCTCTGGTGTGACGGGCGACGTGCTCGAATCCGAAGAGCTGCTGGGCGCGCTGGCGGTGCCGCTGCACCAGTTTGTCGATGGCGACATCAGCGAGCTGTACATCGCCACCAACCGTTTCCAGAACATGCTGGTGCACGAACCCATGCTTGAGCGCCTGCTGCCTGCCGACCCCGCCCTGATTACCCTGCCCGAAGGGGAGGCGGCCACCACCATGGGCGGCGTGGACTACCTCTACGAGCCGGAGCCGAGGCAGGTCATCGACGTGTTGCTGGCCCGCTATGTCGAATCCACCATGTTCCGCGCCGTGGCCGAAAACCTGGCCTGCGAGCACTGCGCCCGCATGACGGCCATGAAAGCCGCCACCGACAACGCCACCCACGTGATCGAAGAGCTGACCATGAACTACAACAAGATGCGGCAAGAAACGATCACGCGCGAAATCATTGAAATCACCGCAGGCGCCGACGCGCTGCAAGGAGGTGGCCGATGATGCTCACCGACGCGCAAGCGCCGTTTCAGCTGGACGTGCTGACCCTGGGCACGGTGGAGTTTTCCGGCCGCGTGACCTATGTGTACATCCCCGGCCTGGCGGGCCACCTGGGCGTGCTGCGCCACCACACGCCCACGCTCACCATGCTGGCGCCGGGGGTGTTGCGCTACCAGCCGGTCAATGGCGAAGAAGGGCACATTCAGGTGTTGGGCGGTTTTGCTGAAATAGGCCCGCGCGGCGTGCGCGTGCTGGCCGATCACGCCGGCCGCGACGCCGAGGCCGAGCAGCGCCGCATGGCCAAGGCGCGCGACCGCGCCCTGGCCCACCCCCCAGGGGCTGAGCGCCCCATCTCGCTGGAAGCGGCCAAGGCCGAGATGGACGCGGAGCTGATGCGCTTTTTCGCCACCGCCATGAAAAAACCGCGTTGACGCGTGCGCCGCCAGGGTTTTGGCTGTGTCATCGTGTTGCCCACGTATGCTTGATTGCTATATATTGAATAGCTATAAACCATTGTGCTTATTGCGCAAATGGCATTTTCATTGGGCTTCTCCTGCTTCTGTCAGCCGCGCCATACCCGTGCCAGCACCCGCAGGGCATCGACCATTTCGTGCGGGGCGTAGGCGGCAAAACCCATTAAAAAGCCTGGCTGCCCCCGGCCCGTGGCGTGCAGGCTGCCCAGGCCCAGCAGTTCCACACCCGCGGCGCGGGCGGCTTGCACGGCGGCGCGTTCGGGCCAGTCTTCGCGCGTGAGCAGGCAGGGCATTTGCAGGCCGCCTGCGGGCACCACGGGGCTGAGGCTGCCGGCCAGGTGCTGGCGTACCAGCGCCGCCAGCGCGTCGCGGCGCTGGGCGTAAAGCGTGCGCATGGCGCGGATGTGGGCGCCAAAGTGTCCGCCGTCGATAAAGCGTGCCAGCGTCAGCTGCGCCAGCGGGGCGCTGTGGCCGTCTAGCACGGTGCGGGCGGCCGTCATGGGCGCCACCAGCGCAGCGGGCAGCGCCATGTAGGCCAGGCGCAGCCCAGGAAAAAGCGATTTGCTGAAGGTGCCGATGTACAGGGTGCGCCCGTGCGCGTCCAGCCCCTGCACGCAGGCGGTGGGGCGGCCGGCGTAGTGAAACTCGCTGTCGTAGTCGTCTTCAATGAGCCAGGCCTGCTGCTGCCGCGCCCACTCGATCAGGGCCAGCCGCCGCGCCAGCGACAGCGTGGCGCCGGTGGGAAACTGGTGCGAAGGGGTCAGGTACAGCGCGCGCGGGGCGGCTGCGGCCTGGGTCTTGCGGCGCAACGCATCGGTTTGCAGGCCCTGGGCGTCCACCGGCACAGGCAGGCAGCGCAGGCCGGCGGCTTCAAACGCGCGGCGCGCGCCGTGGTAGGCGGGGTCTTCCAGGCCAATGCCATCGCCCGCATCCAGCAGCACGGTGGCGCACAGGGTCAGCGCCTGCTGGGCGCTGGTGAGCACCAGCACCTGATCGGGTGTGGTGCGCGCGCCGCGCTCTAGGTTGAGGTAATCGGCAATGGCGCGCCGCAGCGGCGCCATGCCCTGCGGCGGCGCGCTGGCCAGCGCAGCGCTGCCCCATTCCTTCAGCACCTGGCGTTGCAGGCGCTCCCACAAGGGCAGGGGAAAGTTGCGTGTTTCCGGCAGGCCCTGGGCAAAAGGGCGAGCGGCCAGCGCACTGTGCACGCCGCCGCCGCGCTGAATGGCTGCGCCGCGCTGGCTCAGGCGTGCCGGGGGCGCGGTGGCGGACGTGCGCCGCGCAGACGGGGCCGGGCGCATGGCCTGCACGCGGGCGCAGACGAAGCTGCCCCGGCCCACTTGGCGGTCCACAAAGCCTTCCAGCTGCAATTGGCCATAGGCCGCCTCGACCGTGTCGCGCGACACACCCAGCGACTGCGCCAGCGTGCGCGTGGCGGGCAAGGCGCTGCCGGCGGGCAGTGCGCCATCCAGCATCAGCTGCCGCAGCGCGCGCTGCACGCGCACGTGCTAGGGCGTGTTCACACT
>JAUNHQ010000082.1 GCA_030535425.1 Pseudomonadota bacterium | reverse complement strand
GAACTGTTTCACAGACAGCCAAAGGCTTCCAATCGTCCGGGATGCGACATCTATGTCTCCGGCGCGGGCGCAGACAGCACGGAACAAAGCCCGACCATGTGGAAGCGCGTGCGCGGCGAAACCGAAAACGCGCTGCTGGCCTCGCCGCTCAGGGTCAATATTTTTCGCCCGTCCTTTATCATGGCGGAAAAAGGAATTCGTTCCAAAACACCGGCTTATGCGGCCATGTACAGCATCATGCGCCCGCTGATGCGGGTGTTGGGTGGTATTTTTCCGATTCCCATGCTCAGCACCGAAGATATCGGCAAGGCCATGCTGAATATTGCCCGCCTGGGTGAAAGTGCCCTTCTCCTGGACAATCGGGCCATCGTGCAAAAGGCAAGAAACCAGGCGATCAACGCCGCGTTTTGACAGATCAACTGGCGCAGGCAAAACAAAACGCTGCGCTGCATGCCAGGCAAGCGGCAGCCTTCACCAAGCGTCTCATACGCCAGCGCCTGCACCAAAAATCCGCCACCGCGCGCACGCTGGGCGAGCGGCGCACGTCTTCGTGCATGACCAGGAATGAAATTGTGATCTGACCCTGAGGCTTCTGACCCTGAGGTTTCCCCTCAAATCCTCAACGCCATATTTGGCTTGGTCTAGCGGGTGATGATCTCGCGCAAAGCCTAAAGCCTCAATGGGCGGATCAAGTGCATGCGCGATCAGCCAGCCCAGGCGATGCACCGACAGTTCGGGGCGGGCACGTCGGTTGGTCAGTTGCCATTGGCGCTGCTGGCCTTACTCCTGGGCCCACTGCCCCAGCAGATGCAGCACCCACTGCGCCAGCGCAGCGATCAAGGACAGCTACCGCCAGCCGCTTGGGCGAGCGCGTGCCGCTGTGCTCCAGGCCCAGCCCCAGCCGCGCGCTCTTGGTGTCACGAAACTCCTGCTCAATGCACATGCCCTGGGCATGCAAGGCCACCACGGCAGCGGCGCTTAACTGCTGCAGCGTGCACGGGCACGATGTTCTTGAGCTGACCAAGAAAGCGCTGGTGCGCCTCGGGCGTGGCCGCCTCGGTGTCCGGATACACCTGCAGCAGCAGGCACAGGCTGCGCCCGTGCAAGGCCAGGCTGGCGCGGATCAGTTGCACGCTGCGATCGGCCTTCAGATCGCTCCCGTCGATGAGGATGACCGGCTGCGGGCAGGTGCCGAGCACTCGCGCTGCGGGGCCGCGTTGCCCAGCAGCCGATCGATGCACTTGACGCGCTGGCGCACAGCGGTGTCCGTGCCCAGGGCACGTGCCAGGTTGGACAAGGTGTGGCTGCGCGCCTTCACTTTGTCCCAGGGGAAAATGATGATCTGACCCCAATTTTTGAGCCAAACAGCGCGTGCAGCGTCTGGTAAAAATACTGATCGGTAAAAGTTCTAGCTGGTAACGGAACCAGCTGTGCGGTGGCGCTGTGGCGGGGCCTAATCGGGGGGCTTGTCCAACCGATGAGGGTTTTTGTCCATGACTGCTGTTGCTTCCTGTGCTGGCCCGCGTGTGGCGCAAGATGCGCACCGTAAACCCGATGAGACCCAAAGCCCGACGGCTTCTGCCGTGCCTGCCGCCCAGGTGGGTGTTGCGGCCCCGGCGGTTTGGGACTCGGCGCGCATTGCCGCCGACCCGCAACGCGCATACACGCGCGCCATGGCAGGCTTTGAAAAAGCCGCCGCCACACCGCCGCCAAAGGCGGGCATGGAGACCGCAGCCATTGCCGACGCGCCCGCCAACGCCCGCACGGCGCTGGAGCGCCAGGACATTGACGACCCCAAAACACGGCAGACACTGCGCACATCGCTGCTGAACCTGGGCAACGCCATTGAGGACGGTCGCTTTGACCCCAACACCTCCAACAAATTTCGCATGCGGCTGCGAGAGCTGGCCACGGCGGCGTCGGACAGCAATGAATTCAAGGCGGCGCTGGCGCACCTGAACGCAGCCACCCGGGTGCTGGATCAGAACACTCTGGCGCCGGGCACCAAGCTGGCGTTTGACCCAGAACACGGCACCCACCTGGGCACCACGGGCCTGCCCGACATTGACCAGCCCAACCTGGACGCCGACCTGTACTACAAAACCGCAGACGGCAAGCTGCACGTGGACAGCTCGAAAAGCAGTGTCAATGCGGTGGCGTCGGAGGCGGGAGATACGGCAGATGCGGATCGTCTGAAGAAGGATCCAGATCAGACCCAGCTGGGCCGACAGAGGCTTTGGCGGGAGGCGGGCCAGCCTGAAGAGCCCAGGCGGGTGGGCATCCATGCGCTGGATGACAGTGACAAATTCCACGGCTTCATGGACGACCGGAAGCTGGATGCGATCAGGAGCACGGTGGGCCACCCCGATGAGCGCTCCATCGTGCTGGGCGATCGTGCCTACTCGCCCAAGGAGCTGGACCGGCTCGACCAGGCTGCACAGAAAACCATGCGAGCACATGTCGAGCAGGCGCGGCAGGCGCACTTGGCCTCGGGGCAGCCAGCTTCGTCATTCAAGTTTCCCTACACGCAATTTGTGCGTGACACCATGCCGTCCCCAGAAGCCGCCATGCAAAACTTTGGCGTGAAAGTGGGCCGGCCCGTACCCCTGCCGCTCCCGGCCACAGGGTTCGACATGCCCACGGCAAGGCAGGGCGGTTTGTGGGGCGGCGCGGCCTCACTGGGTGTGTCATCGGCGGCGGCTTGGGCCGATGGCCGCCTGACGGGTGATGAGGCGCGCCAGATCGGCCGCGATGCGGCCGTGGGCGCGGGTACAGGCGCGCTGGCGGCGGCGGGCGAGCGCGTGCTTACCCCGCGCCTTGACCGTGCGCTGGGCCCCGGCATCCAGAACGCGACCCAGCGCGCGGCCACCCATGCAGGTCAATCGGCAGCGGCCAGCGCCACCACCGGGGCTGTCACCCGCACCGTGGCCACGCGCGCGCTGGGCGCAACCGCCGTGGGCGCGGCCGTGAGCACAGGCATCTCTGCCTATGAAAACCGCCAGGGCCTGGCGCGGGGCGATGCCAAGGCCATTGGCAACGTGGCGGCCGACACGGCCGTGGCCGCAGGCTCCATTGCGGCTGCGGCCGCCACCGGGGCGGCCGTGGGCAGCGTGGTGCCGGTGGCCGGCACCTTGGTTGGTGGCGCCGTGGGCCTGGCCGTTGGGGTGGGCGTGGCCTATGGTGCGCAGGTATCGGGCGCGCGAGACTGGCTCGCCAACCAGGCGGCCAAGGCGGTGGATCAGGTCAAATCCTGGTTCTGACGCCAGGTTCCCAGCCCTGATGCAGCCCCACTGCTTTTTGGACAGGCCCCATGTATATCTATGAACACCCGCCGCCCACCCCGGCCTCTGAAGCCCTGGCGGCCTGGTACGCCACGCTGATCGAGGCTGCGCGCAGCGGCGTGCGTTCTGACCAAGGTGTGTTCACCCAGCCCATGCCGCCGCTGGCGGCCAGTGCGCGTGCGCATGATTTTGCGGCGGCGGGATGGGATGTGAACAAGCGAGACTCTCCCAATAATGCACATGACAACTCGCGCTGGATCGGCCGGGCCTTTTGTTCACCCAATGGCCAGGCGCATTGCGCGCTGCTTTTTGCGAGCGACATGCCGGCGTGGGAGGGAGGGGCGGTCATCTGGCTGAACGGCGAGCCCTTGCCCGTGCCGCGCGATGCCCATGGCGGCAGCCGCCTGGAAGACTGGGGCAGATGGCTGAATGAGCGCTATTTTGTGGCGGACCTGGGGGGCTTTTACCAACACCCGCATTTTCGGATTCGCGTCAGTGCCAATGGCCTGGGCAACATCCATGGCCTTTGGGTTTATGACGTTCAGACCCGCACGGCGCGGAGCATCTTGCCGGGGGATGACGACAAATGGGAAATCCCCACGATGGAAATCGTGGGCGATGAGCTGGTGGTTTGTGCCAGTCCACAGGATATGCGCGCCGGCCGCGTGGCCCGCCGGGTGCGGCTTTGAGTGGCAGTAGGGCAGGCTTTAGGCGGGGACAGCTTCCAGCCTGCCGCGCACCAGCGACAGGGCGCGCCCGCAGCGGGCGGCCAGGGTTTGGTCGTGGGTGACGAGGACGAAGGCGGTGCCGTGCTGCTGAGCCAGCTCAAGCATCAGCGCAAAGACGTTGTCGGCGGTGTTGCGGTCCAGGTTGCCGGTGGGTTCGTCGGCCAGCACGCAGGCCGGTTGCGTGACCAGGGCGCGGGCAATGGCCACGCGCTGGCGTTCGCCGCCTGACAGCTCGGCGGGGCGGTGGTGCAGGCGGTTTTGCAGGCCCACTTGCGCCAGCATGCGCGCGGCGGTGTCGGCGGCTGGCTCGCGCGCGCCGCGCCGTATCCACAGTGGCATGGCCACGTTTTCCAGCGCGCTGAATTCGGGCAGCAAATGGTGAAACTGGTAGACAAAGCCCAGGTGCTGGTTGCGCAGGCTGCCTTGGGCGGCGGGCCCCAGGCTGCTGAAGTCCTGCCCCATGAGCTGCACGCTGCCGCTGCTGGGCGCGTCCAGCCCGCCCAGCAGGTGCAGCAGCGTGCTTTTGCCCGAGCCGGATTGGCCGACGATGGCCAGGGTTTCGCCCGCGCGCACTTGCAGGTCCACGCCGTGCAGCACGGTCACGTCCAGCGGGCCTTCAGCAAAGCGTTTGGTCACGCCCTGGGCTTGCAGCACCACGGCGGCGGAGGGGGCAGAGAAAACAGAAGCGGCGTGGTTCATGTTGGTGTGTGGGGCCGCTTCATTCGAGCGGGTGGCGGATGCGCAGGGTCAGTCCGCGCGGCGGGCCAGGGGTTTGTCGGTCACGGTCACGGCGGCTTTTACTGAAGACGGTGTGATGGCCAAGCGTGTCAGCCGTGACGGCCTGGCCTGCCGGCCAAGTCTAGCAACAGGGCGTGGCCTTCGGGCCAGTCGCCCAGGCCGGATTCGGCGTTGATGTGGCCGCGGGGGCCGAGGTTGAGAAAGTCCGCACCCCAGTCGGCAGCCAGTTGGCTGGCGCAGGCCAGGCTGCCAAAGGGGTCGTTGCTGCTGGCGATGACGGTGGCGGCAAAGGGCAGGCGGCGGCGCATGACAGGCGTCCAGCCGGGGATTTTTTCGCGGTTGTCGTCGCGCTCGATGTCGGGCGGGGCCACCAGCAGCGCGCCGGCCACCCGGCTGGCCTGGGGCGAGTGGGCGGCCCACCAGGCGGTGAGGATGCAGCCCAGGCTGTGCGCGACCAGCAGCACGGGGCCGGCGGGGGCGGCCAGCACGGCGTCTTGCAGGCGGGCCGTCCAGTCGCCGCGCAGGGGGCGCTGCCAGTCGTGCTGCTCGACCTGCTGGTAGCCGTGCAGCGCCTGCCAGCGGCTTTGCCAGTGGTCTGGCCCGTTGCCCAGCCAGCCGGGCAGGATGAGGACGGTGGGTTTGCTCATTTTTTAATAGCTGTTGCCGCGCTCTGGGTGCGCGCAAACGGCCTTTTTGCCCCTTGTTTTTTCAAATGCCTTATTGGCCAAAGCCGCGCGCCACCATTTCCTCGGCAAAGGCGATGAAGGCTTTGCTGCCCTTGGCGGAGGGGTCGAACACGACGCCGGGCAGGCCGTAGCTGGGGGCTTCGGCCAGGCGCACGTTGCGGGGGATGAGGGTGTCGAACACCTTGTCGCCGTAGTGTTTTTTCAGCTGTTCGCTAACTTGCTGCTGCAAGGTGATGCGGGGGTCGAACATGACGCGCAGCAGGCCGATGAGGCGCAAATCGCGGTTGAGGTTGGCGTGGACTTGTTTGATGGTGTTGGTAAGGTCGGCCAGCCCTTCGAGCGCGAAGTATTCGCACTGCATGGGTACGATGACGCCCTGGGCGGCGCACAGGCCGTTGAGGGTGAGCATGCTCAAGCTGGGCGGGCAGTCGATGAGGACGAAGTCGTAGTCTGCGCTGACTTGGGCCAGCGCGTCTTTCAGGCGGCGTTCGCGCCGCTCTTCGGCCACCAGTTCCACTTCGGCGCCGGCCAGTTCGCGGTTGGCGCCCAACACGGCGTAGGGGGCGCCGGCTTGCTTCAGGCGCTCGGGCACCACGGCGGCTTCGGCCACGGTGGCCGATTCCAGCAGCACGTCGTACACCGAGGGCGAGAGCGTGCGCTTGTCCACCCCCGAGCCCATGGTGGCGTTGCCCTGCGGGTCCAAATCCACCAGCAGCACGCGCTGGCCGATGCGGCCCAGGCCGGCGGCCAGGTTGACGGTGGTGGTGGTTTTGCCAACCCCGCCCTTTTGGTTGGCAATGCAGAAGATTTTCATGGGGTGCCCAGCGGCCCGTGCCTTGTTAAGCAGCAGGCCAGAGAAAAACCTTGATTTTATGCAGCCGTGCCGCCCGCACCGCTGGCGCGACGGGGCCGCGAAGCCATGGCGCCGCCCAGCCAGCCGCTGATGGCGCCGGTGAGCACGAGCACCGCCCACAGGGGCCATTGTTCGCCCAGGCGCACGGCATCGGCCATCAGGCCAAAGCCGGCCACCAGCAACACGCACACGCCCGCGCCGGCTGCGGCGGCCTGCCACTTCAGGCGCGGGCCGGTGTGCACGTTGAGCAGGCTGAGCACGGGCAGCAGCAAGGTCAGGGCCGCGCCCAGGCCGGTGACTGTGCCCAGGGTGAGCATGGCCACGGTGTGCGCCACCAGCGACAGGGGCCACACCCCTGATTCCAGCCGCACGAACAGGGGCCACAGCACGGCCAGCACAGGGCCGGTGCTCAGACCGCCCCACAGGGCTGCGCGAAAAGGGGCGGAGCGGGTGAATTTTTCAGTCATGGGGCAAATCTGCTGTCAGCTCTGCTGGCGCGCGCCGCAGCCACACCAGGCAGCGTTCAGCCGCCAGGCCGGGCACGGTGAGTGGTTCCACGTGAAACACCTGCACGTCGGGCGGCAGGGCGGTTATTTCGTCGTCGGGGCGCTTGCCCTTCATGGCCATCCACACGCCCTGCCCTGCCAGCGCGCCGCGCGACCAGGCGGTGAAGTCGGCCAGCGAAGCAAAGGCGCGGCTGCACACCAGGTCATAGGGCTCGCGCAGGCTTTCCACCCGCGCATGCAGGCCGCGCAGCTGGGGCAGCCCCAGTGTGGCGGCCACTTGCTGCACGAAGGCGGCTTTTTTGGCCACGGTGTCCACGCAATGCACGGTCATGTTCGGGTGGGTGATGGCCATAACCACGCCGGGCAGGCCACCGCCGCTGCCCACGTCCAGCAGGCGCGGCGCCCTGCCCTCTGCGGGCGGGTGTGCGGCCAGGTGGCGCCGCAGCGGTGGCAGCACGGCCAGGCTGTCGAGCAGGTGGTGGGTGAGCATGTCGGCCGGATCGCGCAGCGCGGTCAGGTTGTAGACCTTGTTCCACTTGCCCAGCAAGTCCAGGTAGGCCAGCAGCTGCGCCTGCTGCGCCGGGGGCACGTCCAGCCCCAGGGCGGCCACGCCTTGGGCCAAAGCGTCTGCCAGTGCATGGGTCGGCGGCAGCTGGTTCATGCGGTTGCGGGTGTGGCTGTTGGCGTGGTTGCTGGTGCGGTTGCTGGTGTGGGGGCCATCCCTTTGAAGCCGCTTTTCTTCAAGTGGATCAGCAGCAGCGAAATGGCCGCAGGGGTGACGCCGCTGATGCGGCTGGCCTGCCCCAGGGTTTCGGGCCGCTGGGATTGCAGCTTTTGGCGCACTTCGATGGAGAGCGCGCCAATTTGCATGTAGTCCAGGTCGGGCGGCAGGCGCAGGCGCTCGTAATGGGCGGCGCGCTCCACCTCCTCGCGCTGGCGGTCGATGTAGCCGCTGTACTTGGCGGCAATTTCCACTTGCTCGATCACCGCCTCGGCTGCATCGCCCAGCGTTTCACGTGAAACATCGGCGCTGGCGTGCTTGCCGCCGTCCAGGCTCATCAGGCTGGCGTAGCCCACCTCGGGGCGGCGCAGCAGGTCGAACAGGTTGTGCTCGTGCTCAATGGCTTTGCCCAGCACGCGCTCGCTTTCGGCAGCGGGCAGGTTACGTGGGTTGACCCAGGTGGCTTTCAGGCGCTCTGTTTCACGTGAAACCGCATCGCGCTTGCGGCAGAAAGCGTCCCAGCGGGCATCGTCCACCAGCCCCAGGCGGCGGCCGGTTTCGGTTAGGCGCATGTCGGCATTGTCTTCGCGCAGTTGCAGGCGAAATTCGGCCCGGCTGGTGAACATGCGGTAAGGCTCGGTCACGCCCTTGGTGATGAGGTCGTCCACCAGCACGCCCAGGTAGGCTTCGTCGCGGCGGGGTAACCAGGCGCCGCCAAAGTCGTCGTCGCGCCCGTCCATCTGGCGGCATTGCAGCGCGGCGTTGATGCCTGCAAACAAACCCTGCGCGGCCGCTTCTTCGTAGCCCGTGGTGCCGTTGATCTGCCCGGCAAAGAACAGGCCGCCCACGTGCTGGGTTTCAAAGCTGCTTTTGAGTGCGCGCGGGTCAAAGTAGTCGTATTCGATGGCGTAGCCGGGCCGCAGGATGTGGGCGTTTTCCAGCCCTTTCATGGACCGCACCAGCGCCACCTGAATGTCAAACGGCAGGCTGGTGCTGATGCCGTTGGGGTACACCTCGTGCGTGCTCAGCCCCTCGGGCTCCAGAAAAATCTGGTGGCTGTCCTTGTCGGCAAAGCGGTTGATCTTGTCTTCCACGCTGGGGCAGTAGCGCGGGCCCACACCTTCGATCACGCCGGTGAACATGGGGCTGCGGTCAAAGCCGCTGCGAATGATCTCGTGCGTGCGCGCGTTGGTGTGCGTGATCCAGCACGGCAGCTGGCGCGGGTGCATGTCGGCCCGGCCCATGAAGCTGAACACCGGCATGCGCGGGTTCTGCCCGCCGGGCATGCCGTCGCCCGGCTGCACCTCGCACGCGGCAAAGTCGATGCTGCGCCCGTCCAGGCGCGGGGGCGTGCCGGTTTTCAGGCGGCCCTGGGGCAGCTTGAGTTCCTTCAGCCGGGCCGACAGCGACACCGCAGGCGGATCGCCCGCGCGGCCTGCCGCGTAGTTTTGCAAACCCACGTGAATGCGCCCGTCCAAGAATGTGCCCGCCGTCAGCACCACCGTGCGCCCGCGAAAAGCCACGCCCAGCTGCGTGACCACACCCGTCACGCGGCCGCCCTGCACCATCACGTCGTCCACCGCCTGCTGGAACAGCCACAGCTTGGGCTGGTTTTCCAGCCGGTGGCGGATGGCGGCCTTGTACAGCACGCGGTCGGCCTGCGCCCGCGTGGCGCGTACCGCCGGGCCCTTGCTGCTGTTGAGGATGCGGAACTGAATGCCCGCCTCGTCCGTGGCCAGCGCCATGGCTCCGCCCAGCGCATCCACCTCTTTCACCAGGTGGCCCTTGCCAATGCCGCCAATGCTGGGGTTGCAGCTCATCTGGCCCAGGGTTTCGATGTTGTGCGTCAGCAAAAGCGTTTGCGCGCCCATGCGCGCAGCCGCCAGCGCGGCCTCGGTGCCGGCATGGCCGCCGCCGACAACAATCACGTCAAACGGCTGGGGGTGGGTGTAAAGCGCTTGGGTCACGGTCGTGTTCATCCATGCACCAGCTCAGGCGGGGCAAGCCGCCCACTGGGCCAGAAAGAAGGGGAAAAGTTGCTGATTTTATGGGCAAACAGGCCTTTCGTCTTTACCCATCGCGCGGCGGCAGCTATTATAAAAATAGCAATCAAGCCCGTCTTGCCTGCTGCCCCCGCCTGGCCTTGGCCGGGCCCTCATCACCACAAGGAGACACCGCATGCACGCCCCCTCATCGCCGCCCGCGCACGCCCTGCCCTCGTACCTGGACCCCGGGCACCTGGGCCCCTGGGGCACCTACCTGGCGCAGGTGGACCGCGTTACGCCCTACCTGGGCCCGCTGGCCAAGTGGGCCGAATCGCTCAAGCGCCCCAAGCGCTCGCTCATCGTGGACGTGCCCATTCACCTGGACAACGGCACCGTGGCCCATTTCGAGGGCTACCGCGTGCAGCACAACATCAGCCGCGGCCCCGGCAAGGGCGGCGTGCGCTTTCACCAGGACGTGACCCTGTCCGAAGTCATGGCCCTGGCGGCGTGGATGTCCATCAAGAATGCCGCCGTGGGCGTGCCCTACGGCGGCGCCAAAGGCGGCATCCGGGTCGATCCGCGCACCCTGTCCGAAGGCGAGCTGCAACGCCTCACGCGCCGCTACACCAGCGAGATCGGCATCATCATCGGCCCCAGCAAGGACATTCCCGCGCCCGACGTCAACACCAACGAGCGCATCATGGCCTGGATGATGGACACCTACTCCGTCAACCAGGGTCTCACGGCCACCGGCGTGGTCACTGGCAAGCCGCTGGACCTGGGCGGTTCGCTGGGCCGGCGCGAAGCCACCGGGCGCGGCGTGTTCACCGTGGGCGTGGCCGCGGCGCAGCGCACCGGCTTGCCCATTGAAGGCGCGCGCGTGGCCGTGCAAGGCTTTGGCAACGTGGGCGGGGTGGCCGCGCGCCTGTTTGCCGACGCGGGCGCGCGCATCGTCGCCGTGCAAGACCACACCGGCGCCGTGCACCACGGCCAGGGCCTGAACGCGGCCGATCTGCAAGCGCACGTGGCGCGCACCGGCGGCGTCAACGGTTTTGCCGGGGCCGACCGCCTGGCGCCCGATGAGTTCTGGGCCAGCGATTGCGACATCCTCATCCCCGCCGCGCTGGAGGGGCAAATCACCCGCCACAACGCCAGCCGCATCCGCGCCCGCATGGTCATTGAAGGCGCCAACGGCCCTACCACCCCCGAGGCCGACGACATCCTGCAAGACAAAGGCGTGCTCGTTGTGCCCGACGTCATTGCCAACGCCGGCGGCGTGACGGTGAGCTACTTTGAATGGGTGCAGGACTTTTCCAGCTTCTTCTGGAGCGAAGACGAAATCAACCAGCGCCTGGTGCGCATCATGCAAGACGCCTTTGCCGCCGTGTGGCAAGTGGCCCAGCAGCACCAGGTCAGCCTGCGCACCGCCACCTTCATCGTCGCGTGTCAGCGCATCCTGCACGCGCGCGATCTGCGCGGGCTGTATCCCTAAGGCGTGATGCTCTATTTTCAAGAGCTTTAGCCACCTTCTGCTGGCTGATTTCAGCCTTGAAACATGCTGAAAATGGCTAATGGAACGTGGCAGAAGCTATCTTAAAAGTAGCAAAAACCGTGTGCACAAGCGCTTGGCTGCCGTTTCTCAGCGCTTGGTTTCCACCAGCGCGTTGCGCTGTGCATCTTCTGCATAGGCAAAGGTGATGCGGCCGTTTTGCACCCGGCCCAGAAACAGCATGTTGGGGCTGACGGCGTCCTTGTCGGTGGCGTCAAACGGCCGCTTGTAGCTGGTGACAACGCCGTAGTAGGCCCGCTCATTGGTTTCCAGCGCCTGCTTGATGGCCGCGCGCGTCAGCGGCTTGCCGTGCGGAATCCGCAAAATGGCCTGACCGATCAGGTTGGCCGCATCAAAGCCCTGCGCGGCCACCATCACGTTGGGAATGTCATCGACCTTGTAGACCGCGCGGTAGCTGTTCAGAAAGCGCGTGCGCCACTCGTTCGTGGGCTCGGCAATGAAGGTCTGCACCATCAGCGTGCCCTCGGCTGCTTCGCGGGCGCCTTCCAGGTACAGCGGCAGCGACAGGGTCCACGGGCCAATGTGCAGCACGTTCCAGCCCAGCGCCGCGCGCGCCTTGGCCAGCACGGCGTTTTCGCGCCCTAAGGTGATGCTGAAAATGGCCTGCGCCCCCGCATTGCGGGCCTTGAGCACCTCAGCGCCCAGATCCTTCACCCCATTGTCAAAGCGGCTCAGGTGCACCAGTTGTATGTCTGTGCCCATCAGCGCCTGGCGCAAGTCCACCAGGCCCGCGTTGCCATAACCTGAGTTGTCCACAAAGGCCGCTATGCGCTGGATGCGGCGGCGCTTCAAATCGGCCACCGCAAAGGGAATCTGCATGTCATCGCGCGCCGATACCCGGAACACCACGCTGTCTGGCATGGAGGCGGCCCCGCGCGTAATGGCCGTGCCCGTGGCCGACGCCACGATCACCGGCACCCCGGCTGTCTGAAAGACGTCGATCGTGCGCATTGCCACCCCGGTCGTGCCCAGCCCCATGACCGCGACAACGCCCTCTTCCACCATCGCCTGCGCCTGCTGGCGCCCCACGTCGGGCAGGCTCTGGTCGTCTTTGACCACCAGCTCAATGCGCCGCCCCAGATAGCCCCCGGTGGCGTTGAACGCATCCACCGCCAGGCGCATGCCATTGAGCATGGGGTTGCCAATGTCCGACGCGCCGCCCGTCAGCGGCGCCAGCACGCCCACCTTGATCGGCTGCGCAGACGCTTGTGCCTGCGCCTGCCCCTGCGCTTGTGCCGCCATCAGCGCCGCACCCACCAGAAAAACCGCTTTACGCCGAGTCCACGCCATCAACTTCACCTCTGCCGCAAAGGGAGAAAACAAAAAGGGGAAAGACGGGCAGTTTACTGAGATTGCACCGCTTGAGCGACCCGCTGACGCCCTGGCATGGGCGTTGCTTCTGGTCACATCCGGGCGCCTTGCCCTTGTATGTAGCAAAGTCTCCCCTGGCTGGCACAGGCCGATCAGCCCGAGG
>JAUNHQ010000081.1 GCA_030535425.1 Pseudomonadota bacterium | reverse complement strand
TGCTTGGTCTTGGACATCCGCGGAAGATACCGGATGAATGTCGATTCGGCCTAGGCGCCGGTGGCGATGCGGCCTACAGCCATTTCGCGATCAGGCCAGCCAAGCCGCTGAGGATCAGCGTGGAGGTCAGCGGAATGAACCACTCGCGCCCCAGCAGCCGAAAGCGAAAGTCCCCCGGCAGCCGGCCCACGCCCAGCTTTTGCAGCCAGGCTTGCAAGCCGTTGATGAGCACCAGGGCCAGAAAGACAACCAGAATCCAGCGGAGCATGTGCGGGCCTTGCGGGTTTACAGCCGGTGCGTGCGGTCGCCCAGCGCAAAGCCGCGCGGCGCCCATTCATGCGTGCCCAGGGCAATGACTTTGAACAGCTCGCCCATCTCATGCTCGGCCAGCAGCTTCATCGTGTTGGCGCGGGTGGGCAGATCGGCTGCTTCCATCATCGTGGCGATGCTGCAGTTGAGCAAAAAGCGCGCTTGGCTGGTATAGCCCAGCACGTGCAGGCCCGCGTCCTGCGCGGCCAGGGCAATGCCGGTGAAATCGACATGCGCGGTGATGTCCTTGTGGCCCACGTCGGCCAGCGGGTCGTCGTCCACCCGGTGCGCGCGGTGGCACACCAGGGTGCCGCTGGCGCGCTGGGGGTGCCAGTATTCGGCCTCGGGAAAGCCGTAGTCGATGAAAAACGCCGCACCGCCTGAGCCTGCGCGCAGGCGCTCGGCCACGGTGGCGATGAAGGCGCACGCCTGCGGGTGCCGCTCGGTCACGTAGTCGTGCGTGCCGGGCACCTCGATGGGCGGGCGCAGGGGGGTGGGGCGGTCTTGCCAGATGAAGCGGGGTGCTTCATTTTTGATAGCTTCTGCCGCGCTATCCGTGCGCGCTGGCGGCCTAAAAGGCTTGAATTCATCGGCCAGGGCCACGCCGCGTTCATGCCATTGGCCGTGGGTGCGCGCCAGCAGTTGCACGGGCATGGCGTCCAGCACCTCGTTGCCCAGCAGCACGCCGCTCAAGGCGCTGGGCAGCGCATCTGCCCAGTGCACCACAGCCGTGTGCGCGGCCAAGCGCTGGCGCTGGCGCTGGCGCAAGGTGGCCGACAGCTCGACGATGCCGTAGCGCGCCACGGGCTGGCCCAGGCTGGCAAGTTCGTTCAGCACCTGCTCGGCCAGCGCGCCGCTGCCTGCGCCAAATTCCCACACTTCGTTCGTGCCCGTGGCCGCCAGCGCCTGGGCCACCTGCGCGGCCAGCGCGCGGCCAAACAGGGGCGAGAGTTCTGGCGCGGTGATGAAGTCGCTGCCCGATGCGGGCAGCGCGCCAAACTTGGGCGCGTGCCCGGCGTAATAGCCCAGGCCCGGCGCGTACAGCGCCAGCGCCATGAAGCGGTCAAACGGCAGCCAGCCGCCAGCGGCCTGAATTTCACGGGCAATCACATCGGGCAGCGTGTCGGCAGGGGCAGGCATGGGCCGCAAGTCTAAGCGCGGCAGCGCCTTGCCGTGGTGGGGCCGCTGCCGCCCCACAATGGCGGGATGACAGCTTTGCCCCTTTCTCCAGAACCGGCTTCAGCCTCAGCCCCTGCGCCGCTGGCGCCCACCGTGCTCATCACCGGCGCGGGCCGCCGCCTGGGCCGCGCCATGGCGCTGGCCTGCGCCCGCGCGGGCTGGCGCGTGGCGGTGCATTACCACCAATCGCAGCGGGAAGCTATTGAAACCGTAGCTGCTTGCGCCCGCTACACGCCGGGCAGCGCTGCTTTTGCTGCCGATTTGGCCGACGAGGCGCAAACCCGCGCCCTGCTGCCGCGCGTGGTGGCCGAGCTGGGCGCGGTGCATGCCGTGGTCAACAGCGCCGCGCTGTTTGAGTTTGACGACGCGGCCAGCTTTGCCACCGCCAGCTTGCTGCGCCACCTGCTGCCCAACACCGCCGCGCCCGTGCTGCTGGCGCAAAGCCTGGCCGCGCACCTGGCCGCGCGCGGCGCGCCAGCGGCCAGCGGCTGCGTGGTCAATTTGCTGGACCAAAAGCTGTTCAACCCCAACCCGGATTTTTTGAGCTACACCCTGAGCAAGGCCGCCCTGCAATCGGCCACCACCTTGCTGGCGCAGGCGCTGGCGCCTGCCGTGCGCGTGGTGGGCGTGGCCCCGGGCCTGACGCTCAGCAGCCACCTCATGGCCAGCGAAGCGGCCTTTGCGCAACTGCACACGCAAAGCCCGCTGGGCCAATCGTCCACCCCCGAAGACGTGGCCGCCGCCGTGGTGTTTGCGCTGGGCAACTCGTCCATCACCGGCGCCACGCTGCTGGTCGATGGCGGGCAGCACCTGATGCGCTTTGAGCGCGACTTTTCCATGATGCCCCAGGCCACGGCAGGGACTCGGGACTCAGAGAAAAAAACGGCCATTGCGCGCATCCATCAAGCGCAAGATGCTCCTGATTTTGAAGCAATCAATTCACTTGCACATGCCCAGGGCAGCCAGACCCTCACCCTCACCGGCCTGCGCTTTGACGCCACCTTGGGCATTCTGGAGCACGAAAAAGGCGCGCCCCAGCCCATCCAGGTCGATGCCGAGCTGCGCCAGGGCACCCAGCCCCTGGCCCCGCGCGATGACGACATCCACCACGTGCTGGACTACCGCAAGGTGCGCCAGATCATCATTGACGAATGCACCGCCGAGCACGTCAACCTGCTGGAGACGCTGATCGGCAAACTCTGCCAGCGCCTGCTGCGCCTGCCCGGCGTGCTGGGCGTGCGCGTGAAGATCACCAAGCTGCAAATCTTTGACGACTGCGAAGTGGCCATCCGCATGCAAGCAGGGCAGTGGTAAGCCCCGGCGGTATGAAGCGGCATAGGGCAGCTGCCGCTGATGTGTTGATATGCTGCTTCAGGAACACACTTGAGCTACACATTTGGTAGCTTAAATCCCTTACCCATCAAGCGCGAATAGCCCTTTCCCTTTATCGAGGAACTTGGTGCACCCCACACGCCCAGCGCCACGCCCTCGGGCTGGCACATAGGTAGCGCTCCCAGCTGGTAGCGTTCCCAGTCAGTATTGCTGGCAGCTAGCGGCACGCCGATCGATTCCTGATACTGGATGCGAATTTCTGTCACACATCCATCCGTTTGCTTTCAGGAAGACGCAAGGCATACCCATGCAAGTTACTGGCGCCCGATCTGCTCCGCACTTCTCCGGCTTTGACGCCGTTTCACCCCCGCCCGCTCCCGAAGCCCCAGCAGCAGCGCCCGCTCCCGAAGCGGCACCAGCGCCCGCCCAGAGCCATCCCGCCGGCGGCAAAGGCCCATTGCGCGCAGACGATGCTGCCCCCGCCGCTGCCCAGCCCACACGCCAAATACCCGACTGGGTGCCCGGGCAACCACCCGCGCCCATGGGCCAGGCGCCCGAGGCAGGCGCACCTGCCCCCGCCCACGACCCCATGCAGGCGCCACAGGCGCCCCAAAGCCCGCCGCGCCAGTGGCACATGCACTTGCAGCAGGCTCCTGCCAACGCCCAGCCCCCTGCGGCAGAACACGCCGGCCACCGGCCCACCCCCATTGCCCAAGCCGCGGCCCAGGCCGCTGCCACCGCCCCGACAGCGCCTGCCGCCCCCAAGGCCGACCCGATGGAAGTTGCGGCGCTGGAGCTGATGCTGGCCGAGCCTGAAAACCAGGAAATGATTCGCCACTTTGGCGGCGAGCGCAAACCCCTGACGGCGGACAACGCGGTGGCCCGCAGCATCGTCGAACGCTATGGTCCCGACCTGGCGATGCGGCTGGGTCAGCTGCAGACAGCGCAGCAGCAGGTGCGTACGCAATATCTGCGCGCAATGGACGACGCCATGCGCACGCCCGCAGACGGCGTGCTGGGGGCCACGCACGTGCCAGCGGTATCTCATCGAGGAATGGACGGCACAACACCAGCGCACTGGCGCTTTGACCCAGGCGAATTCACCCGCCAGTACGCCGCAGGCAACAGCCCAGCTCAACAGGCGTTTGCCCACCTGTATGGGCCCGATGCGCTGAAGATCAAGCCCGTATGGAACGGCGCAGAAGAAGGCTGGGCAAACCGCTGGCATTTGGGCGAGCACCCCCTGGATCTGGGCGGACACATCTTTTCCGAAGGCACCATGTCCACCCACATCGTCCGTCCCGAGCTGGACAGAAGTGGGCGCATCACCCTCACCCTGCCTAATCAGCGCCATCAGAACTGGTTTGAGCGGGCCAACCCCCCGGGCTGGCGCGAAAGTTCATTGGGGCGGTCCGTGATGACAGACCGCATCAACCCGGAGAGGCCACCATCGCGCCTGCTCGATCCCAGCGCAGTGTGGTTTGACCCCGCCGAAGGCTGGACCACATCACGCGCCAACTACAAAGACAGCTGGTTCGAGCGCGTCATGCCCATGGTGGTCGGCGGCGTGGCATCCGTTGCCACCATGGGAGCGGCCAGCAGCCTAATGGGCGCGGCCACCAACACCGTGGTGCGCGGCGCCGTGATGGGCGCTGTTGGCAGCGCCACCATGCAACTGGCGGTCACTGGCAAGCTGGACTTCGGCTCCATGCTGCGGTCTGCCTTAACAGGCGGCGCCTCTGCTGCACTGACCCCTATGCTGGGGCTGAACCAGCTGGCCTCTGGCGCCAGCGCGGGCGAAGCACTGCTGCACCACGCAGGCCGCGCAGGCCTGCAAGGGCTGCTGCAGCAAGCCAGCGGCGGGCGCTTTCGCGATGGCTTTGTCAACAGCGCCCTCTCCAGCGTGGCAGGCGAAGTGACACAACATCTGAATGTGCAGATTGACCAGATGCAGGGCTTGAGCGCGCATGAAAGCAGCACCTTGCGCCTGCTGGCACGTGCCGCTGGCAGCGCCCTGCGCGTGGCCGGCAGCGGCGACCCTGCCGCCGGCTTTGCCAATGATTTCCTAACCGGCATCCTGGGCGATGCCATGCAAAACCCAGCCACTGGCACACGCGCCCAAGGCCAGACCCAGCAGGAAACCGCTGCCCAAGCGCAGCCGGACCAAACGCCCGCTGCCAACAGCACCGTCACCGTGGGAAGAGGCGACACGCTCGAGCAACTGGCCCGCACGCACTACGGCGAAAACTGGCGCGCTGGCCTGACAGCGCTGGTCGCCGCCAACCCTGGTCTGCGCACCAACCGCTGGGGCAGCCCCCTCATCACACCGGGGCAGACATTGAATGCCCCCTCACTGCAAGGCCTGAGCACCGCGCAACTGGCCCGCCTGGGCCACACAGGCGGGCAAATCATCGGGCGCAACAGCCAGGGCCTGAACGCACGCGCGCAATGGCTGGCCGAGCAGCAGGCGCGGGCTGCAGCGCAACAAGCGGCAAGGCAAAGCCAAGGTATGAGCCAGGAAGAAGCCTACGCTCGTTACATGGCCGGTGGCGGCAGAAGCGGCAGCTACCAAAGGGCGCTGGGGGAAGATTACAGAACCACTTGGCATGTGGACGGGGCGCAAACAGAGACAGGACATCGGTCTACCGCCTCCATCCGACCATCTCAGTCAGGGCTGGAAAACGTTATCGGCGCTGCAAGCGCCTACTGGAATCGGGATGATGTCAGTTTTAGCCAAGCCTTGGAATGGGCTTGGCGGGGCGGCGGCAATGATCTTGTCTCAGGCATTGGCCACACTGTTGGGGCAGGCGCTGCTGCTGCCGGAGCAGTCAGCCTCTCATCCACTGGCGTAGGCACCTGGGGCTTGACGGCCCTGTCGGCCCAGCAGGCCGATGCCGCATTGGCAGACTATCATCGTTTTTTTGGAACTGGCGAAGCGCGCGATGCCGAGTCCTTGCTAACCCAAGGCCTGACACCGATGATGGGCCGAGAAGGGGCGGCGGCGGTAAATACTGCCATAGACCTCACTTACGGCTTTGGTGCAACAGGGCGTGCCTTGCGTTTGGCAGAGGTTAACCGTCAAACTGCCCATAGATTGACATTCGATCAATCTCTGAATGAAGTTGATCGCCACATGAGCTATCAGGCGGGGCGGATGCTGCTATCTAATCCCGTTGGCAACGCTAGCTATAACCGAATTCTGCAGCAAGGAACGGAAGTTAGATTTGTCAACAAACCATCAATGAGGGAGATGGGGCTATATAATCCATTTGCAAATAGAATAGTCATTAACCTACCTCGTCACTCTTCGTCTGAAGAGTTGGTTGCCACAATAGTGCATGAAGCAACCCATCAAGTCAGAAACTTTCGAGGAATACCCACGGCAACGCAATATGAGGAGTATTTGGCATTTCGTAATGAATTATTATTTTCAAACCGAGGGAGGCCGTCGTTAAATGAACGTTTACAGGTCTGGAGGGCTGTGCAAGAGCTTTACCCCCATCTGCCGCGTGGTCGTAATCCATTTGGAGTTAAATGATGTCAAAAATCAATGCTGGGGAAATTGATGAATTTGAGGCAATAGAATTAGCACGAAGTGGGGGAGTGCTACTTTGTCCCGTTTGCAAAGCAGATCTTATAACGATACCAGAAGTGGGTGAAAAGGTTTTTGGATTGCAATGTCCTGTCAGTAGCAGGCATTTTTTTGTTTACGCCGAAGATCCAGATGCTATGCGTCAGATGAGAATTCGAATGAAATTAATATTGGAGAATGAGAGTAAAAGCCGGATTGGTCAAGAAAAATAAAAATTGAGGCCAGATCATGCTTTCATCCCAACCATTGGTAGCCCCCTCATCACACCGGGGCAGACACTGAATGCGCCCTCACTGCAAGGTCTGAGCACCGAGCAACTGGCCCGCCTGGGCCACACAGGCGGGCAAATCATCGGGCGCAACAGCCAGGGCCTGAACGCACGCGCGCAATGGCTGGCCGAGCAGCAGGCGCGGGCTGCCGCACAGCAGGCAGCAAGGCAAGGCCAAGGCATGAGCCCGGACGAAGCCTACGCCCGCTACATGGCCGGTGGCGGCAGAAGCGGCAGCTACCAAAGAGCGCTGGGGGAGGATTACAGAACCACGTGGCACCAAGGGCAGGAGCCACAAGCGCCGCAAGCCAGCTGGGGGCAGCACCTTAACGCAGCCACAGAGCGCTGGGCCAGCGGCATCATTGATCGGCTGGATGAAGCAGCCGTTGCGGACGCAGGAGGTGCCATGACAGCCGCTGCCGCAGCCGTCAGAGCGCCTGCAAGATCGGCGCTGGGGGTGGTGCAAGGCGCGGTAAACACAATTGCCTTGGCAGATCCAGCCGTTCAGGCGGAATTGTCCGAAGGGCTCAGCCGCCTCATGGAGGATCCCCAGGCATTGCTGCGTGCGGCAAGAAACTACTACGACGAGCACAGTGCGGGAGAAATCGCTGCCGATGTGTATGCCAATGGCGCAGCGGCATTGATGGGCGGGCGCCTGGGCGCTGGCACACACCGCATGCTCAACCGGGTGCCAGGCTTGGGCACAGATGTGGGCGCCAATGCCCAAGCCTTGCGGCAATGGCTGAGCAAGCTGCCCGAATCGTTTGGAAGCCAATTCAACCCATCGATATCAGGTGGACGTGGTCCTGACGGTAGGCTTTACGCAAACACGACTAATACAGTTCTTGGCGCAGCAAGTGGAAGAACATTTGACCCCAGTCAGGCTGGAGGTCCAGTGCGACAGTTGCACACAAATGGCGTAAGAATTACCGACAGAGGTGTTGACGTGGTGGAAAGACATATTTCACGATTTGATTATGATGGCGCCAATGATTTCATGATTTCCCGACTCAGGCAAATTTCAAGAGGCGAGCTGGAACCTACCCAATGGGACTTGAACTACTATACGCACGAGCTTAGGGAATATGTTCGATATCGGCGACTGGGCTGGGAAGTGGGTGCGCCTGATGATATTATGGATAGACATACGCTTTGGAATAATGCGCATACTGCAACTCTTGAAGATTACGGGTTGAATGATCGTGCTCTTTACCATCCGGAGGCGCTAAATGTTGAGTAAAAACGAAGAAATAATTCTAAACTTAATCCATGATTTTAATGGAAAGTGGACTTGGTATCAGATGGATAGGGGTGCCTGGATGAATGGCTGGCGCCCGAGTGAAGAAGCTCATGTTTTTGATCAAACGAAGCGTCTTATAGAGAAAGGTTATGTAAGGTCGGAGATAGCTGCGGATCGAAAAGACCCTGTTTACTGGATAACCGAACATGGATTAAAAATTCTTAAGGGGTGCGATGATTTATAATGAGTTCAATTCGAATTGATATGAATTTTCTTATTTAAAATTCGGCGTGCGGGCACACCAAAAGTCATCCGATGACCACGAGCGCCGCACTTGAGCAACTGGCCGCCAGCACTGCAGCGAAAACTGGCGCGCTGGCCTGACAGCGCTGGTTGCCGCCAACCCTGGTCTGCGCACCAACCGCTGGGGCAGCCCCCTCATCACACCGGGGCAGACACTGAATGCGCCCTCACTGCAAGGCCTGAGCGCCGAGCAACTGGCCCGCTTGGGCCACACAGGCGGGCAAATCATTGGCCGCAACAGCCAAGGCCTGAACGCACGCGCGCAATGGCTGGCTGCGCAGCAGGCGCGGGCCGCCGCACAGGCAGCAGCCAGGCAGCAAACCCAGGGCATGAGCCAGGACGAGGCCTACGCCCGCTACATGGCCGGTGGCGGCAGAAGCGGCAGCTACCAAAGGGCGCTGGGGGAAAACTACCGGACGACTTGGCACCAAGGACAGGCGCCACAAGCCAGCTGGGGGCAGCGCCTGAACGCAGCCACAGACCGATGGGCCAGCGGCATCATCGATCGGCTGGATGAAGCCGCCGTTGCGAACGCAGGCGGTGGCATTACAGCCGCTGCCGCAGCCGTCAGAGCGCCTGCAAGATCGGCCCTGGGGGTAGTGCAAGGTGCGGTGAACACGCTGACCTTGGCAGACTCAGCCGTTCGGGCGGAATTGTCCGAAGGACTCAGCCGCCTCATGGAGGATCCCCAGGCATTGCTGCGTGCGGCAAGAAGCTACTACGACGAGCACAGCGCGGGAGAAATCGCTGCCGATGTGTACGCCAATGGCGCAGCGGCATTGATGGGCGGGCGCCTGGGCGCTGGCACGCACCGCGTGCTCAACCGGGTGCCAGGCTTGGGCACAGATGTGGGCCAGCTGGCTGACGCCGCCCGCACAGCCCTGTGGCCCAATCGTCCGGTCTGGGTGCCAAGTCCTGACGTGCCCTATCGGACAGGTCAGTCGGGTGCCATCAGCATCGGTGGCCACTGGACCGAAACGGTGACTGCTGCGCAACGGCAGGCCTTCAGCCACAATGGCTATCTTGATCCGATCACCAACCGGTTTGTTGCGCCTACCCGCTACGGCCGCATTCAGGTCGATCATATTTTTCCGGTAAATGAAATCATCAGAATACCGGGTTTTCGCCAACTCACACGAGATCAGATGGCGGCCATTCTTCAGGATCAGATGAACTTCGGGAATCTGCAGCCGCTGCCCGCCTCGCTGAATGCCTCAAAAGGGCCTCGCCTTGCTGGAAATTGGAGGTCTTTCAGGGGGCAGGAGCTGGATGTGGATTATCTAAGAGTGCTCGAAAATCTTCAGGATAATATTCGAAGCCAAATTGAACGGCAAATTAATATTTTTCTCCAAGCCAATAAAAATAAGGGCAAATAATGCCAAATTTACAACATTGGGAATTCGTTTGTCGAGATGCCAATGAAATCCCCCCGGGGGTGCCTCGCACATTTACCCCGCCTGGCGCGCGCGAGTGTGTCCACCCGACGTTGCTTGAGCGCATGGGGGGTACGGTCGCACAGCTTTACCCAGAATTTGCTGCTGCATTTCCTTTGACCATCACGGCCATGCAGCAGCACTATGGGCCGCCTTTGCTGGCGCTGGCAACCGTGGCGATGTGTTGGATACACAAGTTTCTTTTGGAGGGGGCGGAAAATAATCTGATATTTGACAGCATAGGCCCTGGGCTCTGGACATCAGGCCCAGAATTTGATCAGTTTCACGCCATGCTGCCAATTCCTTGGGTGGAGTTGTACCGCTGGTTCAATTCGTTTGGAATTACGCAGCGGTCTAATATTGGCACGGGTCACTTCAACACCCCGACAGGCTATTCAGCGCGGCTGGATCCGCTGCAAATCCGTTATCTGTATGTGCGCCACGGCATCAAGATCGCCAAGCGGGAGATAGATCAGTTTGTGCGCCGGATGGATTCCGGTGAATTACTGTGCTGGCTGTACACCGAAGCGGGCGATACGCTGTGGATTGACGAGCAGCGCCTGGATCGCAAGGTGTATCACGCACGGGCGCAAAAACTCAGCGATGTGGTGGAACTGCCCGACCCAGGTGGCACGCTGGACCGCTATCTGGCACACGTGGTAGCTGCCGGCAAGCCAGCGGATTTTGATTTCCGGAAAGATTGAAGGCGTAGATAACATGCGCGAGCAGCGCTTTGCCAGCACTACGGCGAGAACTGGCGCGCTGGCCTGACAGCGCTAGCTGCCGCCAACCCTGGTCTGCGCACCAACCGCTGGGGCAGCCCCCTCATCACACCGGTGCAGACATTAAATGCACCCTCACTGCAGGGCCTGAGCGCCGAGCAACTGGCCCGCCTGGGCCGCACCGGCGGGCAGATCATCGGCCGCAACAAGCAGGTGCGGGCCGCCGCGCAGGCAGTAGCCAGGCCGCCAACCCAGGGTATGAGTCAGGACGAAGCCGGACGCACAGCGCATGGCCGGTGGCAGCAGAAGCGACAGCTACCAAAGGGCGCTGGGGGAAGACTACCGAACACTTGGTCACGAGGTGATGGCAAGGGGCGCTCCCAAAAAGCACGCAGTACCTTCTTTGCCCTCTTTGCATTTCACCGACAATCCCCGCCCATGAACGCTGCCGCCCAAGCTCTAGAACAGATTGCCCCCATCGCCACCGGCCCTGCCGCCCGCACGCGCGCCGAGCGGGAGGCGCTGAAGCTGGAAAAGCGCCTGTGCCGCCAGGTGGGCCAGGCCATTGCCGACTTCAACATGATCGAGGCGGGCGACCGTGTGATGGTGTGCCTGTCGGGCGGCAAGGACAGCTATGGCCTGCTGGACATTTTGCTGAAGCTGCAAGCGCGTGCGCCCGTGCGCTTTGAGCTGGTGGCGGTGAATTTGGATCAGAAGCAGCCCGGCTTTCCGGCCGATGTGCTGCCCCGCTATCTGCAAGGGCTGGGCATTGAGCACCACATCGAAACGCAAGACACCTACAGCATCGTCAAGGCCAAGATTCCCGAGGGCAAGACCACGTGCAGCCTGTGCTCGCGCTTGCGCCGCGGCATTTTGTACAGCGTGGCGCGGCGCCTGAAGTGCAACAAGATCGCCCTGGGCCACCACCGCGACGACATGCTGCAAACCTTTTTCCTCAACATGTTCTTTGGCGGCAAGCTCAAGGGCATGCCGCCCAAGCTGACCAGCGACAACGGCGAGTTCATCGTCATCCGCCCGCTGGCTTATGTGGCCGAGTCGGATTTGATCGACTGGGCGGCGCACCGGGCGTTTCCCATCATTCCCTGCAACTTGTGCGGCAGCCAGGAGAACCTGCAGCGCAAGCAGGTGGGCGAGATGCTGCGTGAGTGGGACAAAAAACACCCGGGCCGGCTGGAGAGCATGTTCACGGCCTTGCAGAACGTGGTGCCCTCGCACCTGATGGATGCCAGCCTGTTTGACTTCAAGCACCTGCAAGCCAGCGGCGTGCCGGATGAGGCGGGTGACAAGGCGTTTGATGAAGAGCCGCTGCCTGCCCCCGTGGTGGGGCGCCCATTTGCGGGCGTGCCGCTGGTCAGCCAGGGGTGATGGGCGCGGGGGCCGGGCCTGCGGGTCAGCCCGCGCGCAGGGGGCGAAACACCTGTGCGTCGCTGTAAAAACCGGGCGCTTCGTTGGCGGGCCACCAGCCGGGCACGCCCAGCACGGGCAGGGGCTTGAAGGGTTTGGCGGCCAGTTTTTCGGGGGTCAGGTCTGTTGCCAGCCAGGCATCCAGCGCGTGCAGATCGCCCGCAGGGTCAAAGGGCAGGGCTGCGCGCCACACATGCACGGTAATGGACTTGTAGGGGGCGAGCAGCTTTTCCAGCGCGGCATGGCCCAGCACCAGCAGCGCGCTCTGGCGCCACAGTGGCCGCAGCGGGCCGAACAGATCGGCCCAGCGGCGCGCAGCCAGTGCCTGCCACAGCGCATCGGGGGCGTGCAGCAGTGCGCCGTTTTCGTCCAGCACCGTGATGGCGTCGCGCACCGGCCCGCGCCGCGCCTGTACGCCGTTGCGCGCAATGTCGGCGGCCTGCAAGGCGTTCATGCGCTGCTTGGCCGCAGGCAGGCGCTGCCACACCAGGGCGTTCAGAAAGTCGTGCCAGCCCTCGCGGGTAGGGACGCAGCCGCTTTGAAAAATGTAGCTTTCGTAAGCCGAGCCCTCGGGCAATGCCTGCGGCGGCACAAAGCGCACGGGGGCGGTGCTGCCGGTGTTCAGTGCCTCATGCACGGACAGCCCGGCGCCCACAGCGTGCAGCGCGCGGTGCCCGGCATCGGCCCAGGGCTGCCACCAGGGCGCCGCCCAGTCAGGCCAGGGCAGAGGCAGCACGGTGGTGGCACAGGCGGATGGCATGGTCAGTAAAAAATGGCATTTGCGCTTTTTCTGTGGGATGTTGAAGCTATCTTATTAATAGCAAAAAGCCCTGACTCAACCAGCGGAAAAGGTGTTGATGAATAATCGCCCCCCACGACTTGCTTGCAAAGGAAACACCGCCATGGATCAAAACACTCGCCAGCGCATTGACGATCTGGTCAAGGGGCACGACATTGTGCTGTTCATGAAAGGCAACGCCAGCTTTCCCATGTGCGGCTTTTCCGGCCGCGCAGTGCAGATTCTCAAGGCCTGCGGCGTGCAGCCGGGCGCACTGGCGACGGTGAACGTGCTGGAGGATGAGGCCATTCGCCAGGGCATCAAGGAATACAGCCACTGGCCCACCATTCCGCAGCTGTATGTGCGGGGCGAGTTCATCGGCGGCTCCGACATCATGATGGAGATGTACGAGTCGGGCGAGCTGCAAACCCTGGTTTCGCAGGGGCAGACAGCCTGAGTGAAGCCGCCCCGCCTTGTGTGTCTGGCCGGGGGACGGCATCTTCCTATGAAAAGGGCCTTTTTCAAGGTTCTTCACGGATTACCGGGGAACACCGCCTTGATCTTGAGGAAGAAGTAGT
>JAUNHQ010000143.1 GCA_030535425.1 Pseudomonadota bacterium | reverse complement strand
CGCCGCGTGCGCCAGAGGCCGCACCGCGCGGGCCCGCGCCGCCGCTGCCTGACAGCTGCACCGCGCCCCCGTCCTTCACGCGGTCGCCGCCTTCGGTCACCACCCGCTCGCCCGCTTGCAGGCCCTGGGCGATCAGCATCTCGTCCACCGTGGCCATGCCGCGCTGAACGGTGCGCATGTGCGCCACACCCTGCTCATCGATCACATACACATAGTCGCCCTGCGGGCCGGTGCGCACCGCCGTCACCGGCACCAGCACCCCCGCGCGCGTGCCCAGTTGCAGCCGCACGTTGACGAACTGGTTGGGAAAAAGCTGCCCGTCCGCGTTGGCAAAGCGCGCCTTGGCCTTGACAGTGCCCGTGGTCGTGTCAATGGCGTTGTCCAGCGTGGCGAACTGCCCTTCGGCCAGCGTGCGGGTGCGCGTGCCGTCCAGCGCCGTCACCGGCAGCGCGCCCTTGGCCTGCGCCGCCACCACGTCGGGAATGCGCTCTTGCGGCACGGCAAACACCACGTCCATCGGGTCCATCTGCGTGATGGTGGCAATGCCCGTGCTGCTGCCGCTGCTGACGTAGTTGCCCGCATCCACCGTGCGCAGACCCACGCGCCCGGCCAGCGGCGCCACGATGCGGGTGTGCCCCACGTTCAGCTCGGCCGCGCCTTCGGCCGCGCGGTCGCTGGCCACCGTGGCCTGAAGCTGGCGCACCAGCGCCGCCTGCGTATCCACCTCTTGCCGGGCAATCGAGTCTTGCTGCCACAGCGTCTGGTAGCGCTGCAAGGTCTGCTGCGCCACGGCCAGCTGCGCCTCATCGCGCGCGCGCGCCGCCCGCGCCTGCGCCAGCGTCTGTTCATAGCTGCGCGGGTCAATGCGCGCCAGCAGCTGGCCCTTGCGCACCATCTGCCCTTCTGCAAACAGCACCTCGGTCAAAGTGCCCGACACCTGCGGCACCAGCGTGACGGTGGTCGGCGCCGTCACCGTGCCCAGCGCATCCACCAGCACCGGCAAATCGCCCTGCCGCGCCAGGGCCGAACCCACCGTGACCGATCCGCCCCCTGCACCACCCGGCCCGCCTGGCCCACCCGGCGGCCCGCCCATGCCCGGCGGCCCGCCGCCAGCCATGCCCGCCGGCGCCGCCCCCGCCGGCGCCTTGGCCCGCTGCACCAGGTAATAAGCCAGGGCCGCCAGGGCCAGCACCAGCAGCAGCCCCACCAGCCATGCGCCCCAACGGCGCCGAGCAGGCACGCCAGATGCGTGCGGGGGCAATGGGGGAGCGTGGTCAGGCATGGCGAAACAGGCGTGAAAAAACGTGGGTAAAAAATGCGGGCCCCAAAGGCAATGGCAATGCGGCCCCTCAAGGCGAGCGGCATCCTACCCGCGCGCCAAGACCACCGGCCATCCTAATCGCCCCACCATGGCCCGCATGCAAACGGTATTTGAAGTTATGTAAGGCTGGTGGCCGGCCCGGTTGCTATATAAAAAATAGCTGCTCGCACGCGATATACGGGCGCTAGAGGCCCAAAAGCTTCATAACACAAGGCACATCCAGCGCCGCCTGCCCCCACCCCAGCCCTCCCCCAACGGGGGAGGGAGTAAAGCCGGAAAGCGCAAAGGCGGCACAAGCCCCTTTCCCCCCTGGGGGAAGGTTGGGATGGGGGCGCCCAGGGCCGAGCGCAGCGATGGCCCACATGGGGCCAAGCTTGCTTGCCAC
>JAUNHQ010000142.1 GCA_030535425.1 Pseudomonadota bacterium | reverse complement strand
GCCGGCGACACCCTCTCCGTGCCCAGCGGCCACAGCGTCCGCGCCCACCGCGTCAGCTTTGCCGCCCCCGACACCGAACAAGCCGGCCTGCTGGCCCGCGCGCAAGAGATTGAAAACCTCGACAAACAAGTGCGCGCGCAGCAACTCATCAGCGACGAATCGCGCGCCACGCTCATCAAGGCCGAAGCCGCCTACGGCGACGCCAGCCAGCGCCTGCTCAGCAGCCGCCGCGAAGCGGACGAAGCCCGCCAGCGCGCGCACGAGCTGCAAGTGCAAACCCTGCGCCTGGCCCAGCAGGCCGAGCAAACCCGCGCCCGCAGCCAGCAAATCGCCAGCGACCAGGCCGAAGTGGACGAAGCCCTGCAAACCCTGCAAGAGCGCCGCGTCACCGCCGAAGCCCGCTTTGAAGAGCTGGACTTGCAACTGGCCGACACGCAAGAGCGTCACGCCCAGCTGGACGAGCGCGTGATCGAGGCCGAGCGCAAGCTCACCGAAGCGCGCGAGCAGCAACGCACGCTGGAGCGCCAGGCCCAGGAAGCCACCTTTGCCCAGCGCAGCCTGGCCGCGCGCCAGGCCGAGCTGGCCCGCACCATCGACACCGCCGCGCAGCAAAGCGCCAGCATCGAAGCCGAGCAGCAACGCGCCGCCGACGAGCTGACCCGCCTGACCGACGCCGCCGCCCAGGCCGGGCTGCAAAACGCCCTGGCCCTCAAGCTCGAACGCGAACAGGCCCTGGCCGCCCAGCGCAGCACCTACGACGACCTCACCGCCCGCCTGCGCGCCAGCGACGAGCGGCGCCTGAAGCTCGAACGCGAGCTCGACCCCCTGCGCCAGCGCATCACCGACCTGCAACTGAAAGAGCAGGCCGCGCGCCTAGGCACCGAGCAATACACCCAGCTGCTGACCGACGCCCAGGCCGACCTGGCCGCCGTAGCCCAATCCATTGCCGAAGGCAACGTGCGCCTGGCCGGCCTGCAAGCCGAAATCGACCGCCTGCACCGCGAAGTGCAGGCCCTGGGCGCCGTCAACCTGGCCGCGCTGGAAGAGCTGAGCGCCGCGCGCGAACGCAAGACCTTTCTCGACGCCCAATCGAACGATTTGCTGGAAGCCATCACCACGCTGGAAGACGCCATCAAAAAGATTGACGGCGAAACCCGCGAGCTGCTGGGCAACACCTTTGAAACCGTCAACGGCCACTTTGGCCGCATGTTCCCCGAGCTGTTTGGCGGCGGCAACGCGCGCCTGGTCATGACCGGCGAGGAAATCCTGGACAGCGGCGTGCAAGTCATGGCCCAGCCGCCCGGCAAGAAAAACCAGACCATCCACCTGCTGTCCGGCGGTGAAAAAGCCCTGACCGCCATCGCCCTGGTGTTTGCCATCTTCCAGCTCAACCCCGCACCCTTTTGCCTGCTGGACGAAGTGGACGCGCCGCTGGACGACGCCAACACCGAGCGCTACGCCAAACTCGTCACCGCCATGAGCCGGCAGGGCACGCAATTTCTGTTCATCAGCCACAACAAGATCGCCATGGAAATGGCCGAGCAGCTCATCGGCGTGACCATGCAGGAGCAAGGCGTCTCGCGCATCGTGGCCGTGGACATGGAAAGCGCCGTGGGGATGGTATGACGACGCCCCCCCCTGAGTCGGCCTGCGGCCGCCTTCCCCCCAGGGGGACAACGCCTGTGGCCGGGGGAACCCCGGCCACGGCGTTCCCGAATGGTCTGCT
>JAUNHQ010000080.1 GCA_030535425.1 Pseudomonadota bacterium | reverse complement strand
TGATGCAGTTGAGCATGGACGACTTGCCCGCGCCGTTGGGGCCGATGATGGAGCGGATCTCGTGCTCGCGCACGTTGAAGGAAATGTCCGTCAGCGCCTTCACGCCGCCAAAGCGCAGGCTGATGTTCTGTATGTCCAGAATCACGTCGCCAATCTTTTTGGTGCCGTTTTGGCCCGCAGCGCCCGTCTGAGGCGTGGCAGCAGCTACGTTTTCAATAGCATTCATGGTCATGCCCCGGCCCTCGCGCGGGCAGTGGTTTCAGGGTAGGTTTGCGCGTCCAGCAGCCGCAGCGTGGCGCTGACTTTGCCGGTGCGGCCGTCCTCGAACTTCACCGCCGTTTCAATGAACTGCTCGGGCAGGCCCGCGTACAGCGCATCGACCAGCACGCCGTATTTGTCGGCCACGAAGCCGCGACGCACCTTGCGGGTGCGGGTCAGCTCGTCGTCGTCGGGGTCCAGTTCCTTGTGCAGCACCAGAAAGCGGGCAATCTGCGTGCCGGCCATGCCCTCTTCGCTGGCCAAGTCGGCGTTCACCTTTTGCACGCACTCGGCCATCATTTGCAGCACCTCGGGCTTGCCGGCCAGGTCCACATAGCCCGCGTAGGGCAGGCCCTGGCGCTCGGCCCAGTTGCCCACGGCGTCGAAGTCGATGTTGATGAAGGCGCAGACCTGCTCGCGCCCATGGCCAAAGCACACGGCTTCCTTGATCTGGGGGAAGAACTTGAGCTTGTTCTCGATGTAGTTGGGCGCAAACATGGCGCCGGTGGCCATCTTGCCCACGTCCTTGGCGCGGTCGATGATGCGCAGGTGCCCGTCGTGGTCGATCACGCCGGCATCGCCCGTCTTGAAGTAGCCGTTTTCGTCGATCACCTCGGCCGTGGCGTCGGGGCGTTTGTAGTATTCCTTGAGCACCGACACGCCCTTGACCAGCACCTCGCCGTTGTCGGCAATCTTCAGCTCGATGCCGGGCGCGGCCTGGCCCACGCTGTTGAGTTTGACGTGGCCGTTTTTCTGGATGCAGACGTAGGCGCAGGTTTCGGTCTGGCCATAGAGCTGCTTGAGGTTCACGCCAATGGATCGGAAGAACTTGAACAAGTCCGGCCCGATGGCCGCGCCCGCCGTGTAGGCCACGCGGATGCGCGACAGGCCCATGGCGTTTTTCAGCGGGCCATAGACCAGCAGGTTGCCCAGCGCGTACATCAGCCTGTCGCCCGTGGCCACGGGCTTGCCGTCCAGAATGTCGCCGCCCACGCGGCGGGCCACGTCCATGAACTTGGCGTGCAGCTTTTGCTTGAAGCGGGCCGCGTCTTCCATGCGGATGGACACCGAGGTGAGCATGCCCTCAAACACGCGCGGCGGCGCAAAGTAGTAGGTGGGGCCAATCTCGCGCATGTCGATGCCCACGGTTTCACTGCTTTCGGGGCAGTTGGTGGTAAAGCCGGCCACCAGCCACTGCGCGATGGAAAACAAGTGGTCACCCACCCAGGCCGGCGGCAGGTAGGACAGCACGTTGTCGCCCGGCCCCAGGCCATCGACCTGCACGCCGCCTTCGGCCGCGCCGATGAAGCTGCGGTGCGTCTGGCACACGCCCTTGGGCCGGCCCGTGGTGCCGCTGGTGTAGAGGATGACCGACACATCATCGGGCTGGCCCTGCTCCACCGCCTGCGGGTATTGCTGCGGGTGCGCCTCGTCGTGCTTTTGGCCCAGCGCCATCAGCTCGTCCACGCTGATCAGGCCCGCATCGGTGTAGTTGCGCATGCCGCGCGGGTCGTCATAGATGATGTGGGCGATGCCGGGCACGCCGTCATCGCCCGGCGTGCCGCGCAGCTCCAGCAGCTTGTCCACCTGCTCCTGGTTTTCGGCAAAGGCAAAGCGCACCTCGGCATCGCGCAGCACAAAGGCCATCTCGGCGGCCACCGCGTCCTGGTACATGGGCACGGGCACGCCGCGCAGCGACTGCACGGCCAGGAACATCAGGTACAGGTGCGGGCGGTTGTCGCCCACCAGCGCCAGGTTCTGCCCCGGCGCAAAGCCCAGCGCGGCCAGGCCCATGGCCATCCAGCGCACCTCGTCGGCGGCGCGCCGCCAGCTCCAGGTTTGCCAGATGCCGTATTCCTTCTCGCGCAGCGCGGGCGCATCGGGGCGCTCGCTGGCGTGCTTGAGCAGCAGACGTGGAAAGGTCGTCGCCATGGGCGCGTTGTCTCCTTCAGTCGTTTCAGCCCGCCCGGTGCATGGCCGGGCGCGGCCCTTGTGTATCTATTTGATGCGGCCGAATATACGGGCCAGCTTTGACGCCATGTTGTCGTTTCAACGACAATTCAAAGCCATTTCGCCTAGGTATTTCCCTGATAGTTCGCCATGCCAGCCGCTGCCTTGAGCCTGCACGAACGCCGCCGCCTGCTGACCGATGCCGAGCTGCAAGACGTGCCCTGGCTGGCGCGCCTGTCGCCCAAGGAAAGCGAGCGCGTGCGCGCCGAGCTGCGCATCAGCCAGGCCGCGCCGGGCGAATACATCTGCCGCGTCGGCGCGCCCGCCACCTACTGGTTTGGCGTGGTGGACGGCTTGCTGAAGATGAGCACCGAAACCGCCAGCGGCCACACCATCACCTACTCGGGCCTGTCGCCCGGCGGATGGTTTGGCGAAGGCACGGTGCTCAAGCGCGAGCCTTACCGCTACAACATCCAGGCCTTGCGCAAAAGCCGCGTGGCCGGCCTGCCCGTGGACACCTTTCACTGGCTGCTGGACCATTCGCTTGGCTTCAACCGCTTTGTGATGAACCAGCTCAACGAGCGGCTGGGCCAGTTCATCCTGGCCATGGAAGCGCACCGCACCCCCAGCCCCGAGCAGCGCGTGGCCCGCCACCTGGCCGCGCTGGTCAACCCGCTGCTCTTTCCTGGCGTGGGCGAGGTGCTGCGCATCACCCAGCAAGAGCTGGCCTACCTGGTCGGCCTGTCGCGCCAGCGCGTGAACGAGGCGCTGGCCACCCTGGCCGCGCAGGGGCTGATCCACATCGAATACGGCGGCCTGCGCATCATCGACCGCGCGGCGCTGCGCAGCCAGGTGTTCGACACAAAATGAACTGCAACAAAATGGCCATTTGCGCTTTTCCATCAATCGCTAGCAGCTACTTATTCAATAGCAAACATCCATGACCGACACTTCTCGCGCCCCCTCTGGCGACACCTCTGGCTTTCGCCGCGCTCCCAAGCCAGACACGCCCGCTGCGGTGGCGGCCAATGCCGCTGTGCGCCTGAACAAGCGCCTGGCCGACATGGGCCTGTGCTCGCGCCGCGAGGCTGATGAATGGATCGAGCGCGGCTGGGTGCGCGTCAACGGCCAGGTGGCCGGCATGGGCGTGAAGGTGCTTCCACACGACCGCGTCAGCGTGGATGAGCGCGCCGGCCAGGCCCAGGCCCAGCGCGTCACCATCTTGCTGCACAAGCCCGTGGGCTACGTCAGCGGCCAGGCCGAAGACGGGCACCCGCCCGCCGTCAGCCTCATCAACGCCCGCAGCCACTGGCGCGGCGACGCCAGCCGCACCCGCTTTGCCCCCGCCCAGCTGCGCGGCCTGGCCCCCGCCGGCCGACTGGACATTGACTCCGTGGGCCTGCTCGTGTTCACGCAAGACGGGCGCGTGGCCCGCCAGCTCATTGGCGAAGACTCTGAGGTAGACAAGGAATACCTGGTGCGCGTGCGCTATGGCGACATCACGCACAACGTGCAGGCGGCCTTGCCCGCCGCCCAGCTCGCCCGCCTGCGCCACGGCCTCAGCCTGGACAGCCAGCCCCTCAAGCCCGCGCAGGTGGACTGGCAAAACCCCGAACAACTGCGCTTTGTGCTGCGCGAGGGTAAAAAGCGCCAGATCCGCCGCATGTGCGAAGCGGTGGGCCTGCACGTCACGGGCCTCAAGCGCATCCGCATTGGCCGCGTGCTGCTGGGCCAGCTGCCCGTGGGCCAGTGGCGCTACCTGGGGCCGCACGAGCAGTTTTGAGCAGCCAGCCAAGCACCCGCATGGCAGAGTGCCCGCGTGCCAGGCCCGCCCGCCTGCCTGTGCCCCTGGCGTTCATCACCCCACCCAAAAATCAAAATAAATAGCAAACTTTGGCGCAGATAAAGCGCAAATGGCCATTTTAGCCATAAGACCTTGCCCCCTGGCCGGGCCTGCCGCCCCCCTAAAATGCGCGCCCTATGCCCAGCACCGCCCCCCGCCCCTGGCTCCGCTCGCCTGCCGTGCGCATGGGCCTGTCCATCAGCGTGGCCACGGGCTTGTACGGGCTGTCCTTTGGCGCGCTGGCCGTGGCCTCGGGCCTGAGCGTGGCGCAGGCCTGCGCCCTGAGCCTGCTGATGTACACCGGCGGCTCGCAGTTCGCCTTTATCGGTGTGGTCGCTGGCGGGGGCACCGGCGCGGCGGCGCTGGGCGCGGCCAGCCTGCTGGGCGTGCGCAATGCGGTGTATGGCATGCAGATGGCGGCGCTGCTGGGTCCGCGCGGGCTGGCCCGCCTGCTGGCCGCGCATCTGACCATTGACGAATCCGCCGCCACCGCCTTGAGCCAGCACGATGCCACCGAACAGCGGCGCGGCTTCTGGACGGCGGGCGCAGGCGTATTCGTGCTGTGGAACGCAGCCACCGCCTGCGGCGCCGTACTGGGCAATGCCCTGGGTGATCCGCGCCAGTGGGGCTTGGACGGCGCGGCCGTGGCCGCCTTTTTGGGCCTGCTGTGGCCGCGCCTGAGCAGCCGCGAACCCATCGCCCTGGCCGTGGCCAGCGCCTTTATCGCACTCATCACCGTGCCTTTTACCCCGCCCGGCATTCCCCTGCTGCTGGCCGCTGCCGTGGGGGCGCTGTGGGGCATGCGCCGCCGCCCCGCCCCACCCCGGCCCGCGCCCTCCCAAGGAGCACGCGGATGAGCCTGGAGATGGGCAGCGCCGCCCTGTGGGGCTGGCTTTTGCTGGCGTGCGCCGTGGCGTATCTGACCAAGCTGTCGGGCTACCTGATGCCCGCGCGCTGGCTGCGCAGCCCGCTGATGGCCCGCATGGCCGGGGCGCTGACCGTGGCGCTGCTGGCCGCGCTGACGGCGCTGAACACCTTTTCGCAAGGCAGCGCGCTGATGCTGGACGCGCGCATCGCCGCCCTGGCCGCCGCCGCGCTGGCACTGTGGGCACGCGCGCCGTTTTTGCTGGTGGTGGTGCTGGGCGCGGCAGCGGCGGCGGCGGCGCGCTGGCTGGGGGCGGCCTGAAAGCCCTAGAAAAGCTCAAAGAAAAAAGGCATTTGCGCGCAACCAGAAAGGGTTTTTAGCTACATAAAGAGTAGCAACCATCCCTTCCTCTTGCAGCGCCTGTGCCTGCGGGCTGCGCGCCTGCCGCTTTTTAAAAAAACAGCGGCAGGAATCGGCGGCTCAGAACGGCCGCTTGGGCCCGCCAGGCCCGCCCAGGCCCGGCGGCAGCGGGGGCATGGCGCCGCCTAAGCCGCCCAGCATGCCGCCCAGGCCTTTCATGCCGCCCATCTTGCGCATGAGCTTCATCATCTTGCCGCCGGAAAACTGCTTCATCATGCCCTGCATCTGCTCAAACTCCTTGAGCAGGCGGTTGACCTCTTGCACCTGCACGCCCGCACCGGCGGCAATGCGGCGCTTGCGGCTGGCCTTGAGCAGCTCGGGCTTGCGGCGCTCTTCAGGCGTCATGCTGTTGATGATGCCTTCCTTGCGGCGAATGTCTTTTTCGGCGCGGGCCAAGTCGGCGTCGGTGGCTTTGCCTGCCAGCTGGGTGGGCAGCTTGTCGATCAGCCCGCCCAGGCCGCCCATTTGCTTCATCTGCTGCAACTGGCCCAGAAAGTCTTGCAGGTCAAAGCCGTCGCCTTTCTTGACCTTTTCGGCCAGCTTCTGCGCGGCGGCCAGGTCCACGCCCTCGGCCACTTGTTCGACCAGGGCCACGATGTCGCCCATGCCCAGAATGCGGCCGGCGTGGCGCTCGGCATCAAACACTTCCAGGCCGTCGATCTTCTCGGACACGCCGGCAAACTTGATGGGCGCGCCGGTGATCTGCCGCACCGACAGGGCCGCGCCGCCGCGCGAGTCGCCGTCCATCTTGGTCAGCACGATGCCCGTGAGCGGCAGCGCCTCTTTGAACGCCTTGGCCGTGTTGGCTGCGTCCTGGCCCTGCATGGCGTCCACGACGAACAGGGTTTCCACGGGCTTGAGGGCCGTGTGCAGGGTCTGGATTTCCTGCATCAGCGCCTCGTCAATGGCCAGGCGGCCTGCGGTATCGACGATGAGCACGTCGTAATACTGGCGGCGCGCGTGCTCCAGCGCGGCGCGGGCGATGTCCAGCGGCTTTTGCTCCGGCGTGGAGGGGAACCAGTCGGCCCCGGCCTGGGCGGTGACGGTCTTGAGCTGCTCGATGGCCGCGGGGCGGTACACGTCGCCCGAGACCGTGAGCACCTTTTTCTTGCGCTTTTGCACCAGGTGCCGCGCCAGCTTGGCCGTGGTGGTGGTCTTGCCCGAGCCTTGCAGCCCGGCCATGAGGATGACGGCGGGCGGCTGCGCGGCCAGGTTCAGGTCAGCCACGCCCTCGCCCATGGTGGCGGCCAGCTCGCGGTTGACGATGCCCACCAGCGCCTGCCCGGGCTTGAGGCTGCCCAGCACCTCCTGGCCCATGGCCTTGTCTTTCACGCGGGCGATGAAGTCGCGCACCACGGGCAGGGCCACGTCGGCTTCCAGCAGGGCCATGCGCACCTCGCGCAGCATGTCGGCCACGTTGCTTTCGGTGATGCGGGCCTGGCCGCTGATCTTCTTGACCAGGCCGGAGAGTTTGTCGGTAAGGGTGGAAGCCATGTGGATAGTGGGAAATTGCCCGCGCGGAGATATTCAAGGCCAGCGTCAGCAGGCGGCGGCGCAGGCCGTTTGGAAACGCCGAGCCTTGCAAACCTGCCCTGGCAACGGCGCTGCCCCCTGGCGGGAAAAAGCGCCAAGGGCGGCGCACAAAGCCCCCTTCAGGGGGGATAAACTTCTTCAATGATTTTAGCCAGCCCCTCCCTTGCGGGCGCCCTGCTCAGCCTGGGCGCCGCGCTGGCCTATGCCGTGCCCGCCCTGGCCGCGCGCGTCATCGGCGGGCAGGCCGCGCGGCGCGTGCTGCTCATCGCCTGGGTGCTGCACGGGCTGCTGCTGGCCTGGAACCTGTGGGGCGCACCGCCGCGCTTTGGCTTTGCCCCTGCTTTGTCGATCACCGTGTGGCTGGCGCTGACGGTGTACGCGGTGGAAAGCCAGTGGTATCCGCAAATCCGCGCCCGCTGGGCGCTGGCGGGCTTTGGCGCAGTGGCGGTGGTGCTGGCGCTGCTGTTTCCTGGCGCGCCGCTGCCGCCCACGCATTCGCCGCTGCTGCCGCTGCACTGGGCGCTGGGCATTGCCGCCTATGGCCTGTTTGCCGCGGCCGTGGCCCACGGCTGGCTCATGGCGCGGGCAGAGTCGCACATGCGCCACGCCGTGCAGGCCGCCGAAGGCGGGGTGCCGCTGCTGACGCTGGAGCGGCTGATGTTCCGCTTCGTCACGGCAGGCTTCGTGCTGCTGACGCTGACGCTGGTGGCCGGGCTGTTTTTTGGCCAGCAGCTGTATGGCGACACCTACACCGGCTGGCGCTGGGACCACAAGCGCAGCTTCACCGTGCTGTCGTGGCTGACCTTTGCCGCCTTGCTGCTGGGGCGCTGGCGCTTTGGCTGGCGCGGGCGGCGCGCGGTGCGCATGCTCTACGTGGGCACGGCGCTGCTGCTGCTGGGCTATGTGGGTTCGCGCTTCGTGCTGGAAGTGCTGCTGGGGCGCGCGGCATGAGCGGCAAGCTGCTGGTGCTGCTGCTGGCCGTGCTGGCCGGGGTGTGGCTGTGGCGGCGCGGCCAGCGCGCGCGCCAGGCCCGGCGCACGGGCCGACGCATGGGCGCCTTGCCCATGACGCGCTGTGCCCACTGCGGCATGCACGTGCCGGTGAACGAAGCCGTGCCCGGGCAACGCGGCAGCTATTGCAGCGCGGCACACCGGCGCGACAGCGAGGGCGGCGCGTGAAGCACACGGCCCAGACGGCAGAGACTTCCTGGTTCAGCGGCTCATCACTGCCGCCGCCAGCCAGCGCCATGGCGCAGCTGCCGCCCGCCCCCGACAGCGCCGGTTTTGCCCGGATGTGGCGCATGTTCATGACCGCGCGCGTAGGGCTGGCACTGGCCCTGCTGGGGCTGCACCTGGGGTTGCACCTGAAGGTGCGCGCGCAGCCGCTGTGGCTGCTGGCCGCGTGCCTGGCCTACCTGCTGGCCACGCTGGCGGTGCGCGTGCTGGCACGCCCGCGCGGGCAGGGCCGGCCTTTTGACCGGCAATGGCTGTTCACCGCAGGCGTAGATCTGGTTTTTTTCGCCTGCCTGCAAGTGCTGCAGACCCGCAGCTCCATTGAATACACGCCGCTGCTGGCCCTGCCGGTGCTGATGTCGGCGCTGATGGGCTCGCGCCCCCTGGCGCTGGGCACGGCGGCACTGGTCACGCTGGGGCTGCTGGGCCATGCGGCGTGGCGTTTTGACCCGCTGTCGTGGTCGGATGCGTCCGAGTTCGTGCAGGCCGGCCTGGGCGGTGCGGGCCTGTTGCTGCTGGCGCTTTTGACCAACCAGTTGACCACGCGGCTGGTGCGCGAGGAAGTGCGCGCGCGCCGCAGCCGCGCCGAAGCGCAAACGCAGGCGATGGTCAACAGCATGGTGATCGAGACCCTGCCCGATGGCGTGCTGGTGGTGGATGTGGCGGGCCTGGTGCGCGCGGCCAACCCGGCAGCGCGGCTGATGCTGGGCTCGGACCTGGAAGTCACGCCGCACCTGTTCAGCCTGCACGACGACCCGGCCTGGGCCCAGCTGGCGCACATCGCGCAGCTGAGCTTTACCGACGGCCCGGTAGACGGCATGGAAGTGATGCTGCACCACGAGAACGGCCACGTCAGCCATCTGCAAGTGCGCACGCAGCGCACCCCGGCCATGGGCGAGAGCGGACGCAGCCTGTGCGTGATGTTCATGCAGGATCTGCGCGAAATGCAGGCACGCCTGCGCACCGAAAAGCTGGTGGCCATGGGCCGTATGTCTGCCGCCGTGGCGCACGAGATCCGCAACCCGCTGGCGGCCATCGTGCAGGCCAATGCCCTGCTGGCCGAAGACCTGCAAGCGCCCGCGCAGCAGCGCCTGGCGCAGATGGTGGGGCAAAACGCCGAGCGCCTGGGGCACATCGTCAACGACGTGCTGGACATCGTGCGCGTGCAGGGCCAGGGCGACGGCAGCGAGCCCTTGCACACCTTGGCGCTGGATACCGATGTGGCCGCCTGCTGCACCGAATGGGCGCAGCAGCACGGCAGCGGCCAGCGGCTGCGCGTGGCCTTGCAGGCCGATGACACGCAGGTGCGCTTTTCCCACGAGCACCTGCGCCGCATCCTGGTGAACCTGCTGGACAATGCCGCGCGCTACGCCACGCGCAACGCGCACGCCATCCAGGTCAGCACGCACACTTCCCGTCACAGCGGCCCAGCCACGCTGCGGGTATGGAGCGACGGCCCGCCCATGGAGCCCAGTGTGCAACGCCACCTGTTCGAGCCTTTTTTCTCATCGGAAAGCCGCTCCAGCGGCCTGGGCCTGTTCATCTGCCGCGAACTGTGCGAACGCCACGGCGCCACCATCGGCTACGAGCGCACCGTGCGCACGCAAGGCGCACGCCCGGTGCAGGGCAACGAATTCTTCGTCCACCTGCGCCGCGTGCATGGCCCGCACTCCACCCTTGCCCCCATGGATACTGCCCCCGCCGCCCTATGACCCAGACCCCGACATCCGCCCGCCTGCTGGTGGTGGACGACGAGCCCGATCTGCGCACGCTGTACGAGCTGACACTGCTGCGCGAAGGCCACCAGGTGCAATCTGCCGGCACCCTGGCCGAAGCGCGCGAGCTGCTGGCACAGAACAGCTTTGACGTGGTCATCACCGACATGCGCCTGCCCGACGGCCTGGGCCTGGAACTGCTGCGCGAGATGGCCGCCAGCCAGCGGCCCGAGCGCTGCATCATGATCACCGCCTACGGCTCGGCCGAAAACGCGGTCGAGGCACTCAAGTGCGGCGCGTTCGACTACCTGACCAAGCCCGTGGATCTGAAGCAGTTCCGCACCGTGGTCAATGCCGCCGTGCAATCACCCGGCCAATCCCCTGGCCAGGCCAGCGCCGCTGCATCAGCGCCAGCAGCCAGCGGCCTCAACCCGACCTTTGCCGCCGCCTTTCCCCCCATGGGCGATCCTTTCAGCCCCACGCCCCCCGGCGCCTTGCCTAACAGCACGCCGCCAGCGGCCAGCGTACCGCCAGACAGCGGGCAAGCCGCGCTGGCGCGCCTGGTGGGCGAATCGGCCCCCATGCGCGCCGTCAAGCAGCGCATTGCCAAGGTGGCGCGCAGCATGGCCCCGGTGCTCGTGCATGGCGAATCGGGCACCGGCAAGGAACTGGTGGCCGGCGCCATTCACGCATGCAGCCACCGCGCCAGCGGCCCCTTCGTGCCCGTCAACTGCGGCGCCATTCCTGAAAACCTGCTCGAAGCCGAATTTTTCGGCGCCCGCAAAGGCTCCTACACCGGCGCTGCCACCGATCGCGAGGGTTTTTTCCAGGCCGCACGCGGCGGCACCCTGTTTCTGGACGAAATTGGCGATCTGCCCCTGGCCATGCAAGCCAAGCTGCTGCGCGCCATCCAGGAGCGGCGCGTGCGCGCCCTGGGCGACACGCAGGAAGAGCCGGTGGACGTGCGCATCGTCAGCGCCACCCACAAGGACCTGGCCGCCGAAGTGCAGGCCGGGCGCTTCAGGCAAGACTTGTTCTACCGCCTGAACGTCATTGAAATCGTCATCCCCCCCTTGCGCGAGCGGCGTGAGGATCTGCCCGCGCTGTGCCAGGCGCTGCTCACACGCATTGCCGCCGACGCGGGCATGCCCGTGCCCGCCCTGTCGGCCAGGCAGATGCAGGACATTGCCCAGGCCCCACTGGAAGGCAACGTGCGCGAGCTGGAAAACCTGCTGCACCGCGCCGTGGCCTTGGGCGAAGCCGGTTCCTCCGACTTGGACGAGCTGCCCCCCGCGCCCCCACCGGCCACCGCACCATTCGCACCTGCCGAACTGGCACAGCCCAGCCAAGCCGCACCCGCTGTCAGCCCGCCAGCCGCACAGCCCGCCCCCGCCCAGTCCTGCCCTCTGCCGCATGACCTGGAAGCCTGGCTGGATGCGCAAGAGCGTCAAATCCTCGTGCGCGCGCTGGATGAAACGGGCTTTAACCGCACCGCCGCCGCCGCCCTGCTGGGGCTGAACCTGCGGCAGATCCGCTACCGCATGGCCCGCCTGGGCATCACCGCCCCCGGCAGTGACGCAGGCGGCGACACCCCCAGCGCCCCCGGCCACGAACATGGCAGCAGCGACACCCCGGCCTGAGCCACCCCAGCTAGGGCCACCTTGCGCCAGCAGCAGCGACGGGCCAGACGGCGCCTGGCAACACGGCTGGTGGCACGCCGCCCGCCGCCTGCCCTCGCCCAACTTCGGCCCGCGCCCGGCCGGCCTGGCCATTGACCTGATCGTCATCCACGCCATCAGCCTGCCCCCAGGCCAATACGGCGGCGACGCCGTGCAGCGCCTGTTCACCAACACGCTGGACTGGGACGCGCACCCGTACTTCCAAAGCATTCGCGGGCTGCACGTGTCGGCCCACTTCTACATCCGCCGCGACGGCCAGTGCTGGCAGTTCGTCAGTGGCGACCAGCGCGCTTGGCACGCTGGCGCCTCCTGCCACGCCGGCCGCGAAAACTGCAACGACTTTTCCATCGGCATCGAACTCGAAGGCCTGGACGGCCAGCCCTTCGAGCCCACGCAATACGCCGCCTTAGGCACCCTGTGCGCCGCCCTGGCCGCGCACTACCCCATCCGCGCCATCGCCGGGCACGAGCACATCGCTCCCGGTCGCAAGCAAGACCCCGGCAGCGGCTTTGACTGGCCGCGCCTGCAACGCGCCCTGGGCTGGCCCGCGCCCTGCTTTCCGCCCGGCACGCTGGAGGGCGCACCGCACGCGTATCAGTCCCATCAGAACAAAGGCAAAAAAGGCCTTTAGCGCGCAATAGACAAGGTTTTATAGCCACATAAAAAGTAGCAAATCATGCTGCAAGTGCGGCCCACCCCGGTTCACAGCAGCACCACGTCGTAGCGGTCTGGCGCAAGCGTGCTTTCGGCTTGCAGCGAAATGGGCTTGCCAATGAAGTCCGACAGCCCTGCCAGGTGCTGGCTTTCCTCATCCAGCAGCATCTCGATGACCTCTGGCGAGGCGACCACGCGAAACTCGCGCGGGTTGAACTGCCGCGCCTCGCGCAAGATCTCGCGCAGGATGTCGTAACACACGGTGCGCGCGGTGCGCACGCGGCCCGTGCCCTGGCACTGGGCACAGGTGTGCGACAGCAGCTGCGCCAGCGACTCGCGCGTGCGCTTGCGCGTCATCTCCACCAGCCCCAGGCTGGAAAAGCCCCCCACCTGCGTCTTCACCCTGTCGCGCGCCAGTTGCTTGCGAAACTCCGCCAGCACGGCTTGCTGGTGTTCGGGCTGCGTCATGTCGATGAAGTCGATGATGATGATGCCGCCCAGGTTGCGCAGGCGCAGCTGGCGCGCGATGGCTTGCGCGGCCTCCAGGTTGGTTTTGAAGATGGTGTCGTCAAAGCTGCGCGCGCCTACAAAGCCGCCGGTGTTCACGTCGATGGTGGTCAGCGCCTCGGTCTGGTCCACGATCAGGTAGCCGCCGGATTTGAGCGCCACGCGGCGCCCCAGCGCGTGGCCGATTTCCTCGTCCACGTTGTGCAGATCAAAAATGGGGCGCTCGCCCTTGTAGTGCTGCAAGCGCGCCGCAGCCGCTGGCATGAATTCGCGCCCGAAAGCCATGAGCGCGTGAAACTGCTCCATCGAATCAATGCGGATGGCCTGCGTGTGTTCGCCCGCCAAGTCGCGTAGCACGCGCTGCAGCAGGCTCAAATCCTCGTGCAGCAAGCTGGCCGCAGGCTGGCGCTGTGCGGCCTGGCGAATGCGCGCCCAGGTCTTGCGCAGGTAGGCAATGTCGTCGGCCAGCTCGGCATCGCTGGCGTCTTCGGCATTGGTGCGCAGGATGAAGCCGCCCGTTCTGCCCTCTGGCGTGCCCGCCTTGGCCAATGCCTGCACGCGCGCGCGCAGCTCGTCGCGCAGCGCGGCGGGAATTTTCTGCGACACGCCAATGTGCTCGTCCTGCGGCAAGTACACCAGCATGCGCCCCGCAATGCTGATTTGCGTGGACAGACGCGCGCCCTTGCTGCCAATGGGGTCCTTGATGACCTGCACCATCAGCGTCTGCCCCTCGAACACCTGCTTTTCAATGGGCCGCAGCGCCGCAGCGCCACCATGCCGGCTGGCGGGCAGCGTGTCGCCCTCCGCAGGTTTTTGCCAGACATCGGCCACATGCAAAAAAGCTGCGCGTTCCAGCCCAATGTCGATAAAAGCTGACTGCATGCCCGGCAGCACGCGCGCCACTTTGCCCAGGTAAACATTGCCCACCAGGCCACGCTCCAGTGCGCGCTCCACGTGCAGCTCTTGCACCGCCCCATGCTCGACCACGGCCACACGGGTTTCTTGCGGCGACCAGTTGATGAGAATTTCTTGCTGCATTTTTAATAGCTATAAACACATACCAGATGCGCGCAAATGGCCAATTTTTCTTATGCTTCTTCAGCCATCCTCAGCAGCCGCGCCGTTTCAAACAAGGGCAGCCCCATGATGCCGCTGTAGCTGCCGCTGATGTGCGCCACGAAAGCCGCGGCCAGCCCCTGAATGGCATAGCCGCCTGCCTTGCCCTGCCATTCGCCACTGGCCACGTAGTCGGCAATGGCCGCTTCATCCAAAGGGGCAAAGCGCACGTGCGACGCGCTCAGCGCCTCGTGCGTGTGCCCGCCATGCGCA
>JAUNHQ010000079.1 GCA_030535425.1 Pseudomonadota bacterium | reverse complement strand
GCCCTGGCCCAGGCCAACCTGGCCCAGGCCCAGGCCCTGCTGCGCCAGCAGCGCGCCCAGCTGCTGCCCACCGTGGGCGCCACCGGCAGCCAGCAGCGCAGCGGCGGCGAAGACCGCAGCACCGCCGGCACCGCCAGCCTGGGCCTGTCCGCCAGCTGGGAGCCCGACCTGTGGGGCCGCCTGGGTGACGCCGCCCGCGCGCAAGACGCCAGCGTGCAAGCCAGCCAGGCCGACCTGGCCGGCGCGCGCCTGTCCGCCCAGGCCAGCCTGGCCCAGGCCTACTTCAGCCTGCGCGAAGCCGACGCCGCCCTGGCCCTGCTGGCAGACATCATCACCGGCTACGAACGCGCCGCCACCATCACCCAGAACCGCTACAACAGCGGCATCGCCGCGCGCACCGACACCCTGCAAGCCCAAAGCACGCTCGACAGCGCCCGCGCCAACCGCATCGCCCTGCAACGCGACCGCGCCTTGAGCGAACACGCCATCGCCCTGCTCGTGGGCCAGGCCCCGGCCAGCTTTTCGCTGCCCGCCACCGCCACGTGGACAGACACCGTGCCCGCCGTGCCCGCCGGCGTGCCCTCGGCCCTGCTGCTGCGCCGCCCAGACGTGGCCGACGCAGAACGCATCGTGGCCGCCGCCAACGCCCGCATCGGCGTGGCCCGCGCCGCCTACTTTCCGCAAATCACCCTCTCAGGCAGCCTCAGCGCCGGGGGCAGCCACCTGGCCGACATCGTGTCCGCCCCCACCCTGCTGTGGTCGCTGGGCCTGTCGCTGGCGCAATACGTGTTTGACGGCGGCGCGCGCACTGCGGCGGTGGACCAGGCCATCGCCGCCCACCAAGGCGCTGCCACCAGCTACCGCCAAACGGCCCTGACCGCCTTCAAGGAAGTGGAAGACCAGCTGGCCACGCTGAACACCCTGGCCGAGCAGACCGAGCGCCTGCGCGCCAGCGCCCAGGCCGCCGAGCGCATCGAACAGCAAATGATGAACCGCTACCAATCGGGCCTGGCCGCCTACACCGAAGTCGTCACCGCCCAAGCCAGCGCCCTCAACGCCCGCCGCAGCCTGCTGCAAGCGCAGCTGCAACGCCAGCAAGCCGTGGTGGCCTTGATCCAGGCGCTGGGCGGCGGCTGGCAGCAGCCGTGGGCGCCAGCAGCGCAGCCCTGAGCGCCATAGCCTGGGGCGGGTCAGGTGTTGCGGGCCATGCCAGGCGTCAGCAGATCGGCCAGGTGTGCAAGATCGCGCGCGTGCACGGTGTTGTCGGGATGGGCAGTCACGTCTTTGGGGTGGGCTGCGCCAAACTCCAGCGGGCGTTCGATGTAGGCGGTTTGCAGGCCGCAGGCACGGGCGGCGGCCAGGTCGTCCTGGTGGGCGGCCACCATCATCACGTCGTGCGGGGCGGCGTCAAAAACGGCGGCGGCGCCCAGGTACACGGCCGGGTCGGGCTTGTAGGCGCGAAACACTTCGGCCGAGAGGATGCAGTCCCACGGCAGTCCGGCGTGCTTGGCCATGTCGGTCAGCAGGCCGATGTTGCCGTTGGACAGGGTGCACAGGATGTGCTGGCGTTTCAGACGCGCCAGGCCGGGCAGGGCGTCGGGCCAGGGGTTGAGGCGGTGCCACACGCGGTTGAGCGCCTGGCGCTCGTTGTCGGGCAGGTGCGCCAGGCCAAAGCGCGGCAGGATGCCGTCAAGGATGTGGCGGTGCAGCTCATCCAGCCGCGTCCAGCCTAGCTCGCCCGAGCGCACGCGCTGCATGGCGGGCTGGTAGCCCTCGCGCCAGGCGCGGGCGAAGGCGTCGCCATCCACGCCGGGGTGCAGGCGCGCCATTTCGGCCACGATGCTGCCGTGCCAGTCCACCACGGTGCCGAACACGTCAAACACCAGGATGCGGGGGACGGGCAGGGCGCTCATGGATGCTATTGAAGATGTAGCTGATTTCGCTTGCTGGACAAGCGCAAATAGCCTGTCAGGCTTGCAATGCCTTGAGCACCGCATCGCCCATTTCGCGCGTGCCCACCTTGGTGGTGCCTTCGCTGTGGATGTCGGGCGTGCGCAGGCCTTGGGCGAGCACTTTTTTCACGGCGGTTTCAATGCGGTCGGCCGCTTCGGGCTGGCCGAGCGAGAAGCGCAGCATCATGGCGGCGCTCAAGATGGTGGCCAGGGGGTTGGCGACGCCTTGGCCGGCGATGTCGGGGGCGCTGCCGTGGCTGGGCTCGTACAGGCCTTGTTGTTTGTCGTTGAGGCTGGCTGAGGGCAGCATGCCGATGCTGCCGGTGAGCATGGCGGCCTCGTCGCTGAGGATGTCGCCAAACATGTTGCCGGTGATGACCACGTCAAACGCCTTGGGCGCCTTGACCAGCTGCATGGCGGCGTTGTCCACGTACATGTGTTGCAGCTCGACGTCGGGGTAGTCCTTGTGGACCTCGGTCACCACGTCTTTCCAGAGCTGGAAGGTTTCCAGCACGTTGGCCTTGTCCACGCTGGTGACTTTTTTGTGGCGCTTGCGGGCGGCTTCAAAGGCGACGCGGGCGATGCGCTCGATCTCGGGGCGGCTGTAGCGCATGGTGTCAAAGGCTTCTTCGGCGCCGGGGAAGTGCCCGTCGGGTGCGCTGCGGCGCCCGCGCGGCTGGCCGAAGTAGATGTCGCCCGTGAGCTCGCGGATGATGAGGATGTCCAGCCCGGCGACCAGCTCGGGCTTGAGGCTGGAGGCGTGGGTGAGCTGCTCGTAGCAGATGGCGGGGCGGAAGTTGGCAAACAGGCCCAGGGCCTTGCGCAGGCCGAGGATGGCCTGCTCGGGGCGCAGGGCGCGCTCCAGCGTGTCGTACTTGAAGTCGCCCACGGCGCCAAAGAGCACGGCGTCAGCTTCTTTGGCGAGTTTGAGCGTGGCTTCGGGCAGGGGGTGGCCGTGGGCTTCGTAGGCGGCGCCGCCGACCAAGGCGGTTTCCATTTCCAGCGGCAGGGCCAAGGCTTGCAGGACTTTGACGGCTTCGGCCACGATTTCGGTGCCGATGCCGTCTCCGGGGAGGATGGCGATTTTCATGCTGTGTGCTTCTTTTTTAAGAGCTGCTTGCGCTTGTCAGTCAAGCGGGAAACGGCTTTTTGACCAATGAAGAAGTGGCGTGGCCAAGTTATCTCTCAGGCGGTGTGGGCCAGCCAGGGCTTGGTGGCCAGGCGTGCGGCTTCAAAGGCTTGGATCTTGTCTTTGTGGCGCAGGGTCAGGCCAATGTCGTCCCAGCCGTTGAGCAGGCATTCCTTGCGGAAGGGCTGCACGTCGAACGGCAGTTCGCTGCCGTCGGGCTTGACGATGCGCTGGCGCGGCAGGTCGATGGTGAGCTGGTAGCCGGCAAAGGCCGCTACTTCGTCAAACAGCGCGGCAACCTGGCTGTCGGGCAGGACGATGGGCAGTAGGCCGTTTTTGAAGCAGTTGTTGAAGAAGATGTCGGCAAAGCTGGGGGCGATGAGGGCGCGGATGCCGTATTGCTGAATGGCCCAGGGCGCGTGTTCGCGGCTGGAGCCGCAGCCAAAGTTCTTGCGGGCCAGCAAGATGGTGGCACCTGCGTAGCGCGGCTGGTTGAGCACGAAGTCGGGGTTGGGGCGGCGCGTGGCGGGGTCCATGCCTGGCTCGCCTTTGTCCAGGTAACGCCACTCGTCAAACAGGTTGGGGCCAAAGCCGGTGCGCTTGATGGACTTGAGAAACTGCTTGGGGATGATGGCGTCGGTGTCGACGTTGTCGCGGTCGAGGGGAACGACCAGGCCGGTGTGGAGGGTGAAGGAGTCCATGGCAGCAGGGCTTGAGTCTTGAAAAAGGGGAGGGCGGGTCAGAAAAAAAGCCTGTTCGCTTACTCGAATTCGCGCCACTGGCCGCCTTCGTTTTCGCATTGCTCTGCCAGGGCGTCGAGCTGGTCTTCGTTGCGGTCGTAGTGGTAGAGGTCAAAGTCGCCGTCAAAAGCGCCCTGGCACACGGCGTCGGCTTCGCGCCGGGGGCACTGGGCCAGCCAGGTCAGATCCACCTGGTTGCGGCGGCCCATGCCGCCAGCCGCATGCCAGGCCACGCCTTCGCAGCGTTCCTTGATGGCGGCGCGGCGCAGTTGCCGGGCGCCTTGCAGGCAGTCGGTGACGATGGTGGGGGCGCCCAGCCCGTGCAGGGGCGACTCGATCAGGCACGCCCGGTAGGAAGATTGGGCCTGGGCACCACAGGCGGTGCAGGCCATGACCGCGCTCAGTACAGCCGCACGGAGCAATTGCAAAGAGTCAGAGGTCATGGCCTGGCCGTGTGCGTTATTGCTGGGCTTTGTCGGCGGCGTTCTGAACGCCTTCACCAGCTTTTTCCACATCCTTGCCGACACCTTTGACGGTGTTGCAGGCGGCAAGACCCATGACCATGGCCATGGCGGCCAGCATCGCAGCGATTTTCTTCAGCATTGCTATCTCCTTGAGGCAGTTAAAAACACCCGTTTCCAGGCACTACATGAAAGCACGGACATCGACGAAATGCCCATGCACCGCGGCCGCCGCCGCCATGGCGGGGCTGACCAGGTGGGTGCGACCGCCATTGCCCTGGCGGCCCTCAAAGTTGCGGTTGCTGGTGGAAGCGCAGCGCTCGCCGGGCTCGAGCCGGTCGGCGTTCATGGCCAGGCACATGCTGCAACCGGGCTCGCGCCACTCAAAGCCGGCGGCGGTGAAGATCTTGTCCAGCCCCTCGGTCTCAGCCTGTTTCTTGACCAGGCCCGAGCCGGGCACCACCAGCGCCTGCTTGACGCCGGGGGCCACTTTGCGGCCCAGTTTCTTGACCACGGCGGCGGCCTCGCGCATGTCTTCGATGCGGCTGTTGGTGCAGCTGCCGATGAAGACCTTGTCCACATGGATGTCGGCCAGGGGCTTGCCCGGCTCCAGGCCCATGTAGGTGAGGGCGCGCTCGATGGCCCCGCGCCGGGTGGCGTCTTTTTCCTTGTCAGGGTCGGGCACGCGGGCGTCGATGCCCAGCACCATTTCGGGGCTGGTGCCCCAGGTGACCTGGGGGATGATGTGGGCGGCGTTGAGCTCGACCACGGTGTCAAAGTGCGCGCCGGGGTCGGAGTGCAGGGTGCGCCAGTAGGCCACGGCCTGCTCCCACTCGGGGCCGCCGACGAAGCGGCCGCTGGCCGTGTCGGTGCCGGGGGCCAGCAGGCGGCCTTTGACGTATTCAATGGTCTTGTCGTCCACGGCCACGAGGCCTGCGCGCGCGCCGGCTTCGATGGCCATGTTGCACACGGTCATGCGGCCTTCCATGCTCAGGGCGCGGATGGCGTCGCCCGCAAATTCAATGGTGTAGCCGGTGCCGCCTGCGGTGCCGATCTTGCCGATGATGGCCAGCACGATGTCCTTGGCGGTGACGCCGGGCGCGGCCTGGCCGTTGACGCGCACGAGCATGTTCTTGGCCTTCTTGGCCAGCAGGGTCTGGGTGGCCATGACGTGCTCGACTTCGCTGGTGCCGATGCCGTGGGCCAGGGCGCCAAAGGCGCCGTGGGTGCTGGTGTGGCTGTCGCCGCAGACCACGGTCATGCCGGGCAGGGTGGCGCCGTTTTCGGGGCCGATGACGTGCACGATGCCCTGGCGCGGGTGCAGGAAGGGAAAGAAGGCGGCGGCGCCGCTGGCTTTGATGTTGGCGTCCAGCGTGGTGACTTGTTCTTTGCTGATGGGGTCTTCGATGCCATCGTAGCCGCGCTCCCAGCCGGTGGTGGGGGTGTTGTGGTCGGCGGTGGCCACGACGCTGCTGATGCGCCAGAGCTTGCGCCCAGCCTGGCGCAGCCCTTCGAACGCCTGCGGGCTGGTGACTTCATGCACCAGGTGGCGGTCGATGTAGAGGATGGCGGTGCCGTCTTCCTCGGTGTGGACGACGTGCTCGTCCCAGAGTTTGTCGTAGAGCGTGCGTGCGGTCATGGTGGGATGGTGGTAGGCAGGCGTGAAATTTTACGCGGCGCAGGAAGTCAGGGTGACGCAGAGGTGATTCAAAAAAGATAGCTGCTTGCGCTTGATGGATGCGCGCAAAAGCCATTTTTTATTTGAGATCGGGGTGCTGGGCAGGGCATGTTTGCACACGGTATGGGGCAGGGCGCCTTCAGCCCTGCCGGCCCAGCAGCAGGTATTCCAGCAGCGCCTTTTGCACGTGCATGCGGTTTTCGGCCTCGTCCCACACCACAGATTGCGGGCCGTCGATGACTTCGGCGGTCACTTCCTCGCCCCGGTGGGCGGGCAGGCAGTGCATGAACAGGGCGTCGGGCTTGGCGGCGGCCATCATCTCAGTGTCCACGCACCAGTTGGCAAAGGCTTTTTTGCGCGCTTCGTTTTCGGCTTCGTAGCCCATGCTGGTCCACACGTCGGTGGTCACCAGGTCGGCGCCTTCGCAGGCTTTCATGGGGTCGGCAAAGTTTTGCCAGCCCTTGGCGCTGGCGCCGTCCAGCGCGGCCAGGCTGGAATCGACCTCGTAGCCGCGCGGGGTGGACACGCGCAGCTCAAAGCCCAGCAGCGCGGCCGCCTGCGCCCAGGTGTTGGCCATGTTGTTGCCGTCGCCAATCCAGGCCACGGTTTTGCCGCGAATGTCGCCCCGGTGCTCGATGTAGGTGAAGATGTCGGCCAGGATTTGGCAGGGGTGGTATTCGTTGGTCAGGCCGTTGATGACGGGCACGCGCGAGTGCGCGGCAAATTGCTCGATGCGGCTTTGCTCGAAGGTGCGGATCATCACCACGTCAACCATGCGGCTGATGACGCGGGCGGTGTCCTCGATCGGCTCGGCGCGGCCCAGCTGGCTGTCGCCTGAGGTCAGGTGCACCACGCTGCCGCCCAGTTGGTACATGCCCGCTTCAAAGCTCACGCGGGTGCGGGTGCTGGCTTTTTCAAAGATGAGGGCCAGCGTGCGGTCGCTTAAAGAATGGTGCTTTTCGTAGGCCTTGAACTTGCGCTTGATGAGCGCGGCGCGGGCCAGCAGGTAGGCGTATTCGTCGGCCGAGAAGTCGGAAAACTGCAAGTAATGCTTGAGGGGGGCAGCCTGGCTCATGGGCACAGCTCACTCTTTCAAAAAGGCTTCGATCAGGGGCACGAGCGTGGCGACGATCTCGTCGGCCTCGGCCTCGGTCAGGATCAGCGGGGGCAGCAGGCGCACCACGCTGTCGGCGGTGACGTTGATGATCAGGCCCGCATCCAGCGCGCGCTGCACCAGTGCGCCGCAGGGCTTGGCCAGCTCCACGCCCATCATCAGGCCCTGGCCGCGGATGTCCTTGACGCCGGGGTGGCCGCCCAGCGCGGTTTTCAGCGCGCCCATCAGCCGCGCGCCCACTTTTTCGGCGTTGGCCAGCAGGCCGTCTTCTTCCATGATGCGGATGGTCTCCACCCCGGCGCGCATGGCCAGGGGGTTGCCGCCAAAGGTGGTGCCGTGGTTGCCGGGCTGGAAGATGTCGGCCGCCTTGGGGCCGGCCACCACCGCGCCAATGGGCACGCCCGAGGCCAGGCCCTTGGCCAGGGGCATCACATCGGGCACGATGCCGGCCCACTGGTGGGCAAACCATTTGCCGGTGCGGCCCATGCCGCACTGCACTTCGTCAATCATCAGCAGCCAGCCGCGTTCGTCGCACAGCTGGCGTACCTGGCGCAGGTAGTCCAGGTGCGCGGGGCGAATGCCGCCTTCGCCCTGAATGGCTTCAAAGAACACGGCCACCACGTCGGGGTTGCCTTCGGTGGCTGTTTTCAGCGCCTCGATGTCGTTGAGCGGCACGCGGATGAAGCCCTCCACCAGCGGCTCAAAGCCTTTTTGCACCTTGGGGTTGCCCGTGGCGCTGAGCGTGGCAATGCTGCGACCGTGAAAGGCTTTTTCATACACCACCACTTGCGGGCGGGCGATGCCCTTGTCGTGCCCGTATTTGCGGGCGAGCTTGAGCGCGGCCTCGTTGGCTTCCAGCCCGCTGTTGCAGAAAAAGACCTTGCTCATGCCCGAGAGCTCGGCCAGCTTGCTGGCCAGCGCTTCGGTGTAAGGCGTGTAGAAGTAGTTGCTGCAATGGATGAGCTGGGCCACCTGCTCTTGCAGCGCGGGCACCAGCTTGGGGTGGTTGTGGCCCAGGGTGTTGACGGCAATGCCGCCCAGCGCGTCCAGATAGCGCTTGCCCTGCGTATCCCACACGTGGCTGCCTTGCCCGCGCGCCAGCGTCACCGGCAGGCGGGCGTAGGTGTGCATCACATGCGGCTCGGCGGGCGGGGTGGGGGTGCTCACGGCAGGGCTCCTAGGGCGGGAAAGAAGTGAATAAAAAAACATCGGGCCGAAGGCGGCCCGCTGCGGGCTGGGATTTTAGGGCCATGCCCCGCGCAGCGCCTGTCGGCCAAGGCCGGGTCTTGTATAAGATAGAATTTCGCGCCGCGCAGGCAGACACACAGACACAAAGCGTGCGCGGCGTCCATACGTCTTAACCCTTAGCCTGATGGCCGGCACCCTTGGCGGTGGGGTCATGGCCCCATGAGCATCCATCCCACCAGCGATCAGGTCTTTATCCGCGGCATCACGCGCGAGGGCCGCGCCTTTCGGCCCAGCGATTGGGCCGAGCGTCTGGCCGGGGTGATGGCGCAGTTTCGTCCTGGCGGCGCGGCGCGGCAGGGCGGGCACATTGGCTACTCGCCCTGGTGCGTGCCGACGACGCTGGACGGGGTCAAGTGCGTGGTGGTGCACCGCGCGCTGCGCACGCACGAGCCCATGGCCTGGGATTTCGTGATGGGTTTTGCCCGTGACAATGGCTTGCAGCTGATCGACGGCGCCGAGCCGCCGCCCGAAGCCGGTGGCACTTGAAAACGCGGGGCCAGGCACGGCGCCTTTGCCCCCTTAACCGAGCGCGCATAAAAAAACCGCCTAGAAGGCGGTTTTTTTGCGGGGGCTTTTGCCGACAGCGCACCCGAATCAAACGGCGGCAGGCGCTCTAGACCTGCCGGGCTTGCCTGCAAGTGCCTTTAGGCAGCGGCTTGGGCCAGGCCTTTGACCTTGGCCGACAGGCGGCTTTTGTCGCGGGCGGCTTTGTTCTTGTGGAAGATGCCTTTGTCGGCCACGCTGTCCACCACCGACTGCATGATGGCAAAGGCGCTCTTGGCTTTTTCCAGATCGCCAGCGAGCACGGCTTTTTCGACGTTCTTGACGGTGGTGCGGTATTTGGAGCGCAGCGAGGTGTTCGCGGCGTTGAGTTTGACGTCCTGGCGGGCGCGTTTGCGGCCCGATGCCAGGCGGGGGTTCTTTTTCTTGGGCTTTCCAGCGGCCATCTCGGTATTTCCTTTAAGTGTCTGTGGATGTTGTCGGCAAAACCCGAAATTATATATCCATACGGTTGAAGATGAGGCGTGGCAGGTGGCGGATGACCAGCATGATGAGCGCCCATTTGCCTGGGGCGTAGGCCACGGGTTTGCCCGCGTCGATGGCGCGCACGATGTCCTGGGCCACGTTTTGCACCGGGGCCAGGCGCGCGCCCTGGGCTTTCAGGTGTGCGGTCATGGGGGTGTCGGTGGGGCCGGGCTTGATGAGCACGGCGCGCACGGGGCTTTTCTGCAGGGCCAGGCGGTGCTGCAAGCCTTGCATGTAGCGTGTGACCAGCCCCTTGGCGGCGCCATAGACGTAGTTGGATTTGCGTCCGCGATCGCCAGCGACCGAGCCGATAACGGCCACGGTGCCGCGCCCGGCGCGCTGCATGTGGCTGACAAAGGCTTCGGCATACAGCGCGGGTGATGCGCCGTTGAGGGCCAGCGCCTGGGCGTTGGCGCTCAGGTCTTGTTCGCACTGGGCCTGATCGGGCAGCAGGCCGTGGGCGATGAGGGCGATGTCCACGGGTGTGTCGGCGCAAAGCTGCTGCACCAGTTCGCTGATGGCCTGCGGGTCGGTGGCGCTGCCTTGGGCCAGGGTGTCAATGCGCGTGGTGGGGGTGCGCACGGCCAGGTCGGCGGCGATGCGGGCCAGCCGCTCTGGGTCGCGCCCGACCAGGCTGATGCGCGCAGGCTGGCGCACCGCCCACAGGCGGGCGCAGTGCTCGGCCATGGCGGAGGTGGCGCCGATGATGGCGATGTGCAGGGCAGGGGTGTTCATGGGGCGTGGGGGTGCTTCAAAAAAAGGAGTTGCTTGCGCGCGGCACAAGGGGTTTTAAGGCATGTTTCAATAGGAAAGCCGCATGTGGCGCGCGCAAGCAACTATGAAATATATAGCAATTGCGCCTGGCGCGACGGGCTATGCCCCCATCAGCCGCCGCGACATGGCCGAGCTGATGCCTGGGTCGCGGTGCGGCAGAAACTCGGGCAGGCGGGTGTAGGCCGCCTCGAACAGCGGGCGGGGCCAGCGCGCGTCTTTGGCCAGGTAGATGCGCCCGCCTGCTTGGTGAACGATGGCATCCAGCCGGGCAAAGAGCGCGTGGGTGGCTGCGCCGCGCCAGGGAAAGTCAAGCGCCAGTGTGATGCCGGGCTGGGCAAAGCTGAGCATGCCCGCCGATGGCACGTGGCCCAGGGTTTTGAGTACGGCCAGAAACGAGCCCTGGCCCGATGCAGCAATGGCCGCCAACATGGCCTGCACCGCTTCGCGCCCGCCTGCGTGCGGCACCACGCTTTGGTATTGGTAAAAGCCCAGCGGGCCGTACATGCGGTTCCAGCCGTGCAGGTTGTCGAGGGGGTAGAAAAAAGGTTCGTAATGCGCTTGCGCGCGTCCGGCCTTGCGGCGCTGCAGGTGGTAATAGACCTGGTTGAACATGCGCAGCGACAGGCCGCCAACGAGCGAGACGGGCGGTGTCAGGGGCATGTGCCGCGTGCGCAAGCGCGGTGCGGGGCGCTGCACGCCGCCAGCCGGGTTGGCGCGCAGGTAAATGCCGCGCGTGCCCTGGCGGTGGGTGAGGCAGTCGATCCAGGCCACGGTGTGCTGCCAGCCTGCCTGTTCAGAGGCGGTGTTGAGCTCGAAAAACCCATCCAGCGTGTGAAAGGGCAGGGTTTCGGTGTCCAGCCAGGGGCCATCGGTGCGTTGCAGTTGCAGCGTGGCTTCAGTCATCACGCCGGTCAGCCCCAGCCCGCCCACGGTGGCGGCAAACAGGGCGGCATGCGGGCCTTCGGGGGCGATGTCCAGCACTTGCCCGTCGGTGCGCACCAGGCGGATGGCGCGCACATGGTGGCCAAAGGTGCCCGCCGCATGGTGGTTTTTGCCATGCACGTCGTTGGCAATGGCGCCGCCTACGGTGACGATCTGCGTGCCCGGTGTGACCGGCAGCATCCAGCCGCGCGGCACCATCAGGCGCTGGATGTCGCGCAGCAGCACGCCGGCTTCACAGCGCAGCAGGCCCGTGGCCTGGTCAAAGTGAACCAGCCGGTCCAGGCCCGCCGTGGCCCACAGCGTGCCGTGGGGGTTGAGCGCCACATCGCCATAGCTGCGCCCGGCGCCAAAGGCCAGGCCGGGCCGCGGCCCCTGGCGCAGCAGGGCGGGCACCCGCGCTGCATCGGCCAGCGGCGCCCAGTGGTGCGGTTCGCGGCTCAGGCGCCCCCAGCTTTGCACGGGAATCATGGCATCAGGCATGGCGCGCCTGCCCTGCGGCGAGGGCGGGGCGGAACACGAAACGCTTGTCCAGCCAGTACTTGGCCACGTAGCCAATGGCCAGGCCCAGCACACCGCCTGCATAACGCATCTCGCGCGTGCCCCACAGTTGGTGAAAAGCCCACTCAAAGCCCCAGAAGATGCCCGTGGTCAGCACGCCCATCAGCGTGTACAGCACAAAGGTTTTGCCGTCGTGCGCTGCGCCTTGGGTCTGAAAGCGGAAGATCCAGCGCTTGTCCAGCACGTACTTCACTACCAGTCCCACCGCCGTGCCGGCCAGCACCGACAGGGCAATGGCATGCGGGCCATGCCAGCAGCGCAGCCAAACCTCCTGCGCGCCGATGTTGGCCACGGTTGCCAGCGCGGCAAACCCGGCGTAAAGCAGCGCGATACGCCATGGTGATGGCAACGGTGAGGGCATCGGTGACAATCCGGCAGCTTCGCTTTAGGAAAACCGTGAATCATACGTTTACCTCCGCTTTTACCCCTGCGCAGCGCCTGCATGGCCTGCTGCGGCTGATGCGGCCCCGGCAATGGGTGAAAAACGCTTTCGTGCTGGCGCCACTGCTGTTTACCGGCCAGTTTCTGCAAGCGGCCAGCGTGTGGCAGGCGGTGCAGGCGTTTGCGCTGTTTTGCGTGGCCTCCTCGGCCACCTACGTCATCAACGACTGGCGTGACATCGAGCGCGACAGACGCCACCCCAGCAAGCGCCACAGCCGCCCCATGGCGGCAGGCAGTGTGACGCCCGCCATGGCGCTGGGCCTGCTGCTGGTGCTGTATGCCGTGCTGGGCGTGGGCCTGTTCTGGCAGCCCAAGGTGATGGCGGTCATTGGCATCTACATCGTGCTCAACCTGGGCTACAGCTTTGGCCTGAAGCACCAGCCGGTGCTGGACATTTTCATCATCGCCAGCGGCTTTGTGCTGCGGGTCATCGCTGGAGCCTATGCGCTGGCCGTGCCTGTGTCGTCATGGATGTTCGTGACCACGCTGTGCCTGGCGCTGTATCTGGCAGCCATCAAGCGCCGGCAGGAGCTGGCGCGCAGCGGCACCGAGGGGCGGGAAGTGCTGCACAAGTACTCGGTGAGCCTGATTGACCGCTATGCCGAAATGGCCGCCACGGGTGCGCTGGTGTTCTACAGCCTGTTTGTCATGTCGGCCCACACCGAGCTGATCGTGACCATTCCGCTGGTGCTGTTTGGCCTGTTTCGCTACTGGTACGTGGTGGAGCAAAAAGGCGGCGGCGAATCGCCTACCGATACGCTGCTGAGCGACTGGCAGCTACTGGCCACGGCGGTGGCCTGGGTGGCGGTGTGTGCGTGGCGGCTGATGGGGGCGATGTAGGGCGATGGATCTGGCCTACCTCATGACCCCCTTTGCCGCCTGGCTGGTGGCAGGCTGTCTGAAATTTGCCATCAACAGCCTCAAGGCAGGCCAACTGGCCTTTGGCCTGATTGGCTACGGCGGACTGCCCAGCAACCACAGCGCCATCGTCAGCAGCACGGCCATGCTGATCGCCTTACGTGAAGGGCTGGATCATCCGGCCTTTGGCGTGGCGGTGACACTGGCTTTCATCGTCTTGCTGGACGCTGCCAGCCTGCGCCGCCAGGTGGGGCGGCAGGCCGAGGCCATCAACCGCCTGCAAGGCCCGCAGGACAAGCCCCTGCGCGAGCGCATGGGCCACACGCGGGTGGAGATTGCCGCTGGCGTCGTCACCGGCTGCGCGGTGGCCTGGGGTGTGCATGCCTGGCCCGCTTTCGCGCCGTGAACGAAAAAAACCCAGGCGTGCAGCGTGCGCTCTGTGGTTATGCAAACAAAATGAAAAAGGCTTTTTTCATGAATCACCTGTCATTGTCCACGCGTGAACAAAAGGCCGTTTTTTATGGCCTGATTGTGTTTAGCCTGGTCTATGCGTATGAGCTGACCCATTTCAACCTTAGCATTGACGATGAGTTCATGGCTTTTTCTCATGCATGCAACTTTTCCGCCATTGGCCGTTGGCTGCACACCCTGATCCGTAAGACGCTGTGGTTTCAGGTTACGGTGCCCACGGGGCCGCTGCTGATTTTTGGTGCGGCGCTGGCGTTGGCTTATGTGTTTATCTTGCGAATCATGTCCGTGGCTTTGTGGAAAGCCGGGCATCTGGTGGTTTTCGCGGCTTTTGTGCTGTTTCCCACATGGATGGCGCAAATGGAATTCGTGGGCAACCTCATTCCCGTGGGCGTAGGGACGGTGTGCGCGGTGCTGGCGGCCTGGATGCTGCTGGGGCCGCTGGCGTTGCAAGGCGTGCGCTGGCCGCTGTGGGGGCGCATGCTGGCGGCGGTGGCGCTCACGGCGGTGGCGGTGGGGGCTTATCAGAGCCTGCCTTTATTGACCCTGGTGCTGGTGTTGGCCGGCGCCGTGCGGCATATCGCGGGGGGGGGGGGGGGATGGTATC
>JAUNHQ010000009.1 GCA_030535425.1 Pseudomonadota bacterium | reverse complement strand
GGCGGGGCCAGGTGGTAGTGCAGCTGCCAGTCCTTGCCGCGCTCGCCTTCCATCATGGCTTCGATGCGGGCCATGAAGGCGGGGTCGGCGTGCAGGCGGGCCACTTCGTACTCGTCCTTGTAGGCCATGAGCTTGAACAGGTAGCGCGCCACGGCTTCGGAGAGCGCGGTTTTGCCCAGCGCACTTTCGGCCTGCTGCACCTTGGCGACGAAGGCGCGGTAGTCGTCCGCATAGGCGGCGTTCTGGTACTGGGTGAGGTATTCCACGCGGCGGGCGATGAGCTGCTCCAGCGTTTCGCGCGGCTTGAAGCTCACCACCTGCGCGCCGCCGCCTTGCAGCTTGGCGATCAGGGCGGCAAAGGCGTCAGGGCGCGCGGCGGCCTGGCGGCCCCAGGCAAAGGCGGCCTTGTTGGCGGGCACGGCGACGTCGTTGAGTTCGATGGCGCGCATCAGCGCGTCCAGCCCCAGGGGAATCCAGCCTTTTTGCCAGGCATAGCCGAGCATCATGGGGTTGACGAACAGGGTGTCGCCCATCAGCGCCTTGGCGGCGCTGTCGGCGTTGAGCAGGCCCAGCCGCTCGGGCGCGCCCACGGCGCGGGCCATTTGCGCGGCGCAGTCGCTGGCGGGGTTGTGCCAGTCGGCGTTGCGCACGAAGGTGGCGGTGGGGCTGCCGTGGCTGTTGAGGGCCACTTGCGTGCGGCCTTCGCGCACGCGCGCCAGGGTTTCGGCGTTGACGGCCACCATGGGGTCGCAGGCCAGCACCAGGTCGGCGGCTGCCGTGCCCACGCGGGTGGTGAGGATGTCGTCCTGCGTGGCGCCAATGAGCACGTGGCTCCAGGTGGCGCCGCCTTTTTGCGCCAGGCCCGCCGCGTCTTGCGTGACGATGCCCTTGCCTTCCAGGTGCGCGGCCACGCCCAGCAGCTGGCCGATGGTGATGACGCCGGTGCCGCCCACACCGGCCACGACGATGCCCCAGGGCTGCTGGCGGGCCAGCGCAGGCAGGGCCGGTGCGGGCAGCTCGCCCAGGTCTTCGGGCTGGCCAGCGCTGCCCTTGGTTTTTTTCTTGAGCTGGCCGCCTTCAATGGTGACGAAGCTGGGGCAAAAGCCGCGCAGGCAGCTCAAGTCTTTGTTGCAGGTGCTCTGGTTGATGGTGCGCTTGCGGCCGAACTCGGTTTCCAGCGGCTCGACGCTGATGCAGTTGCTTTGCACGCTGCAATCGCCGCAGCCTTCGCACACGGCTTCGTTGATGACCACGCGCACGGCCGGGTCCACCAGCTTGCCGCGCTTGCGGCGGCGGCGCTTTTCGGTGGCGCAGGTCTGGTCGTAGATCATGGCCGTGGTGCCGGGGGTGTCGCGCAATTCGCGCTGCACCTTGTCCAGATCGTTGCGGTGATAGACCTGCGGGCTGCCGGCCACGGCCACGCCGTCGTACTTGGCCGGCTCGTCGGTGACGATGACCAGGCGGCTCACGCCTTCGGCGTGCAGGCTTTCGGCAATTTGCAGCACGCTGTGGCCTTCGGGGCGCTCGCCCACGGTCTGCCCGCCGGTCATGGCCACAGCGTCGTTGTAGAGGATTTTGTAGGTGATGTTCACGCCCGCGGCAATGCTCTGGCGGATGGCCAGCAGCCCGCTGTGAAAGTAGGTGCCATCGCCCAGGTTGGCAAACACATGCTTTTCATGGCTGAAGGGCTGCTGGCCTACCCAGGGCACGCCTTCGCCGCCCATTTGCGTAAAGCCAATGGTGCTGCGGTCCATCCACACCGTCATGTAGTGGCAGCCAATGCCTGCCATGGCGCGCGAGCCTTCGGGCACCACGGTGCTGGTGTTGTGCGGGCAGCCCGAGCAGAACCAGGGCGTGCGCTCGGCGCCGGCCACGCCCGTGAGGTTGAGCTGCTCCATGCTGCGCTGCTTGGCCTCAAGCAGCGCCATTTGCGACTCGATGCGCGCGCGCATGTCGCTGCCCGCGTCTTGCAAGATGCCGTTGCGCGCCAGGCGGCGCACCAGCGCACGGGCGATGAGCGCGGGGTTCAAGTCGGCATTGGCGCGCAGCAGAGTGTGGGCTGTGGGGTTGGGCTGCGACCATTCGCCGCCTTCGTGGCCGTCGTCGCCTTCGTCAAACTTGCCCACCACGTTGGGGCGCACGTCGGCGCGCCAGTTGTATAGCTCTTCCTTGAGCTGGTATTCAATGACCTGGCGCTTTTCTTCCACCACCATGATTTCGCGCAGGCCGGTGGCAAATGCGCGGGTCAGTTGTGCCTCCAGCGGCCAGACCACGCCCACCTTGTGCACGCGTATGCCCAGCTGGCGGCAGGCCGCCTCGTCCAGCCCCAGGTCTTGCAGCGCCTGGCGCAAGTCGTTGTAGGCCTTGCCGCTGGCCATGATGCCGTAGCGGTCGTTGGGGCCTTCGATGACGTTGTGGTTCAGCCGGTTGGCGCGGATATAGGCCAGCGCGGCGTACCACTTGGTGTGCATCAGGCGCTCCTCCTGCGCCAGTGGCGCGTCGGGCCAGCGGATGTGCACGCCGTCAGGGGGCATCTCAAAGTCCTGTGGCAAGACAATGCGCACGCGCTCGGCGCTCACGTCTGCCGTGGCGCTGGATTCCACGATCTCCTGGATCGTCTTCATGCCTGACCACACGCCCGCATAGCGGCTCAGGGCAAAGGCGTGCACGCCCAGGTCCAGGATTTCCTGCACGCTGGCCGGAAAGAACACCGGCGTGCCGCAGGCCTTGAAGATGTGGTCGCTCTGGTGCGCGGCGGTGCTGCTTTTGCTGATGTGGTCGTCGCCCGCCACCGCGATCACCCCACCCCAGGGCGTGGTGCCGGCCATGTTGGCGTGCTTGAACACGTCGGAGCAGCGGTCCACCCCCGGGCCTTTGCCGTACCAGATGCCAAACACGCCGTCATAGCGGTTGCTGCCTGGCGGCGCAAAGCCCAGCTGCTGCGTGCCCCAGCAGGCGGTGGCGGCCAGCTCCTCGTTGACGCCGGGTTGAAAGACGATGTGCTGCGCTTTCAGGTATTTGGCGGCCTTCCACAGCGCCTGGTCATAGCCGCCCAGTGGCGAGCCGCGGTAGCCGCTGACAAAGCCTGCGGTGTTCTTGCCCGCCAGCGCGTCGCGCTGGCGTTGCAGCATGGGCAGGCGCACCAGCGCCTGCACGCCGCTCATGAAGGCGCGGCCAGTCTCCAGGGTGTATTTGTCGTCGAGCGTGACGGTTTGCAGCGCATGGCGCACGTGCTCGGGCAGGGGGGCATTCATGGTGGGTGTCTCCGTGTCGTACAGGGCAAAGCTGGGATACAGCCTGCCATTCAGGCGAATGGCGGCGCGGGTAGCGCTTTTTTCGCAAAGCAAAGTGTATGCCGCGCAGCGCCAGGCAGGGTTTTCCTGAAGGGTCAAAGGGGCGTGCTAGAGTGACGTTGACGTAAACGTCAATCCTGGATTCGCTTGACCCTTGCGCCATGTCCTCTGCACCTGCTCCCGGCTCCACCGATCTGCACACCCGCATCGCCGACAGCTTTGCCCGCCAGGGCATGATGCAGCACCTGGGGGCCGAGCTGCGACACGTGGCGCCGGGCCGGGTGGAGATCTGGCTGCCGTACTCGGACAAGGTCACGCAGCAGCAAGGCGGCTTTCATGGCGGCGCCATGGGCGCGCTGGCCGACATTGCCGGCGGCTATGCGGCGCTGACCCTGGCGCCCGAGGGCATGGAGGTGGTCACGGCGGAATACAAGATCAACTTTCTGGGCAGCTACCAAGGCGGCGTGTTGCGCGCGGTGGGCCAGGTGGTCAAGCCCGGCAAGCGCCTGATCGTCACCACGGCTGACATCACGCACGTGGACGACAAGGGCCAGCAGCGGCCCTGCGCCCTGATGCAGCAAACCATCGTGCCCGTGCCTTTGGCCAAGTAATTTCCCACGTCATTTCATTTTTTAAAAGGAGACACACCATGAGCAACCTTCCCGGCCTGAACTTTCAACTGGGCGAAGACATTGACGCGCTGCGCGATGCCGTGCGCAGCTTTGCCCAGGCCGAGATTGCCCCGCGCGCGGCCGAAATCGACAAAAGCGACCAGTTCCCCATGGACCTGTGGCCCAAGATGGGCGAGCTGGGCGTGCTGGGCATCACCGTGCCTGAAGCCTACGGCGGCGCCGACATGGGCTATCTGGCCCACATGATCGCCATGGAAGAAATCAGCCGCGCCAGCGCCAGCGTGGGCCTGTCCTACGGCGCGCACAGCAACCTGTGCGTCAACCAGATCAAGCGCAACGGCAACGAAGAGCAGAAAAAGAAATACCTGCCCAAGCTGATTTCCGGCGAGCACGTGGGCGCGCTGGCCATGAGCGAGCCCGGCGCGGGCAGCGACGTGATCAGCATGAAGCTCAAGGCCGAGGACAAGGGCGGCTACTACCTGCTCAACGGCACCAAGATGTGGATCACCAACGGGCCTGACGCCGACACCATGGTCGTCTACGCCAAGACCGAGCCCGAGCTGGGCGCGCGCGGCGTCACCGCCTTCATCGTGGAAAAAGGCATGAAAGGCTTTGGCACCGCGCAAAAGCTGGACAAGCTGGGCATGCGCGGCAGCCACACCGGCGAGATGGTGTTCGACAACGTGGAAGTGCCCGCCGCCAACATCCTGGGCCAATTGAACGGCGGCGCCAAGGTGCTGATGAGCGGGCTGGACTACGAGCGCGCCGTGCTGGCCGCCGGCCCCGTGGGCATCATGCAGGCCGTGATGGACAACGTGGTGCCCTACATCCACGACCGCAAGCAGTTCGGCCAGAGCATTGGTGAATTCCAGCTCGTGCAGGGCAAGGTGGCCGACATGTACACCGTGCTGCAAGCTGGCCGCGCCTTTCTCTACACCATCGGCAAAAACCTGGACGCGCTGGGCGCCGAGCACGTGCGCCAGGTGCGCAAGGACTGTGCCAGCGTCATCCTGTGGTGCGCCGAAATGGCCACCAAGATGGCCGGCGACGGCATCCAGCTGTTTGGTGGTAACGGCTACATCAACGAATACCCCCTGGGCCGCCTGTGGCGCGATGCCAAGCTGTACGAAATCGGCGCAGGCACCAGCGAAATCCGCCGCATGCTGATCGGGCGCGAGCTGTTTGCGGAGACGATGTAAGCGCCCGTCCCATTCGGACTCTTGCGAGACAATCCTCAGCGGGCTGCATGAAGGCAGCCCGTTACAGCCAAAAGGAACTCACCTATGCAAGCGCTTTGGGACTTCATCGTCACTGTGTTCTGGATATTGCTCGTCATCGCGGTGGTGATGGGCTTCATTGCCTTGAGGAAGTACAACCGCCTGCAGGCGCTGGCGCAAAACGTGCGGGCCCAAAGCTCCAACGCCCAGGTGGCCATCAGCAAAAAGCTCAATCTGGTCAACCAGCTCATCGACCTGGTGAAATCCTTTCAGGAGTCCGAGCAGCTCACCCATCTGAAAATCTCGCAAGACGCCAACTCTGCCGCCTTGGCCGAGGCCTACAACCAATCTGGCACCGTGCTTGCCAGCATTCAAAGCCTGGCTGAACGCTTTCCCAAGCTGCGCGCCAGCGAGCAATACCACCGCCTGGTCGATAGCGTGCAAGGCTGCGAAGACGATATCCAGGCCAAGCGCCAGGGCTACAACGAAGCCGTGCGCATCTACAACACCGAGCGCCTGGCCATTCCCACCGTGTTCATCGCCCGCCTGATCGGCTTTGGCAACGCGCCCTACATGGAGTTTGACCACAGCGGCGTGCAGGAGGCCAGCAGCCTCAAGACTTTTCAAACCGCCGACGGCGAGCGCCTGCAAGAGCTGCTGAGCCAGGCCGGCTCGCGCGTGGCCGGCACCTCGCGCGCGCTGGCTGCGCAAGCCGCCGATGCGGGGCGGCTGCTGCAAAGCAAGGTCAAGGAAATGACCGAAAACACGCCTGCACCCGCTGGCGCCGGGCTGCCCAACAACAGCGACACCCCCCGCTACTTCTGCCTGCCCGCAGGCGGCGTGCCCCAAGGCCCCTACACCCGCGCGCAGATCCAGGCCATGCTGGACAAGGGCGAGATCACGCCCGACACCCAGGCCAACGAGCTGAACGGCAATGGCCAGTGGCAGCCCCTGCACGAGCTGCTGGCTGGGCACGCCGGCCCCAACACCACCGCCCACACATGACCGCGCGCAGCCCCCTGCAACACCTGATTGACGCCAACCACGCCTGGGCCGAGCAGGTGGCGCGTGAGCGGCCGGGTTTTTTTGAAAAGCTCGCGCAGCAGCAAAGCCCCAAATACCTGTGGATCGGCTGCTCCGACAGCCGCGTGCCCGCCAACCAGGTGGTGGCGCTGGAGCCGGGCGAGGTGTTCGTGCACCGCAACGTGGCCAACGTCATCGTGCACTCTGACCTGAACGCGCTGTCCGTCATCCAGTACGCGGTGGATTTTCTGAAAGTGGAGCACATCATGGTGGTGGGCCACTACGGCTGTGGCGGCGTGCTGGCGGCGCTGCACGAAAAGCGCGTGGGCCTGGCCGACAACTGGCTGCGCCACGTGTACGACGTGAAGATGCGCCACCGCGGCCGCCTGATGCACCTGTGCCAGCACGCGCAGGAAGACGTGCTGTGCGAGATGAACGTGATCGAGCAGGTGGGCAACATCGCACAGACCAACATCGTGCGCGACGCCTGGAAGCGCGGGCAATCCCTGGCCGTGCACGGCTGGTGCTATGGCCTCAAGGACGGCAAGGTCAAGGACCTGGGCGTGACCATGACCGGCCTGGACGAAGTGATCGACGTGTACCGCAACGCCATCAAGCGCTACCCGCGCGGCGCCGAGCCGCAGCCCGCCGAATTCGTGATGAGCGAGCTGCCTGGCGGCGGCCGCGACAGCTGAAGCCTTTCTTGCCTTTCGCCAAAGCTGCCCATGCCGCCCCAAGACCCCGACACCGACTTGGCCCGCGACATGGCGCAGGCCATGGTGGACGGCTTTGACCGCCATTACCGGCTGTTCCGTGCCGAGGCCGCGCGCGCGCAGCACCGCTTTGAAACTTGCGACTGGCACGGCCAGCAGCGCGCGCAGCGCGAGCGCATCGCCTTTTACGACCTGCGCGTGCGCGAATGCCAGCGCCGGCTGGAGCGCGAATTTCACGCACACGCGCAGCCCATGTCCGTGTGGCAGCAGGTCAAGCTCTACTACATCGGCCTGCTGGTGCACCACCTGCAGCCGGAGCTGGCCGAGACCTTCTTCAACTCCGTCACCACCAAGATCCTGCACCGCAGCTACTTTCACAACGACTTCATCTTTGTGCGCCCGGCCATCAGCACCGAATACCTGGCCACCGACGGCCCCGGCGCGCGCCCCACCTTCCGCGCCTTTTACCCGGCCAGCTTGGCGCAGCTGCCCGACGCGCTGGGCCAGGTGCTGCAATCCTTCGGCCTGCGCTGCCGCTTTGAAGACATCGCGCGCGACACCCAGCGCGTGGCCGATGCGCTGCGGCGCGAGCTGGGCGATCAGCGCCAGCGCGCCAACTTCCAGCTGCAAGTGCTCAGCAGCCTGTTCTTTCGCAACAAGGGCGCCTACCTGGTGGGCAAGCTGGTCAACGGCTTTCGCGAAATCCCCTTTGCCCTGCCCCTGCTGCACCGCAGCCCTGGCGTGCTGCATGTGGACGCGGCCCTGTTTGGCGAAGAAGACCTGCTGCTGCTGTTCAGCTTCTCGCGCGCGGCGTTTTTGGTGGACATGGACATTCCTTCAGCCTACGTGCAGTTTCTGCGCGGGCTCATGCCGCGCAAGCCCCGCGCCGAGATCTACAACGCCCTGGGCCTGGCCAAGCAGGGCAAAAACCTGTTTTACCGCGACCTGCTCTGGCACCTGCGCCACAGCACCGATGCATTTCGCATCGCCCCCGGCATCAAGGGCATGGTCATGCTCGTGTTCGACATGCCCAGCTTTCCCTACGTGTTCAAGGTCATCAAAGACAGCTTTCCCGCACCGAAAGACACCACACCCGAGCAGGTGCGCGCCAAGTACCAGCTCGTCAAGCGCCACGACCGCGTGGGCCGCATGGCCGACACCATGGAGTTTTCGCTGCTGGCCTTTCCGCGCCAGCGTTTTGACGACGCGCTGATTGCCGAGCTGCAACAGCACGCGCCCAGCCAGATCGAAATCTCCGACCGCGACGGCGACGGGCAGCAGGAAGTCATCCTGCGCCACGCCTACATCGAGCGGCGCATGATCCCGCTGAACCTGTACTTGCAGGAAGTGCTGGCCACCGACACCCCCGCCGCCCGCGCGCAGCTGGAGCACGCCGTCATCGAATACGGCAACGCCATCAAAGACCTGGTGGCCGCGGGCATCTTCCCCGGCGACATGCTGTGGAAGAACTTTGGCGTCACCCGCCACGGCAAAGTGGTGTTTTATGACTACGACGAAATCGAATACCTGACCGACACCAACTTCCGCCGCGTGCCCCCGCCGCGCTGCGAAGAAGACGAGCTCAGCGGCGAGGTCTGGTACAGCGTGGCCAAGAACGACGTGTTCCCCGAAACCTTCGGCCCCTTTCTGCTGGGCCACCCGCGCGTGCGCGAAGCCTTCATGCGCCACCATGCCGAGCTGCTCTCGCCCGAGTTCTGGCAGCAAAACAAAGAACGCATCCAGCGCGGCGAAGTGATCGACTTCTTTCCCTACGGCGCGCACCGGCGCTTTGACGTCAATGGCGGCATCGCCGGCGCCCCCGAGCTGGCCGACCCCGCCGCCGACAGTGCCGACACCGCCGACACCCCGGCCGGCCTGGCCGACATGCCCCCGTCACACACCGGCCTGCCCGCATCGGAATAATGGCCCAGACCTCTGCCCTCAACATGCCACGTACCATCAACTCTTTTTTTGATAGCTGCTGCCACGCTTTGCACAAACCTTTGCGCATGAAATGCCTCAAAAATGGTACGTAACGCGCGCAAGCAGCTCCTATAAAAATAGCAATCAACCCCGCCCCATGACGGCACCTGTGACCCAACAACCCCAGCGCATCTGGCGCATCAACGCCTACCTCATCCTCATCGCCGGCGTGCTCGCCATCGCGGCGCTGGCCCTGGGGCTGGCCGGGCTCGTGTGGGATCTGCTGCGCCCGCGCGTCATCACCAACGTGGTGGCCCCGGCGGGCGATGCGCGGCTGCGCCAGGAGCGCCTGTCCTACCACCTGCGCAACGCGCAAGGCGACGTGGTGGTGCTCGACGTGCTGTCAGACCAAACGCTGGACACCGCCTACAGCGCCAAAACCTTGGTAGACACCCTGCGCAACCAGCTCTTCGTCACCCTGGCCGATGGCCGCAGCACCCGCCTGCTGGCCGACAACCAGCGCCTGATCGTGCGCGTCTGGGCCATCCGCAACACCCGCGTGACCTCGCCCCACCGCAGCGAGCACGGCGACACCCCTGGCGAAAGCCCAGACGACACCCAGCCCGTGCGCGCCCGCCTGTATGAAGTGGTGGACGCAGACCGCAACGGCGACACCCGCCTGAGCTCCAGCGACCCGCGCCGCCTGCTGCTGGCCCGCGCCGACGGCAGCGCGCCCGTCACCCTGGCCGAAAACATCACCCAACTGGACGCCCCGGCCCTGGGCGCGGCGGGCGAGCTGCGCCTGGCCGCCACCCAGGCCGATGGCGGCACCCACCTGTACCGCTTTGACCTGCACCGCTGGACGGCGCTGCCGCCCGTGGCCTTACCTTCACCTTCCAACCCCTAAAGGAGAGAACCCCCATGTCTGAATCCATCGTCATCGTTTCCGCCGTGCGCACGCCCATGGGCAGCTTCCAGGGCGACTTTTCCCCGCTGGCCGCGCACGATCTGGGCGGCGTGGCCATCAAGGCTGCGGTTGAACGCGCGGGCATTGCCCCCGAAGCCGTCGATGAAGTCATCTTCGGCAACGTGCTCATGGCCGGGCAAGGCCAGGCCCCTGCGCGCCAGGCCACCCTCAAAGGCGGCCTGCCCCAATCCACCGGCGCCGTCACGCTGCACAAGGTCTGCGGCTCGGCCATGAAAGCCGTGATGATGGCCGCCGACATGCTCAAAAGCGGCACCGCCGACGTGGTGGTGGCCGGCGGCATGGAAAGCATGACCAACGCCCCTTACCTGCTCAAAAAAGGCCGCGGCGGCTACCGCCTGGGCCACGACAAGGTGTACGACCACATGATGCTCGACGGCCTGGAAGACGCCTACGAAGAAGGCCGCAGCATGGGCACCTTTGGCGAAGACTGCGCCGCCAAATACAACTTCACCCGCCAAATGCAGGACGAATTCGCCATGGCCAGCGTCAAGCGCGCGCAAGACGCCATCGCCAAGGGCGCGTTCAAGGAAGAGATCGCCCCCGTCACCGTCAAAGACCGCAAGGGCGAGCGCGTGGTCGATACCGACGAAGGCCCCGGCAAGATCAACCCCGACAAAATCCCCACCCTCAAGCCCGCCTTCAAGAAAGACGGCACCATCACCGCCGCCGCCAGCTCCAGCATCAACGACGGCGCCGCCGCCGTGGTGCTGATGACCGAAAGCCGCGCCAAGGCCCTGGGCTGCAAGCCCCTGGCGCGCATCGTCAGCTACGCCACCCACGCGCAAGCGCCCGGCTGGTTCACCACCGCCCCCGTGCCCGCCAGCCAGAAGGCGCTGGACAAGGCCGGCTGGAAAGTGCAAGACGTGGACCTGTGGGAAATCAACGAAGCCTTTGCCGTGGTGCCCATGGCGCTGATGCACGACTTGAACGTGCCGCACGACAAAGTCAACGTCAACGGCGGCGCCTGCGCCCTGGGCCACCCCATCGGCGCCAGCGGCGCGCGCATCATGGTCACGCTGATCCACGCGCTGAAAGCTCGGGGCCTGAAAAAAGGCCTGGCCACGCTGTGCATCGGCGGCGGCGAAGGCACGGCCCTGGCGCTGGAAGTGCTGTAAGCCCTGGTCTTGCGCTTTCTTTTTTCTTTTTTCTATGCCAAGGAGAAAACACCCATGAAAAAAAGCATTGCACTGCTGGCCTGCGCCGCCGTGTTGACCGGTTGCGCCTCGGTGGACATGGCCAGTCAACAAGCGTCTGACAGCGCCAAAGCCTTCAGCAAACCGGCTGCGGGCAAGTCCGGCCTGTACGTGTACCGCGACAGCGCCTTGGGCGGCATGGTGACCAAAGACCTCTTCGTCAATGGCGAATGCCTGGGCAAGTCCGCGCCTAACGTGTTCTTCTACAAAGAACTCAAGGCCGGGCAAAAGTACAAGATCTCCACCGAGTCGCAGTTCTCGCCCAACAGCATTGAGCTGACCGCCGTGCCCGGCCAAAACCATTTCGTGCGGCAGTACATCACCATGGGCTTGGTTGCCGGTGGTGCAAATCTGGAAGTGGTGCCTGAAGCCACGGCCAAGGCCGCCATCGCCAAACTGAAAATGGCCGCCCCAGGCACTTGCGGCAACACCGCCCCTGGGTTCAGCAAAAACAACGTCTGAAAACGGCGCTTGGCTTAAAAGCCGCGCGGCGCGCTTTCTCAGCGCCGCGCGCATTGTCTTGAGCGGCCCCCTTGTCTTTGCGAAAGGAGCTTGCAACCTATGTCCACCATCTTGCTCATCGGCGCCTCGCGCGGCATTGGCCTGGAGCTGGCGCACCAGTACAGCGCTGCGGGCGATCGCGTCATTGCCACCGCGCGCGACGATGCCGGGCTGTCCCGCCTGCGCGGGCTGGGCTGCCACGCGCTGCGGCTGGACGTGGCCGACCCCGCCAGCAACAGCAGCCTGGCCTGGCAGCTCGATGGCGAAAAGCTCGATGCCGCCTGGTACATCGCCGGCGTCATCTGCAACCGCGCCGACGCCACCCAGCCGCCCACGCAGCCCGAGTTTGACCGCGTCATGCACGCCAACGTGCTGGGCGCCATGCAGCTCATCCCGCAAGTGGCGCCCACGCTGGCCGATGGCGCGCCCTTTGCCTTCATCAGCAGCCAGATGGGGCGCATCGCCAGCGTGGAAAGCTCCGACGCGTGGCTGTACCGCACCAGCAAGGCCGCCCTGAACATGGCCGTGGCCGCCGCCCAAGCCAGCTACCCCGGCGTGCGCATGGTCTGCTTTCACCCCGGCTGGGTGCAGACCGAAATGGGCGGCGCGCAAGCGCCCGTGACCCCGCAAGCCAGCGCCAGCGGCCTGCGCGCCACGCTGGCGCAGTTGCCCCCATCGCCAGGCCGCGCGCTGTTCATGCGCTTTGAAGGCCAAACGTATGAAAGCTGGTAAGCCGGGCCGCCTGGCTTGACCCGGCCAGGGGCCGGGGTTACGCTCGATCCGTTTCTTACCCTGTCTTACGCCTGCCATGAACCCCAACGCCACCACGCTGTCCACCAAAGGCCAGGTCGTCATTCCCAAGGCCTTGCGCGAGGCCTGCGGCTGGCAGCCGGGCATCAGCCTGACGGTGGAGGCCGTGCCCCAAGGGCTGCTGCTTCGCCCGGCCAAGCCGGCGCTGTTTGCCCAGCCCAGCACCCTGGCCGAGGTGTTTGACGCCATTGCCTACGACGGCCCCCCCTTGAGCGATGAAGACATCGCCCGCGCCCTGCACGAGCAAGGGCAACGGCAAGCATGATTGCGCTGGACACGAACGTGCTGGTGCGCGCCTTGACACGCGACGACCCTGCGCAAACCCCCGCCGCCCAGCACTTGCTGGGTCATGCCGGGGGTGTTTTCATTTCCAAAACCGTGCTGCTGGAGCTGGAGTGGGTGCTGCGCGCCGCTTACCGCCAGCCCCCGGCCGCCATTCACCAGGCGCTGCTGCGCCTGCTCAGCCTGCCCCACGTGGCGGCCGAGCAGCCCGAGCACCTGGCCCAGGCGCTGAACGACTTTGCGGCGGGCATGGACTTTGCCGATGCCCTGCACCTGGCCGCGGCCCAGGCCGCCGGTCTGCCTTTTCACACCTTTGACACGGCCTGCGCCAAAGCGGCCAGGCGGCTGGGCCGCCAGGCGGTGCCGGTCAAACCCAAGAAGCACTGAACCCCAGGAGATACGCCCCATGCTGCTGACCCAAGACCAGCAAATGATCCGCGACGCCGTGCGCGCCTTTGCCCAAGAGCAACTCTGGCCCCAGGCCGCGCAGTGGGACAAGGACCACGCCTTTCCCCACGACGCCCACAAGGGCCTGGCCGAGCTGGGCGCCTACGGCATTTGCGTGCCTGAAAGCTACGGCGGCGCGGGCCTGGACTACGTGACCCTGGCCCTGGTGCTGGAAGAAATTGCCGCGGGCGACGGCGGCACCAGCACCGCCATCAGCGTCACCAACTGCCCCTACAACGCCATCTTGATGAAGTACGGCACCGAGGCGCAAAAGCAAAAGTGGCTCGTGCCCGCCGCGCGCGGCGACTACCTGGGCGCCTTTTGCCTGACCGAGCCGCACGTGGGCTCCGACGCCTCGGCCATCCGCACCACGGCGGTGAAAGAAGGCGATGAATACGTCATCAACGGCACCAAGCAGTTCATCACCAGCGGCCAAAACGGCCACGCCGCCGTGGTCATTGCCGTCACCGACAAGGCCGCAGGCAAAAAAGGCTTGTCGGCCTTCATCGTGCCCACGCACAAGCTGGGCAACGCGGGCTGGAAAGTCGCCAGCCTGGAGCACAAGCTGGGCCAGCACAGCAGCGACACGGCGCAAATCCTGCTTGAAAACTGCCGCGTGCCCGCCGAAAACCTGATTGGCGAAGAAGGCGAGGGCTACAAGATCGCCCTGTCGGCGCTGGAAGGCGGGCGCATCGGCATTGCCTCGCAAAGCGTGGGCATGGCCCGCAGCGCGCTGGACTTTGCCGTGCAATACGCCAAAGAGCGCGAAGCCTTTGGCACGCCCATCTTCAACCACCAGGCCGTGTCCTTTCGCCTGGCCGACTGCGCCACCCGGCTGGAAGCGGCGCGCCAGCTCATCTGGCACGCCGCCAGCCTGCGCAACGCGGGCCTGCCCTGCCTGAAAGAAGCGGCCATGGCCAAGCTCTTTGCCAGCGAAACGGCCGAATACGTGTGCTCCGCCGCCATCCAGACCCTGGGCGGCTACGGCGTGACGGCCGACTTTCCGGTCGAGCGCATCTACCGCGACGTGCGCGTGTGCCAGATCTACGAAGGCACCAGCGACGTGCAGAAGATCATCATCAGCCGCGCGCTGTGACGTCCTTGGCAAAAGTATTTGCTATTATTTAAATAGCTAAAAACCTATGTAAAACGCGCGCAAATGGCCTTTTTTATCATGCTCTTACAGCCCATTGCGCCCGCCGCCCATTGAAAACCGCGCCGCCTGCCGCCATGTGCGGCCTGGCACTCTTTCCTCACCTGCTGCACGCTCTGCCTGCACCTCTGCGCTTTCACCCATGAATCAACTGACCGGCTTTCTCGACCACCTGCTCAAATCCGCTGGCGCCACCGTCACCGGCGCCAACCAGACCAACCGCGGCAGCGGCATTGGCGGCGCCATCAACAGTGACTTCGGGCGCGGCACGCTCACTGGCGGCGCCCTGGGCCTTTTGATGGGCAAGAACAAAAAAATGCGCAAGCTCGCCCAATACGGCGGCCTGGCCGCGCTGGGCATGATGGTCTACAACACCTATGGCGAATACCAGCGCCAGCAGGCCGGCACCGCCGGCGGCGCACAGCCGGCAGGCGCCCCTGCCCAGCCCGCGCCCCAGCTGCCCGCCCCGCAAACCGTGGACCGCCTGCCCGCCGCGCAGGCAGATGCGCACGGCGCCGCCATCTTGCAAGCCATCGTGGCTGCCGCCAAGGCCGACGGCCACATCGACGCGCGCGAGCGTGAGCTGATCGAAGGCGAATACGCCCGCCAGGGCCTGCCCGCCGACGTGCAGCAATGGCTGCACGCCGAGCTGGAAAAACCGCTCGACCCCGCGCAAGTGGCCCGCGCCGCCACCAGCCCCGAGCTGGCCGCCGAGATGTACCTGGCCAGCCTGCTGGTGGCCGACGAGCAAAGCTTCATGGAACGCGCCTATCTGGACGAGCTGGCCCGCCAGCTCAAGCTGCCCGCCGACCTGCAAGCGCGCTTGCAGCGCCAGCTGGTGCAGGCCAGCCAAGCCGCCTGAAAGCCACGCGGCAGCATGGCAAAAGCCGCACGGCCTGCCTATGAGCCGTGCGGTTTTTTCATTTCAGCTGGCATGTTGCGCGCGCAGAGCGCCGTGCCGCCATGCCGGGTGTGCGCACCGTCAGCCCGCAGGCGGGGCCGTGTCCACAAAGCTGGGCCGCTGCGCCAGTTTGCCGTCCAGCAGCTGCGCCAGATTGGGGTGGCGCTCGCGCCAGGGCACATCGGGAAAGCGAAAGTCCAGATAAGCCAGCGCGCAGCCCACGGCAATGTCGGCCAGCGTCATGTGCACGCCGGCGGCGCACCAGGGCTTGTCGGCCAGGCCGCGGCTCATGGCGGCCAGGGCGTCGTCCACTTTCTGCATGTGGCGCGCCACCCAGGCGGCGCTGCGCTCGCCCTCAGCACGGCCAGGCCAGACGCGCTCCATGCGCGCGGCAATGGCCGCATCGCATAGGCCATCGGCCAGTGCCTCCCAGGTCTTGACCTCCACCCGCGCGCGGCCCGAAGGCGGCAGCAGCTTGCCCACGGGCGAGAGCGTGTCCAGGTATTCCACGATCACGCGCGAATCGAACACCGCATCCTGCCCGTCCATGACCAGGCAAGGCACCTTGCCCAGCGGGTTGGCGGTGCGAATTTGCGTGCTGTCAGACCAGACGTCCTCCATCACCAGCGGGCAATCCAGCTTTTTTTCCGCCAGCACCACGCGCACTTTGCGCACGTAGGGGCTGGTGGGAGAACCAATCAATCGCATGGACATGGCAACTACGGTCAGGCGCACCAAGCGCCGGGGGCAAAACGAGCGGGCATTCTAGGGCGTGTCCACACCCAGGTTTTTTACAATCTGGCGCCATGGACATCACCGCCTTGACCGCCGTTTCGCCGCTGGACGGCCGCTACGCCCCCAAACTGGCTGCCCTGCGCCCCATCTTCAGCGAGTGGGGCTACATGAAATGCCGCGTGCAGGTGGAGCTGGCCTGGTTCATCGCCCTGTCGGACGCGGGCTTTGCCGAGTTCAAGCCCCTCTCGCCCGCCGCGCGCGCCCTGCTGGCGGGCTGGCTGCGCGACTTTTCAGAGGCCGACGGCCTGGCCATCAAGGCCATTGAAAAAACCACCAACCACGACGTGAAGGCCGTGGAGTACTGGATCAAGGGCAAGTTCGAAGGCCACCCCGAGCTGCTGGCCGCTGCCGAGTTCGTGCACTTTGCCTGCACCAGCGAAGACATCAACAACACCAGCCACGCGCTGCAACTGCAAGCGGGCCGCACCGTGCTGCTGCACGGGCTGGACGCGGTGATCGAGCGCCTGCGCGCGCTGGCGCACCAGTTTGCCGCGCAGCCCATGCTCAGCCGCACCCACGGGCAAACGGCCAGCCCCACCACCGTGGGCAAAGAGCTGGCCAACGTGGTGGTGCGCCTGGCCGCCGCGCGCGAGAAGATCGCCGGCGTGCAGCTGCTGGCCAAGATGAACGGCGCCGTGGGCAACTACAACGCGCACCTGAGCGCCTGGCCCGGCTTTGACTGGGAAGCCTTCAGCCGCCGCGTGATCGAGTCGCCCGCGCAAGGCGACGCACCCGGCCTGGGCCTGACGTTCCAGCCCTACAGCATCCAGATCGAGCCGCACGACTACATGGCCGAGCTGTTTGACGCCATTGCCCGCGCCAACACCATTTGCGTTGATCTGGCGCGCGACGTGTGGGGCTACATATCCTTGGGCTACTTCAAGCAAAAGCTCAAAGACGGCGAAATCGGCAGCTCCACCATGCCGCACAAGGTCAACCCCATCGACTTTGAAAACGCCGAAGGCAACCTGGGCCTGGCCAACGCCGTGCTGCGCCATTTGAGCGAAAAGCTGCCCATCAGCCGCTGGCAGCGCGATTTGACCGACAGCACCGTGCTGCGCAACATGGGCGTGGGCATGGGCTACGCCGTGCTGGCCTACCAGTCGCTGCTCACCGGCCTGAACAAGCTCGAACTCAACGCCCCCGCGCTCGATGCCGACCTGGACGCCGCCTGGGAAGTGCTGGCCGAGCCCATCCAGACCGTCATGCGCCGCTTTGGCGTGCCCGGCGCGTATGAAAAGCTCAAAGAAGTCACGCGCGGCCAGCACGTCACGCGCGAGGCGCTGCACGCGCTCATTGCCGGGCTGGACATTCCCCAGGCCGAAAAAGACCGCCTGCTGCAACTGACCCCCGCCACCTACGTGGGCAAGGCCGCTGAGCTGGCCCAGCGGGTCTGAGCACGTCCTGGGCCGCCCTGGCCCATTTCTCCTCCCTCCCTAAAGCCACGAAGGTCTGCGCATGACGACACCTCCCGCCTATCCCGACACCCAGCTTTTCATTGACGGCCAATGGTGCGACGCCGCCGACGGCAAAACCCTGGCCGTGTTCAACCCCGCCACCGGCGCCGAGATTGGCCGCCTGGCCCACGCCGGCATCGCCGATCTGGACCGCGCCCTGGCCGCCGCGCAAAAAGGCTTTGACACCTGGCGCAACGTGCCCGCGCACGAGCGCGCCGCCCTCATGCGCCGCGCCGCGCAACTGTTTCGTGAACGGGCCGACGACACCGCGCGCCAGCTGACGCTGGAGCAGGGTAAGCCCCTGGCCGAAGCCAAGGGCGAGGTGCTGGCCGCCTGCGACGTGATCGAATGGGCCGCCGCCGAAGGCATGCGCGTGTATGGCCGCATCGTGCCCCCGCGCGACGTGCGCGGCGTGGCCCACGTCACCCAGCACCCCGTGGGGCCGGTGGCCGCCTTCACGCCCTGGAACTTTCCCGTCAACCAGGTGGTGCGCAAACTCGCCGCCGCGCTGGCCACGGGCTGCTCCATCATCGTCAAGGCGCCCGAGGAAACCCCCGCCTCGCCCGCCGCGCTCATCCGCGCCTTTGCCGACGCAGGTGTGCCCGCCGGCGTGGTGCAACTGGTGTACGGCAACCCGGCGCAAATCTCGGAATACCTGATCCCGCACCCGGTCATCCGCAAAATCACTTTCACCGGCTCCACCCCCGTGGGCAAGCAGCTGGCCGCGCTGGCGGGCCGCCACATGAAGCGCGCCACCATGGAGCTGGGCGGGCACGCCCCCGTCATCGTGTGCGAAGACGCCGACATTGACCTGGCCGTCAAGGCCGCAGGCGGCGCCAAGTTCCGCAACGCCGGGCAGGTGTGCATCTCGCCCACGCGCTTTCTGGTGGCGCGCCCCATCGCCCAGGCCTTTACCGACAAGCTGGTGGCCCACGCCCAGGCCATCACCCCGGCCGACGGCCTGGCCGAAGGCACGCGCATGGGTCCGCTGGCCAACACGCGCCGCGTGGCCGCCATGCAGGCGCTGACCGAAGACGCCGTGCAGCGCGGCGGCCAGGTGGCCGCCGGCGGGCAAAAACTGGGCGAGGCCGGCAACTTCTGGGCCCCCACCGTGCTGACCGGTGTGCCGCTGGCCGCCGACGTGTTCAACCAAGAGCCCTTTGGCCCCATGGCCGTGGTGCGCCCCTTCGACACGCTCGATGAGGCCCTGCAAGAAGCCAACCGCCTGCCCTTTGGCCTGGCCGGCTACGCCTTTACCCAATCGCTGAAAAACACGCACCAGATCACCCAGCGGCTAGAAGTGGGCCTGCTGTGGATCAACCAGCCCGCCGCCGCCTGGCCCGAGCTGCCCTTTGGTGGCATCAAAGATTCGGGCTACGGCTCCGAAGGCGGTCCAGAGGCTTTGCAGGCTTACCTGAACACCAAGGCTGTGTCCATCCTGTGCGGTTGAGACAGTCCGGGCCGCCAGCGGCCCTGGCAAAGACGGCCCTGGTGCATCGCCATGGCACCGCAGCCGCGGCGCCCGCCCGATGAAGCGCCCGGCTGGGGCTGACATAACCCCCGATGTACCGGCCAGCCGCGGCAGTCAACGCATGTTTATCTTCTCGCTCCGCCCAGGGCGGAATACACCGGACGCACACCTACAATGCACAGCCGCCAGGCCATGGCATGTCCTGCATTTGCCTGATGTGCTGGCCCTCTTACCCATCTAGCCACTGGAAAAGACCATGAGCCCTCCCCTGCAGATCTACCACACCACCGCCGCTCACGACCTGGGCAAGCTCGTCCTGCGCTTAGGCCTGGGCGTGCTCATCCTGCTGCACGGCATCGCCAAGATCCAGGGCGGTCTGGGTGGCGTGGAAGGCATGCTCACCGCGCGCGGCCTGCCCGTCGAGCTGGCCCTGGGCGCCTATGTGGGCGAGGTGCTGGCGCCGGCGCTCATCATCATCGGCATCTTCACCCGCCTGGGTGGCGCGCTGATCGCCATCAACATGCTGTTTGCCGTGGGGCTGGCCCACATGGGCCAGATCACCGCGCTCACGCCCCAAGGCGGCTGGGCGCTGGAGCTGCAAGGCATGTTCTTCATTGCCGCTTTGGCCGTGACCTTGCTGGGCGCCGGACGCTTCAGCCTGGGTGGCGCCCATGGCACGCTGAACTGACATTTTGCTATTATTTAAATAGCTGTTTGCGCTCGTCCATCAAGCGCAAACAGCCTTTTTGATTCTGAAATCAACCGCCATGTCCCACACCATCTTGCAATCGCTGCCCACGGGCCAGAAAGTCGGTATCGCCTTCTCCGGCGGGCTGGACACCTCCGCTGCCTTGCTGTGGATGCGCCAAAAAGGCGCCGTACCCTACGCCTACACCGCCAACTTGGGCCAGCCCGACGAAAGCGACTACGACGCCATTCCCCGCAAGGCCATGGAATACGGCGCCGAAAAAGCCCGCCTGGTGGACTGCCGCCCGCAACTGGCGCACGAAGGCATTGCCGCGCTGCAATGCGGTGCCTTTCACATCAGCACCGGCGGCATCACCTACTTCAACACCACGCCCCTGGGCCGGGCCGTGACCGGCACCATGCTGGTCAACGCCATGAAGGAAGACGACGTCAACATCTGGGGCGACGGCAGCACCTTCAAGGGCAACGACATCGAGCGCTTTTACCGCTACGGCCTGCTGGCCAACCCCAGCCTGAAAATCTACAAGCCCTGGCTGGACCAGCGCTTCATCGACGAGCTGGGCGGGCGCAAGGAAATGTCCGAGTTCATGCAAAAGGCCGGCTTCGACTACAAGATGAGCGCCGAAAAAGCCTACAGCACCGACAGCAACATGCTGGGCGCCACGCACGAGGCCAAGGACCTGGAAGAGCTCTCCAGCGGCATCCGCATCGTCAACCCCATCATGGGCGTGGCCTTCTGGAAGCCCGAGGTGGATGTGAAGGCCGAAGAAGTGCGCGTGCGCTTTGAAGAAGGCCAGCCCGTGGCGCTGAACGGCCAGACCTTTGACGACCCGGTGGCCCTGTTCATGGAGGCCAACCGCATTGGCGGGCGCCACGGCCTGGGCATGAGCGACCAGATCGAAAACCGCATCATCGAAGCCAAAAGCCGCGGCATCTACGAAGCCCCCGGCATGGCCCTGCTGCACATCGCCTACGAGCGCCTGGTCACCGGCATCCACAACGAAGACACCATCGAGCAATACCGCATCAACGGCCTGCGCCTCGGCCGCCTGCTGTATCAGGGCCGCTGGTTCGACCCGCAGGCCATCATGCTGCGCGAAACCGCCCAGCGCTGGGTGGCCCGCGCCATCACCGGCGAAGTCACGCTGGAGCTGCGCCGCGGCAACGACTACAGCATCCTCAACACCGAAAGCCCCAACCTCACCTACGCGCCCGAGCGCCTGTCCATGGAAAAGGTGGAAAACGCCCCCTTCACCCCGCTGGACCGCATCGGCCAGCTCACCATGCGCAACCTGGACATCACCGACACGCGCGGCAAGCTGAGCGTGTACGCCAAGACCGGCCTGCTGCAACTGGGCGAAGGCAGCATGCTGCCCCAGCTGGGCCACGGCGGCGCGGACAAATAAAAAGCCAGGGGGGTGGGCAATCCCCAATGCACAAAGGCGGTGCGCGCGCTACAGTGGCACCCAGCAGGTACCGCCCCAGCGCGGCGCCTGGGGCCCGAGGAGACCGCGACGCTACTGACCACAACAGCCATTTGAAGCTCGCGCAGTAAAAGAAAAGCACCTTTCACAGGGCACCCATCTACCCGATGGGTGCCCTTTTTCATGGGCGGGTGGCCCGCCATCGCTATCATGCGCGGCGCTGTTGCAATAGGAAAACGCATGGAAGTGCTGATCGTCTCGCTGGCCTCGCTGCTGGCGGGCCTGGTGGATTCGATCGTGGGCGGAGGCGGGCTGGTGCTGGTGCCTGCGCTGTTTGCCGTTTATCCCAACGCGGCACCGGCCACCCTGTTTGGCACCAACAAAAGCGCCTCCGTCTGGGGCACCAGCATCGCCACCGTGCAATACGCCCGCCGCGTGCGCATGCGCTGGGCCGTCATGCTGCCGGCTGCGGGCGCGGCCCTGGCCGGCTCGTTCGTCGGCGCCTGGGTCGTCACACTCATTGATCCGGGTTTTTTGCGCCGCCTGCTGCCCTTTGTGCTGCTGGCCGTGCTGCTGTACACGCTGCTGAAAAAAGACCTGGGCCGTCACCACGCGCCGCGCCACAGCGCCGCACGCGAAACCGTGCTGGCCTGCGCCATCGGCCTGGTCATTGGCTGGTACGACGGCTTTTTTGGCCCGGGCACGGGCAGCTTCTTCATCTTTTTGTTCGTGCGGCTTTTGGGCTATGACTTTCTCAACGCCTCAGCCTCCGCCAAGCTGCTGAACGTGGCCACCAACGTGGCGGCCATTGCCCTGTTTGCGCTGAAGGGCCACGTGTGGTGGAAAGTGGGCCTGGTCATGGCCGTCGCCAACGTCCTGGGCAGCCTGATCGGCACGCGTCTGGCTCTTAAGCACGGCGCGGGCTTCGTGCGCGGCGTGTTCATTGTGGTGGTGAGCGCGCTGATTCTGAAAACGGGATACGACGCTTTCTTGCAGTGATGCTACTTTAAATATAGCAACAAACCCTTTCAGGATGCGCGCAATAGGCTTTTCAGGCCTTATCTTGGGCGAAGCGACACGGCCATCATGTGGTCAGCAGGCCAGTCGCAAAAAGGCCGCCAGATCACCTTGTCCCGTGCGGACTGCGCCATGACGCACCAGCGATAAACGCTATTTAAAGAGTAGCTAAAAACCCTTGCGTAGAAAGCGCAAATGGCCTTTTTGAGCAATAGTTATTCGATCGCGCATCACCCATTGCCCCTCCCCGCGCACCAGATGCGCAAAGTACCCTGCGCCTGGGTAGGCAGCAGGGCAGTAGGCAGTGGCGGTTATTCGTTCGTGAAGATGCTGCCCAGCCGCTCCATGCGCTCCAGCGCCAGGCCGCAGCCGCGCACCACGCAGGTCAGCGGCTCTTCGGCCACCAGCACGGGCAGACCGGTTTCCTCGGCCAACAGGCGCTCCAGGTCGCGCAGCAGCGCGCCGCCGCCGGTGAGCATCATGCCGCGCTCGGCAATGTCGGCGCCCAGCTCGGGCGGGGTTTCCTCCAGCGCCTTTTTCACTTCCGAAACAATGCTGTTGAGCGGCTCGGTCAGAGCCTCCAGCACCTCGTTGCTGCTGATGGTGAAGCTGCGCGGCACGCCTTCGGAGAGGTTGCGGCCCTTGACCTCCATCTCCTTGACCTCGCTGCCGGGAAAGGCGCTGCCGATTTCCTTCTTGATCAGCTCGGCCGTGGGGTCGCCAATCAGCATGCCGTAGTTGCGGCGGATGTAGTTGACGATGGACTCGTCAAACTTGTCGCCGCCCACGCGCGCGCTGCCCTTGTAGACCATGCCGCCTAAGCTGATGACGCCCACCTCGGTCGTGCCCCCGCCAATGTCCACCACCATGGAGCCGCTGGCTTCTGACACCGGCAGGCCCGCGCCAATGGCCGCGGCCATGGGTTCTTCGATCAGGTACACGTCCGACGCGCCAGCGGCCAGGGCCGATTCGCGGATGGCGCGGCGCTCCACCTGGGTGGAGCCGCAGGGCACGCAGATGATGATGCGCGGGCTGCGGAAAAAGCCGCGCGCATGCACCATGCGGATGAACTGCTTGAGCATCTGCTCGGTGACGCGAAAGTCGGCAATCACGCCGTCCTTCATGGGCCGGATGGCCTCGATGTTGCCGGGCACCTTGCCCAGCATGGCCTTGGCCTCGTGGCCCACGGCCTGGATGGTGGTTTTGCCCTGCGGGCCGCCTTCGTGGCGAATGGCGACCACCGACGGCTCGTCCAGCACGATGCCCTTGCCGCGCGCGTAAATCAGGGTGTTGGCGGTGCCCAGGTCAATGGCCAGGTCGGTTGAGAAAAACCGACGGAAAGCTCCAAACATGCAATGTCCTTGTGGCGCGCCGGCAGGCACCAGCAGTCGTCGGCAACGCTGAGATTCGGGGTAATTGGGGAGGTTTTTTGCCGCAGATACGGGCCTTTAGGGGCCGTTTCGGGCAAACGCGGATAATACCGCATCCCCCCTGGCACAGCCCCCGTGCGCCAGCGGCCAGACAGTCAACACTTACATCTGGTTTCTCTCACATCCCATGTCGCTGACCTCCACCGACATCGACCGCATCGCGCACCTGGCGCGGCTTGAATTGAGCGGCGATCAACGCGAGCAAATGCTCGGCAAACTCAACGGCTTTTTTGACATCGTGCAGGCCATGCGCGCGGTGGACACCACCGGCATCGAGCCGCTGGCCCACCCCCTGGCCGCCGTGCAGGACGTGGCCCTGCGCCTGCGCGATGACGTGGTCAGCGAGCCCAACCAGCGCGAAGCCAACCAGCAAAACGCCCCCGCCGTGGAAGACGGCCTGTTCCTCGTGCCCAAGGTGATCGAATGAGCGCGCTGCATGATTTGACCGTGGCCCAGCTGGCCGCCCGGCTGCAAGCGCGCCAGGTGTCTGCCCAAGAGCTGGCGCGCCACTTTCTGGCCCGGCCCGACACGCTGGGCGCCTATCTGGCGCAAGACGAAGCCGTCACCCTGGCGCAGGCCAAGGCCGCTGACGCGCGCTTAGCCGCAGGCGGCGCGCCGCTGCTGACCGGCGTGCCCATTGCCCACAAGGACATCTTCGTCACCACCGACTTTCCCACCACGGCGGGCAGCCGCATGCTGCAAGGCTACCGCTCGCCGTTTGAAAGCACCGTCACCCGCCGCCTGGCAGACGCGGGCATGGTCTGCCTGGGCAAGCTCAACTGCGACGAGTTCGCCATGGGCTCGGCCAACGAAAACTCCGCCTACCACCCGGCCAAAAACCCCTGGGACCCCTCGCGCGTGCCCGGCGGCTCATCGGGCGGCAGTGCCGCCGCCGTGGCCGCGCGCCTGGCCCCGGCCGCCACCGGCACCGACACGGGCGGCTCCATCCGCCAGCCCGCCAGCTTTTGCGGCATCACCGGCATCAAGCCCACCTACGGCCGCGCCAGCCGCTTTGGCATGATCGCCTTTGCCAGCAGCCTCGACCAGGCCGGCCCCATGGCCCGCACGGCCGAAGACTGCGCCCTGCTGCTGTCGGCCATGTGCGGGCCTGATCCTGACCGCGACTCGACCTCGCTGGACGTGCCCGCCGAAGACTTCACCCGCGCCCTGGGCCAGAGCATCGAGGGCATGCGCATCGGCCTGCCGCAAGAGTTTTTTGGCGACGGCCTGGCGCCCGACGTGCGCGCCGCCGTGGACGCGGCCCTGGCTGAGCTGCAAAAACTGGGTGCCCAGCTGGTGCCCATCAGCCTGCCGCGCACCGAGCTGGCCATACCCGTCTACTACATCATTGCCCCTGCCGAAGCCAGCAGCAACTTAAGCCGCTACGACGGCGTGAAGTTTGGCCACCGCGCCCAGGACTACACCGACCTGGAAAGCATGTACAAGAAAACCCGCGCCGAAGGCTTTGGCGACGAGGTCAAGCGCCGCATCATGACCGGCACCTACGTGCTCTCGCACGGCTACTACGACGCCTATTACCTGCAAGCGCAAAAAGTGCGCCGCATGATTGCAGACGACTTCCAGCGCGCCTTTGCCAGCTGCGACATCATCGCCGGCCCCGTGGCCCCCACCGTGGCCTGGCATCTGGGCGAACACGGCGCCGACCCGCTGGCCGACTACCTGGCCGACATCTACACCCTGCCCGCCAGCCTGGCCGGCCTGCCCGGCATGAGCGTGCCCGCCGGCCTGGGCGCAGGCGGCATGCCCGTGGGCCTGCAACTGATTGGCAACTACCTGCAGGAAAGCCGGCTGCTGAACGTGGCACACCGTTTGCAGCAGGCCACCGATTGGCATTTGCGCCAGCCTGCTCTTGGCTGATTACGCCCATGAATGCCGCATTGCCGCTCTATAAACTGCCTGACATGACCTCTACCGTCCACGAGGGTGACTGTTTGGACGTGCTGCGCAGCTACCCTGATGAGTGCTTCGACCTGATCGTCACTTCTCCGCCCTATGCCGACCAGCGTCGGTCCACATACGGAGGCATCCACCCTGACGATTACGTCGAATGGTTTTTGCCGCGCGCGGAGCAATTCCTGCGCGTGCTGAAACCCACGGGTTCGTTCGTACTGAACATCAAGGAAAAAGCGGTCAATGGTGAGCGACACACCTACGTGTTGGAGCTCATCATCGCCTTACGTAAGCAGGGCTGGCTATGGACCGAGGAATACATCTGGCACAAGAAAAACTGCTATCCCGGCAAATGGCCTAATCGTTTCCGCGACGCTTGGGAGCGCTGCCTGCACTTCACCAAACAGCGCAAATTCAAGATGAACCAAGAGGCCGTCATGGTGCCAATGGGCGAGTGGGCGCAAACGCGCCTGAAGTCTCTGGGCAAGAATGACGTGGTGCGCCACGATTCGCAGGTTGGAAACGCCTTTGGCAAAAACATTGCCAACTGGCAGGGGCGTGACAGAGCCTACCCCACCAATGTGCTTCATATGGCCACCGAATGCGGCAACAAGGGTCACAGTGCGGCGTTTCCCCTGACGCTGCCCCAGTGGTTCATCGACCTGTTCACCGACCCGGGCGACACTGTGCTGGATCCCTTTGTCGGATCGGGCACTACGCTGAAAGCGGCTGTGGACAGCGGGCGCGCCGCCGTGGGCATTGACCGCTCGACTGAATTTGCCGAGCTGGCACGTCAGCAGCTGCGCCCGGTACAAGGCGTTTTGATGGAAGAAAGGGCGACGTATGTCGTTGATCGAAAGCACGAGACAGTACGTTCACGCGCGGATCGCTCCTGACTTTCACCATAAGCGGCTGGTCAGTCTGTCGAGCTTGCGGCTGCAAGCCGTGCTCAAACGAAAAAACCCTTATTTGTTTAAAGCCAAGGCCATCGTCAGCGCACCCGATTTGGTCAAGCAGTTGCTACTGGCGCATTTGTCTTCGCAGGAAGAAACCATTTTTGGCGCCTTTCTGGAGGGCTTGGCAATTCACATCTGCGCGCAGGTTTACGGTGGTCAAAAATCGACCACCGAGGGCATTGATCTTGAATTTGTACGTGAGGGCACGCGCTACATCGTGTCTATCAAAAGTGGACCGAACTGGGGCAACTCCTCCCAGATCGCCAAAATGACGCAGAACTTCGACCGTGCGCGTCGTATTGCGGGCACTCGCCAGAATATCGTGGCCGTCAACGGCTGCTGCTATGGCAAAGACGCGCAGCCCCACAAGACCCGGGGCAATTACCTCAAGCTCTGTGGGCAGGATTTTTGGTATCTGATTTCCGGCGAAGCACTGCTTTATCAGGAAATCATCGAGCCTCTGGGCTATGAAGCCCGTCAGCGCAATGACGAATTCGACAACGCCTTTGGCGCGCTGCATACCCGATTGACAGCCGAGTTCACCCAAGCGTACTGCAGGTCGGACGGCACCATCGACTGGGACAAGATCGTCGCCATGAATTCCGGTGCCCAGACACTGTGGCAGACCTGACCTTTCACACCTTGAATACATGAGCGCCAAACTGATCCAAGGCTACGAAGTCGTCATCGGCTTCGAGACACACGCCCAACTCAACACGCAAAGCAAGATCTTCAGCCGCGCCGCCACCGCCTTTGGCGCCGCGCCCAACACCCAGGCCTGCGCCGTGGACATGGCCTTGCCCGGCACGCTGCCGGTGATGAACCGCCAGGCCGTGGCCTGCGCCATCCAGCTGGGGCTGGCGCTGGGCTCGCACATCGCGCCGCGCAGCGTGTTTGCGCGCAAGAACTACTTCTACCCCGACCTGCCCAAGGGCTACCAGATCAGCCAGTTTGAGATTCCCGTGGTGCAAGGCGGCGAAGTCTCTTTCTTTGTGGAAGGCGAAAAGAAAACCGTGCGCCTGGTGCGCGCCCACCTGGAAGAAGACGCGGGCAAGTCGCTGCACGAGGACTACCACGGCATGAGCGGCATCGACTTGAACCGCGCCGGCACGCCGCTGTTGGAGATCGTGACCGAGCCCGACATCCGCTCTACCTTAGAAGCCGTGGCCTACGCCAAAGAGCTGCACAAGATCGTCACCTGGATCGGCATTTGCGACGGCAACATGCAAGAAGGCTCGTTCCGCTGCGACGCCAACGTCAGCGTGCGCAAACCCGGCCAACCGCTGGGCACGCGGCGCGAAATCAAGAACCTCAACAGCTTTCGCTTCATGCAGCAGGCGATTGACTTTGAAATCCGCTGGCAAATCGAGCAGCTGGAAGACGGCCACGCCATTCAGCAGGCCACCGTGCTGTTTGACCCCGACACGGGCGAAACCCGCGCCATGCGCACCAAGGAAGACTCGGCCGACTACCGCTACTTCCCTGACCCCGACTTGCCCCCGCTGGTGATTGACGCGCAGTGGGTGGAGGACACGCGCGCGCAAATGCCCGAGCTGCCGCGCCAGATGGCCGAGCGCTTTGTGCGCGACTATGGTTTGCCCGAATACGACGCCACCACGATCACACAGTCTCCTGCCATGGCGGCCTATTTTGAAGAAGCAGCCAAAGCCAGCGACGCGCCCAAGCTGGCCAGCAACTGGGTCATGGGCGAAATAGCCAAGCGTCTGAACACCGAAGGCATAGGCATGGAAGCGGCCAAGGTCAGCGCCGCGCAGCTGGGCCAGCTCATCGGCCGCATTCAGGACGGCACCATCAGCAACGCCGCCGCGCGCCAGGTGTTCGAGGCGCTGTGGAGCGGCGAAGGCAGCGCGGTGGATGCGGTGATCGAGGCCAAGGGCCTCAAGCAAATGAATGACACCGGCGCGCTGGAAAAAATCGTCGATGACGTGATTGCCGCCAACCCCGACAACGTGGCGCAGTTCAAGGCAGGCAAGGACAAAGCCTTCAACGCCCTGGTCGGCCAGGTGATGAAAGCCAGCAAGGGCAAGGCCAACCCGCAGCAGGTCAATGAATTGCTGCGCGCCAAGCTGGCCAACTGATCCGCCGGTGCCAGGTCAACGCCTGCCGCCTTAAAGAAAATGGTGTTTGCGCTTTATTCATAAGGGTTTTATGCTATTTAATATATAGTATAAAACCCTTTGGGACATCATCACTGTGCACGGCAGATGGCCTGCAAAGGCGCAAGGCTTTTTCCGCCCCAGACCTACAAGCGCGCCGCAAGGTGCGTGGTAACGTGCGGCACGTTTTTTCACTCCCCCTGACACCAGAAGGAACCCTTCTCATGAAAAGCTGGCTCATCCGCCTGGGCGCTGCCCTGGCAGTGGCACTGTCCCTCAGCGGCTGCGGCTACAACGACTTTCAACGCCTGGACGAAACCACCAAGTCCGCCTGGAGCGAAGTGGTCAACCAGTACCAGCGCCGCGCCGACTTGATCGACAACCTGGTGGCCACCGTCAAGGGCGAGGCCAACTTCGAGCAAGAAACCCTCACCCGCGTCATCGAAGCGCGCGCCAAGGCCACCAGCGTGCAGGTCACGCCCGAAACCCTGAACGACCCGCAGGCCTTCCAGCAGTTTCAGGCCGCGCAGGGCGAGCTCTCCAGTGCCTTGAGCCGCCTGATGGTGACCGTGGAGCGCTATCCCGAACTCAAGGCCAACCAGGCTTTCGCGGACTTGCGCGTGGCCCTGGAGGGCACGGAAAACCGCATCGCCGTGGCACGCAACCGCTACATCCAGGCCGTGCAGGACTACAACGTGCTGGCGCGCAGCTTTCCCACCAACCTGACGGGCATGGTGTTTGGCTACAAGCCCAAGGAAAACTTCAGCGTCGCCAACGAAGCGGCCATCTCCACCGCCCCGCGCGTGGACTTTGGCGGCACCGCCGCACCGGCAGCCAACCCGGCCTCACGCTGAAATCCGCGCCCGGCCCACGCATGCTTGCCCGCTGGCCGCTGACCCTGCCCCGTCTGGCCGCGCCTTTGGCCCGCGCACTGGCGGCCCTGCTGTGTCTGCTGCTGTGCCTGGCCGCCCAGGCGCAAAACGTGCAGCAAGGCGTGCAGCCCGTGCCGCCGCTGACGGCGCGGGTCATCGACACCTCGGGCACCCTGCCGGCCGAGCGCAGCGCCCAGCTGGAAGCCAAGCTGGCCGCGCTGGAGCAAGACACCGGCGCACAAGTGGTGCTGCTGATGGTGCCCACCACCGCGCCCGAAGACATTGCCGCCTACGCCAACCGCGTGGGCAACACCTGGAAGATCGGCCGCCGCGACGTGGGCGATGGCCTGATCGTGCTGGTGGCCGTGCAAGACCGGCGCATGCGCATTGAAGTGGCCAAGACCCTGGAAGGCGCCGTGCCCGACATCGCGGCCAAGCGCATCATCGACCAGGCCATGGCCCCGCGCTTTCGCCAGGGCGACTACGCCGGCGGCCTGGACGCGGCGGTGGACCAGCTGGCCGCGCGCATCCGCGGCGAAAACCTGCCCCCCGTGACAGCCAAGAGCGATGCCGACACCCTGGCCCTGGGCTACGGCATGCTGCAAGCGGGCATCCTGCTGTTCGTTGCCCTGCCCTTCATCAACGCCCTGGCGCGCCGCATGCTGGGCCGCAAGCTGGGCGCGCTGGCCACCAGCGCGGGCGCTGGCGTGCTGACCTATGTGTTCACCGCCAGCTTCGTGCTGGCCGTGCTGGCGGGGCTGATTGCCCTGATCTACACCCTGATCGCCAGCGTGGCCGCCCTGCTGCCCACCACCGCCAGCACCCCGCGCGGGCGCAGCCGCCGCAACGACCACTGGGGCGGAGGCTTTGGCGGCGGCTGGGGTTCAGGCGGCGGTTTTGGCGGAGGAGGCGGCTTTGGCGGGGGCGGCTTCAGCTCAGGCGGCGGCGGCAACTTTGGCGGCGGCGGCGCCAGCGGGAGTTGGTAAACCATGATCCAGACCCTGACCCGCCTGCTGCGCCACCGCTGGCTGGACGCCGCCGACGCCCACCGCGCCGTGCCCCCCGCGCTGGCTGACGCGCTGCACCGCCGCGTGCAAGCCAGCGAACAGCGCCACACGGGCGAGATACGCATCTGCGTCGAAGGCGGCCTGCCCCCCAGCTACCTGTGGCGCCACCTGCGCGATCGCCAGCCCATGCCCGCCATCGTGCGCCAGCGCGCGCTGATGCAGTTTGCCAAGCTGCGCGTGTGGGACACCGAGCACAACAACGGCGTGCTGATTTACGTGCTGCTGGCCGAACACGCCATTGAACTGGTTGCCGACCGCGGGCTGAACACGCGCGTCAGCCCCGCCGAATGGGCCGCCATGGTGGCCCACCTGGGCGACGCCCTGCGCGCGGGCCGTGTGGAAGACGGCCTGACGCAAGTGCTGGAAGAAGTCTCTGCCGTGCTGGTGCAGCACTTTCCCGCCCCAGCCGATGCCGATGCCGGCACGCGCATCAACCAATTGCCCGACACGGTGATGCTGTGCTGAAAGCGCGCCGCAGGCCGCAGCCACCGCACGTGCTGCGGCGTCGCCCAAGCACGTGCTGACCATCTCTCCTGGCAGGAAGTGTGGTGCGCAACTGGGGTCTTCAGGCACACGCCTGCCAGCCAGGGCTGAATGACCCACTTTGAATGGCCGCAGTGCGTGTCGCCGGGATACGTCTCTTCGTTCACACGACAGCTATGCCCTCCAGGGCCTCAAGATCGTGAGCACGAACTAAGAAATTCTTCTATAGGTAACGTTACTAGCTGGATTGATTACTAGCTGGTAACACCCTGAATGGTGCGGCGCTGATGTTTGCGGTTCAATCACTCCCATCAAGCAATGTTGAACAGCAAGAAGTTGCTTGGTCGCGGTCGGGATGGTTCCTGACAGCGCACGAAACTTAACCCTAATCCGGCCCCTCGGGGTCATTTAAACCAAGGAGTGAAAAATGGGTGCAGCAGTAGCAGTAGTGGCTCCGATGCTGATGGGTGGTGCTGGCGGCGGAATGCTGGGCGGCATGTTGGGTGGTGGCCTGCTGGGTAACTTGGTCGGCGGCCTTCTGGGCGGCGGTGGCGCTGGCGGCATGGATGGCATTGCCAAAGCCATTCAGGGCTTCTCGCCTGCCAATGTGTTGAACGCTACGGCCAACTTGGTCAACGCGATGCATGGTGGCGCCGTGAAAGGTGCCGCAGAGCAGTTGAAGCGCGAAGACGGCATGCCCAAGTTCATTCAAGACGCCATCAACCAGGCCGTGGACAAGATTCTGCAGCAGAACAAGAAGCCGACAGACCCTTGCTGCGAGCAAAAGCTGGGTGAAGCCACCAAGGAAGGTCTCCAGAAAGAGATGGATGACTTGGTCAAAAAGCTGGTGGACAACATTCGCAAGCAATTGGGCGAGGAAAGTAAGGACGCCACGGGCGAGGCTTCTGGTGCAGGTAAAAGCGGGAAGAAGAGCACGGGCAGCTGGCTGCAAGCCATTGCCAAGGCCATGGGCGAAGTGCTGGGTCAAAAGGCCGGTGAAATGGTTAAGCTGTCTGACAAAGTGTCTTCGTTGGGTGAAAAATCTTCTGGCTTGGAAGGTGACGCCAAGCAGGAAAATGCCCAGGCCATGACAGCAGCACAGACCGAACTTCAAGGTGTTAGCCAGGAATACAAGCTGTTGACTGAGACTGTTAGCACCGTGCTGAAAGGTATTGGTGAGGCACTCTCCACCATGGGCCGTAAGCAATAATTAATTACTATCCTTTAAAAAGGGCAGACTATGTCTGCCCTTTTTTTATGCGAAATTTTATAACTCTTCTGCCGCCCAAATGTCATATCTTTTTATCATTAATTTCGACGAGAATTAGCCACATGCGAAGATAACTACAATCGGGCCATACGCAAAGCGCCAAAGAGCCGACAGAGCCGGTGAGCAAAGACTGCCTAGCAGGGGTGCCTCAAAGTAAGAGCCGCCAGAGCATGTTATAAATTTTCCGAGTGACAGCCTAGCCTTGATACATTACCAGCATTGTCATTCAGCAAAGCTCATAACATGCTCCAATACAGTCAACGAATGGCACAGATGATTCCTGAGGGCGATACTACATAGCAAGCGAAAGCGGCCCTCGGCGCCAGGTGGGCAAGAGCAACTCCATGAGTCAACTTCGATTGATATCAAACCTGATGATCTGAATATTGACGATCACATCAAAACACCAATGCCTATGCGATCCTCATGGATCATTTTGAGGTGACTATTTGAAAGAGACGCATCCAAGTCCATGTGAGAATAAAAATGCATGTATTCATGGTACTATCTTCGCGTCAATCAACTAGAGATACACGCACTCCTCTCGGAAAGACTGCCATGACCTTAAGCCGCCGAAAAATTCTTCAATCCGCATCTCTGCTGCCTGTTATTGCGACAGCGCCTTGCGTTGTCCGTGCTCAAGTTGAGCCTTTGTCTGTCGGCGTCAATAGAAATATCGTGGCGTCTATTCAGCACGTTGGTGCACCGCAAGATAAATACTTCAGCATGGCGCTAGCTTATCTATACACATATGGGGCAGCAGGCGTTTTTATCGATATTGTTCCAGAGCCTAAAAATGGTGGCCATGCCGGTATTTGCTTCAACGCAGCGCCCAACACCAACTTCGAATGGCAAACGTTGACTTCCGGCTCAGGTGCCATTCAAGAGCTTTGGTACAGGGGAGTGGGTGTAATCTTTCAGGAGGATGGGCAAATTCAGTCTGAGCAATGGGTTGTTGGCCCTGATGGTAAGTCTCAACCTGCCAACGTCGCTCCCATAGGTTACTACCCTAAAAATACGGTATTACGTGTCACGAGCACGACCGACACCTCGAATGGGAACACAGAAATAGCTGTGTATTCTTTGAATAACTTAGGGGCTGTTGTGGCTCTTCTTGGAAGCGTGACGCTCCATGCCGAATATGTTGGTGATCGGGCGGGGGTGTTCGTGATTGACGGGCAAGTAGGGACTAGCAGTCCGGGCAATATTCAAGTGCAACCCTTCGCTATTTACCATTAATGATGCACTTATTAAGCGTCGCATCCCGGGCAATCACAAGTAATCTTGTAATCGTCCGGGATGCAACATTTAGGTTGCGCCTTTGGTTAACGACTTGGCCTTTGGCAGTAACGTTGTCGGCGTATGGTCAGTCATTTCCCATGTATGACTCGGTGGCCTGGGGGCTGAGTACGACGGCTGGCAATGCGATTTTGTCGAACCAGGTTCTGCGTGAATCGGCCAAGGCGCGGGGCGAGGCGTACCCCAAAAATCCCGTGCTGTTTAAAAGAGACTCGGGCACGCCCAAGCAGGAAGCGCCTGCCAAGGAGCAATCGCCAGCGGTTTCGACCGGTATTTCCAAGCCCACCGGCACGGCTGGCATAGACGTGCTGGTATCGGGCTACACAGACGCGCAAAAGCCCGAGGCGCGCAAGCTGTTCGCGCAGATGGTGGCGATGTTCGAGCCCGTGGCCCAGCAGTTGCAGGTGCCGGCCCACGACATGGGATCGGCAGCGGCGGCGCTGATTGCAGGCACCTACGCGGCGTATCACAACGAAACCTTGCCCAATGAGCACTTCAAGCCGCTGGTGCAGCAAATGCAAGCGGTGCTGGCGCAGGATGCGAACTATGGGCGCATGTCATCGGCGGAAAAGCAGCGCATGTACCAAGTGCTGGTGGGCACGGGCATGTTTTTCACGCTGATGCAGATGGAAAATGCGAAAAAACCCGATCCGCAGGTGACAGCGCAACTGCAAGCGGCGGGCAAGGATTTTCTGGGCAAGTTCACTCGGCTGAACCCCGAGCAGTTGCGTCTGGACAGCCGGGGACTGAGCCTGCGGGACTGAGGGTGAAAAAGAGGCGCGTTCGCTTGAGTTGAACTGGCTATGCAATGTTTTTGATAGCTGCTTGCGCTTGATCTGCACGCGCAAGCAGGCAATTTGTCTGCTATGCATCCACACGCGCACGGCGCATTCGCTCGCGGCGAGGAAGTTGTTGCCAAGCCTGCCAATGATCGCGCTCTAGGCGGAACTGTGCAGCTTGCGTGCTGTTGTAAGACGCCAAACCGGTGGCGCTAAAGCCCAGCACGCGCAGGCAGCGTGCGGCTGAACGGTTGGTGGGCGCGCAGTAGCCGAAGACGCGCGTGCGGCCCAGCTCATTAAAAGCGCGCTGCAGCAGCCAGTCACCCCCATCCAGCGCCAGCGTGCCGCCCCAGGCATCAGGGCGCAGGCGGGCGCCGATTTCCAGCTCTTGCTCGTCGCCGAGGACGTGCACCAGGCTGAACCAGCCACAAAACCGCCATTCGGGCGCTTCCACGAGCGCCAGCAAGGCATCGCTGATTTCGCCGTCGGCATGTGCCTGCCTGGCCTCGGCCACGCTATCAGCATCGGGAGGGCAGGCGCGTTCGGCGCACCAGATGCCGGTGCCCTCGTGCTGACGGTAGAAGTTCTGCATGCTGGCAACAAAACGGGCGGCGACGGCAGATTCATGCAGTGGTGCGTCGTCTACCAGCTGAGCGCGAACTCGAGGGTCGCGATGCATTTGGGCCAGCTCGCCCACGTCGTGAGCGGCAAATTCGCGCAAGCGCAAGCGGGCGCTGGCAGACCAGGGAGGCAATGGCAACAGGTGTTCAGGCATGGGCTGTCAGTGTGCCAAGCGGGTCAATGCGCGGCGTGTGGCGTCGTCAAGCTGGCCGCTTGTGGGCAAGCCATGGTCTTGTTGAAAGGCGCGCAGTGCGGCTGCGGTGCGGCGACCAGCTAGGCCATCGGTGGGGCCAGGGTCGTAGCCCATGCCAGACAGCAGGGTTTGCGCGTGGCGCAACGTCAGGCGTGTGGTTGCAGGGACGGTTGATTCAGGCCTGCCAGGCAAAGGGGCTGTGACGATTTCACCTTGCCGGGGCAAGGTATGGGACGGTGGCGTGATGGGGGCTGGCGGCGGCTGCGAGGGGTCCGGCTCGGGACGTGGCGGTTCGATGGACTGGCAGGCAGTCAACAGTGTGCTGCATAGCAGCCAGGCGATGAGACGGGAAGGATCAAAGCGAAGATGCAAGGTCATGGCTCGGCAAACGCGGCGTGACAAAAAAAGACAACAGCAGGCCAAAGAAGGCGCTGCGACGGGTATTTTCCGATGCCATGACGAGATGCAGAGATGACGCGCAAAGCGATGCCCGCACGCAACCGTTCCGACGGACGATGCAATGGGGCATGCACTGGCACCAGGGGCTGCCAGTGGGCTGATACATGGGGCTGCGCCGAGGGACCCAGAAGCAAAGCACGCCCCCCTTCGCTAGGGGGATGCGAGAGATCCAACCACCAATTACTACCAAATATATAGCATCAAACGCTTACTGAATGCGCGCAATTGGCTATTTTTTCAATCGGGCAAATGCTCTGGGTTTGACCCCTATCCTTGCCGGGCCAAGCCTGCACGTTTACGATGGCGTGCAGCCCTGGCGCTGGTACACGCCCCAGGCCAGGCGTTGTTGCTGGGCCAGCTGGGAGGCGCTTTCGTACAGCGACAGCTCCAGTTCGCAGGCATTGTCAGCACGGGCTTGCACGCGCAGGTGCGTGACGGGGCTGTCATCCAGCCGGCAAGAGGCGGGCAAGGTGACCAGCAGGTGGGCGCCTGTGGTTTTGACCTGCATTACTTGAGGCGCGGATCCGCATGGCGCCCACTGCAGGTTATGGCTGCTCAATGTGAGTGGACCGGAGCTTTCCAGCGCCTTGCTGATGGGCTGCCACTGGCCTTGTAAAGCGGGGGGCAGGGCAGCAGAAATGGTGGTGCCAGACGCTGACTGTGCCGGGGGTGACGATGTCGGGGGCTTGGCGGCTGTCGTGTCAGCGCCGCAGCTGCCAGCTGCCAGCAGCGAGGCCAACACCAGCGGTGTCGTGAACTTCATTTGAAAAGCTCCACGGGCGCTTTGTGCTGAGCGGGCCAAGGCTCCCAGGCCAGGTCGGTCGGGCCGATGGCGATGTCGAGCAGCTTCCAAGAGCCACCTTCGCGGCGTAGCAACGCTGCACACAGGTTGGACACCGCGCCGGCCTGAGCGGCTTCGTGCAGGTCAGTGCCCGCATAGTCAAAGCGGCGGCCCGCAGCGTCATTTAACCGTGCGGTGATGAAAACCCAGTCGCCATGGCGTTTGAGCTGCTCCGGCACGAGCTGGAACTTGGCGGCATCGAGCTTGAGCGATTGTGCGGTGGCTTGGGTGACGCTGGCGATGATGGCACTGCGCTCGGCGGGGGACAGGCTCGCGCCGGCAGCGGTCAGGGGCATCACGCTCAGGCAGGCCAGCGGCAAAGCCAGCCAGGTTGACAGGGAAAATTTCATGTGAACACCTTATTCAATAGCATGCAGGCATTGAACCACTGCACCGCAGCAGGGGTGAGACAAAATGTCACGCAGCCTGGGCTTGCGTTCAGCATCACCACTGCGCAGGCGAACAGCATATGCCCTTTGGCCAAAGTCTTGCTGCACACACGGCCAGGGTTTGTGGGTAGGGCAGCTGAAAAAACGCCGGGCGCGTGTACGGCGCCCGGCGGGTTGGCTCTTCTGGGAGCGATTAACGCGGCGGGGTCAAGATGGCGGTGACTTTGCTGTGCCACCAGGTGCCGGAGTCGTACGTGATGCGCTGGGTGCCATCAGCGTTGCGGTTGTTGGAGCCGATGAGCGTGACTTTGCCGTTTTCGTTCTTGGCGACGATTTCGGTGTGCGACACACCCCCACGCTGCATGATGACCACATCGCCCGGTTTGGCGTTGGCCAGGCTGACGGGAGTCCAGCCTTTTTTGCGCAGTGTGGTGTCGAGTATGCGCACCGCATCGGTGTGCTCGCTCTTGGAGAGCTGGCCGTTTTTCTCCAGCACAGCCGAGACGAAGTTGGCGCAGCAGATGTTGCTGGGCACGTTGGGGTTCATTGGCAAATCGCCACTGCGCTTAAGCTCTGACGCATTGCGGTTCAAGAAGCTCTCAGCGATCTTGGCGGCGTTGGCGCCAGTGCCGTTGCCTGCGGGCGTAGGCCCCGTGGGGCCCGTAGGACCATTGCTGCCGCCTGTGCCACCCGTGCCGCTTGTTCCACCTGTTCCGCCGCCGCTGGTATTGCCAGGAATGTTGATTTTTTGGCCGGGGTAGATGAGGTTGGGGTTGCGGATTTGTGGGTTGCTGGCAATCAGGCTCGACAGGGATACGTTGTGGCGCGATGCAATGCCCGAGAGGGTATCGCCGCCTTTGACGACGTAGCTTCCGCCGCTGGCAGCGGCCGCAGCGCTGCCTGCCTGGCCTGGGAGCTTGATTTGCTGCCCCGGGTAAATGAGGTTGGGATTGCTGATCTGCGGGTTGGCGGCAATGAGCGCAGACAGCGAAACGCCATGACGGCTGGCGATGCCTGACAAGGTGTCACCCTTTTGGACTGAGTAGCTGCCGCCGCTGCCACCCGCACCGCCGGGCGCGGGTGTGGGGGCCGGCGTAGGTGCTGGGGAAGGCGCCGGGGCAGTGCCTTGCGGACCGCGACCACCGAACATCTGCGCCTCTTCATTGCGGCGGCGAACCAGACCCGGCAGGACGCGGCCGCCGGCATGCACGAACCTGCCGAATTCGGCCTGTGCACCCGCGTAGTCACCCGCGTTGAGCTTCTTGAGCAGCGTGGAGCGGCCCAGTGCCCCTGCGCCTAGATTGAATGTGAAGCTTACGAGGGCATCGAACTGCCCTTGCGTGAGCGGCACTTTGACGTTTTTGCGCACGGCGGCTTCAGCCCAGCCCACATCTTGACGCAGCAGCTGTTCGGCCTGCGCTTCAGTAATCTTTTGGCCGGGCTTGGCTGTGCCGGTGTGGCCATAGCCAATGGTCCATATGCCCACCGGGTCTTGATAAGCGGTGGTGCGCAGGCCTTCGTGGCTCTTGATGAGATTCAGGCCCGCTTGGCTTAAGCCCATGCTTGCGGGCTGGGAGCCGGCACCAGCGGGCGCAGATGCGGCAGCGCCCGTGGCACTCGATGTGGGCGTCGCGTTGCCGCTGCTGCCGCCACCGCCAGGCACGTTAATGGTGTCACCCGGATGGATCTGATTGGGATTGGCCAGTTGTGGATTGGCGGCAATCAGCGATGCCAGGGAGACACCCGCGCGCGCAGCAATGGCCGACAAGGTGTCGCCGTGCTGCACGGTCACGGAGGATGCGCCCATGCTGGCGCCTGTACGTGCAGCATAGGGAGCGACGGAGGAAATGGCAGTCATATCAAAAACCTTTCGAACTATCGAGGCGGAACGTCGAAGGGGCCGTTTGCAAGGCCAGCCTTCCACACAGACTTGCACTCCTCTAGGGTGAGTGAGTGCTTCCATTCTGGGCGCATGCGCTCGTGGCGAAAAGCTGGGAAGGTTGCCAATGGGAAAACTGCTAATAGGGAAGACTACCTATGGGACTGAAGCCAGCTTGCTTGGATGGCCAACCACCATCGGGGCGGCCATCCCTGGTAACGTTCCTAGCTGGAAAGGCCACAGCCTGTCCGTCACACTCTGTGCCTGCAACATGACTGATTACGACTCAGAAAAACAAGGGCTGCATGACCCTGATGCAGCGCCCCTTAACGCCGCTTGCCATTTGCTGTACTTTGCCGGCCCTGGGCCTGCGGGTGCCATGGGTTTGACGCTGCCGGGTGTGGTTGAGCAGGGCCAAAGCCAGCTCAGCGGCGCTGAGCAGGTATTGCATTTGGCCCAGGCCGAGCCACTGATCTGTGCCGTCGAAGACTGGTTGCGAAGCCCTTGGGATCCGGCGCCCGTGAAAGACAGTGCGCTGATGCCCAGTGGCTTTCGTGCCGTGGTGCGCGACCCTGCCTTGGCACCACCTGGCACGGTCTTGACGCTGCCGCTGAGGGCGCTGCTGACACCGCCGCCACAGGCGCTGCACCCCCCGGCACTGACTTGGGCAACGCATTCGGCAACCATGGTGTTGGGTGCGGTGCCAGCCGAGGCGTTGGCACGGCTGCAAACCGGGGCTTTGTTGTGGTTGCCGGCCTCGTTTGCTTCGGCATGGCAGGTACAGCTGCTGGACGAGCAAGGTGACTTGCCCCCTTGCCTGGCGCAATTGGATCTGGCGGCGCAACGCCTGACCGTCTCCGCGAGCGCGCTTTCGCCCAGCGAATGGCCCATGGCCGATGAAGCGCCACGGGTTGTGCTGACACACCCCGTGCAATTACCGCTGGATCAGTGGCTGGGTTGGGGGCGGGGTGCGGCCCCCTATCACTGGCCTGTGCCACAGCCTTGGACAGCCGAGTTGCGCCAGGGCGAGCATGTGCTGGCACGCGGCGCTTTGCTGCCCGTGGGTGCAGGCTGTGGGCTGCACGTCGAGTGGCTGATGCCATCAGAAGATATGGCGCATATGCCGACCTGAAAAGTTTTGTCACCGAAATCGCACCAGAGGCCGCTACCATCGGTGCCAGATGCTATTACTTGTATAGTAAAAATTGAAAACGTTTTCCATGTTGATGTGCCCTCGCTGCAGGGCTTGGGGGGCAGATGCGGTGGGGAGGGTTGACCCGTGGATTTGACCCAGTTCACCCCGTCGTCTGCGCTCATCACGGTGATCGTGGTGGCGCTGGTGCCTTTTGTTGGCGTGATGGTGACTTCGTTCACCAAGATCATTGTGGTGCTCAGCCTGTTGCGCAACGCACTGGGGCTGCAGCAGGTACCGCCTAACGTGGTGCTCAACGGCATGGCACTGGTGTTGACCATCTATGTCATGCTGCCTGTGGGCATGGACATGGCCGAGCGCGCGCGCGGTGTCAGCAACCCCACGGGCAGCACGGCGGGCTTGCTGGCCGTCACCGATGCGGCAAAAGAGCCGTTGCGCGACTTCTTGATGAAGCACTCCAGCCCTCGCGAGCGATCTTTTTTTCTAAAGACGGCGCAAAAAAACCTGCCGCCAGAAAGGGCCGAGCAGTTGACCGAGCGTGACTTCGTGGTGGTGATCCCCGCCTTTACCGTGAGCGAGCTGTCGGCGGCATTCCAAATTGGTTTTCTCATTTTTCTGCCGTTTCTCATCATTGATTTGATCATTGCCAACATCTTGATGGCCATGGGCATGATGATGCTGTCACCCACCACGATTTCGCTGCCGTTCAAGCTTTTGCTGTTTGTGCTGGTGGATGGCTGGGTCAAGCTGTCGCACGGTCTTGTTCTTTCATATTGATGGCTAGCTATGCTTGACAGTCAGGCCTTACAACTGGTTTATCAGGCACTGTGGCTGGTGCTTTTGCTGTCAGCGCCGCCCGTGCTGGTGGCTGCGCTGGTGGGGCTGCTGATTGCGCTGGTACAGGCCGCAACGCAAATCCAGGAGCAGACGCTGCAGTACGCGTTGAAATTTTTTGCCATCGTGCTCACCATCTTTGTGACTGCCTCGTTGTTGGGCGGGTCCCTCTATCAGTTCACCAACCGGGTCATGACCGAGTTTCCCGCCTTGGTTAAGAAATGACGCCAGCGGTCTGGTTCACTGCGCCACGCGCCTGTCGAAGCTGGGCTGGCGGCTGGCGGCGGCTTGACTGCTCGGGTCAGCTTGCATCGGCAGGAGGCAGGCATGGGTGAGGCTTTTTCCGCCGTCGGCAACCTGGGTGACTTGGCGCTGTTGACGGCGTTGGCCAGTACGCGCTTTGCCATGGCCTTTTTGCTGTTGCCCATCCTGGCGCAAGACACGGTGCCGCAGATGGTGCGGGCAGCTGTCTTTTTGGCCTTTGGCGTGATCACGCTGGCCGTGCAGCCCATGGTGATCGTCAACGACTGGGGCGTGACCGACTGGCTCGGCCTGTTCGCCAAAGAAGCTTTTATTGGCTTGGCACTGGGGTTGCTGCTGGCAGCGGTGCTCTGGGCTTTTGATGCCGCAGGTGCCGTGGTGGACGGTGCCTGCGGCTTTAGCCAAGCACAGATCATGGATCCTTTGTCGGGGCGTCAGACCTCGCTGTCGGGGGCTTTTCTTGGCCGGCTGGCCATATATGTGTTCATGTTCTCAGGCGGGCTGATGCTGTGGGTAGGGGTTCTGATGGAGAGCTTCATGCTGTGGCCACTGGGTCAGCCGGGGCTGGACATTCGTCATGCCGGTGTCACGCTGTTCGAGAGTGCTTTCGCGCAGTTTGCTGGCCTGACTTTCATGATGGCGGCGCCAGCGTTGGTGGCGCTGTATGCCATTGATTTGTCGCTGGGGCTGATGAACCGCTATGCGCCCCAACTCAACTTGATCTCCATTTCCATGTCGCTCAAAGGCGTGGCCGCTGTGGGCGTGTGGCTGCTGATGCTGGGCACACTGGTGTATACCTTGATGGATCGCGTGGCCGAATTGATGCCGACCATCTTGCAGCAGGTCAATGCGTTGCTCAAATGAAGTGCGTTTCTGCTCCCTTCCCATCTGTGAAGGGGACATGGCAAGCCCTCTCCGACCACAAGAAAACATGGAAATTGGCGGTTAGCGCTTATTTAGCAAAGAATTATTGCTATTAAATTAGGATAATTCTCGTCTGCTTGAGCGTGCGCACCGGTGTGTAAAGTTGCACACGCACTGGGAACGATCCCAGTATCGCTTTCGCCATCTGGCCTGTAACATGCCCGTCACGAATTCACGCGATCCCGATTGTTGAGCAGCGCCATGAGCACATTTCCTTCTCTGTCTTCCTTGCCCTCAGGCCTGCATGCGCCGGTTGTCGGCTGGGGTGCCGCTCGCCCAGCCGGAAATGCAGGCGGTCTCGCGCCTGATAGCGACGCCGCTCGCACTTTCGGCTTTGATGGTCTCCATCAGGCAGCACGCGTGCTGTCGGTGCCCTCCGCCAGCGGCAGCGACGCCACGCAGCTGGAAGCACGGTTTCTTGCTTGTTTGTTCGAGCGGGGTTGACACGTCTTTTTTTAGGCCCTGGTATGAGGCTGTTGCGTTGCGGCGGTGAAGTAACCGGGTGTCTTGCATGAGGTAAGAGGACATGGATGAGTAGCACAACCCCTGCCCTTACCCCCAAGTCCGACCCCGACTGGCTGGGCGCTGCTGAGGTGCTGATCGAGGGTTGTGCGCACTTGAAGACGCCGGAAGAGCGCGTGCGTTGGCTGGAGCGGCTTTGTCTGTCGTTGGGTGATGCGCTGTACCCGGCTTTTTTGCAAGTGCTGTGCTGCGTGGGAGAACACGGAGATGCCACGGCACAAAAGGCCGTTGCCGACACGCTGGTGCTGGCTTTGCAAACGGGGCGTTTGCCTTCGGGGCGTCATACCGCCTGGGGCGCCACGCAGGGCACTGCGACGCGGGCGATGGGCCCCGTGGAGTACCTTTGTGCTTGGCACGCGCAACCCGGCAACCGTGGTTTGCTGAGCGCCACCGCTTTTGACCGTGCAGCACGTGCCGTACTGGGGCTGGTGTCGCACAGTGACACGGCGCGCCGCATGTACTGCACCAAGTTGCTGGCGGATGCCGAAGATCCGCTGGGGGGGGCTTGGGCGCGCGGCACGCGGCCAGCCTTGGCAGCCATGGCGCGCGCCTGGGCGGCGGCTGACGGCGCAACGCCGCAGCGCCTTGCCTCGGGCGCTGTCGATGCTTTCCTGGCGGAGCTGCGCCGCACGGGCAGCGAAAGCGTGGCGCAAGTGGCTTCAGGGTGGATACCGCCGACACCTCTGCGTTGAGCTCGGGCTTGATGCGCGGCCGAATAATTCCATTTTCATAGCCAAGCGTCGCTTTGCCGCTTGGCTTGTCGTTGCGCGCCAATCTGAACGAGCAGAGGAATACCTGCTGAGAACGATCAAGTGCGGTGATCGTGCAGAGGCGGCGGGCTGGGTGCAGATGCCGCCGGCCGTTTGTCGATCAGGCTCACGCTGCTGGCCGTCACACCCAGCACATATTCGTGATCGCCGTCTCGCACCACGATCAGCCGTTCTCGTGCGCCCAGCGGCACGGCCTGCACAACCTGCGGCGGCGTGCTGCCGTCGGCCGAGCGCAGCGTGGTCGCACGCTTGAGCAACCGCAGGAATAGCCAAGCCAGGGCCAAGACAAAGGCCAAGGCCAGGATGGTGACGAACAGGCTGGACCACAGGTTGGCATCCAGAGCGCCTTGCGCCCCCGCTGGAGATGGGGCATTCATGGCTGTCTCCTGCGCATGCCGTGATGCGGATCGGTACGCCAGCGGCGTGGCACATAACGCGTGAAGTGGCGCCAGCGCGGGGCGCCAGCTGCGTCGCCAGACTGGTCGGTTGGATGCGTGTAGTCGTAGCGCGTGAGATCCTCGCCTGGCGGCTCGCGGCGGGGACGCGGCTTGCCTCGCACGGCATCCTCGGCGTGGGCAGCAGCTTCGCCACGCGCCTTGGCAAGCTCATGCCGCACGTCTTGTGCCCATAGGATGACGGTGGCAATGATGTCGAACAGTTCGGCGGGTACGATTTCACCGGTTTCGGCATCGGCCAGCAGGCTGCGCGCCAGTTCGATGTTGCGCAGCACCGGCACCCCCGCCTCCTGGGCCGCTTGGCGCATGAGCAGCGCATCGTCGTCTTCACCCTTGGCAATGACAGTGGGCACAGGACAGGTCTCGCGGTCGTATTCAATGGCAATGGCCACATGCGTGGGATTGACCACCAACACGTGGGCATTGGCAGCAGCGTTGCTAGCACCTTGCTGCGCCCATTCTTGCTGCAACTGGCGACGCTGGCCTTTCATGTGCGGATCGCCTTCCGCGTCTTTCATCTCCTGGCGAATGTCACGCATGCTCATGCGCATTTTTTTCATAAAGGAATAGCGTTGCCAGGCAAGATCCAGCGCCGATACCAGCACAAAGGCGCCACCGGCCCAAGCCAGAAGGAGCCAGGTGGCCTGCCAGAAGGCAGCGCCCACACTTTCCGGGCGGCTATTCACCAGCAGCGGCAATTCAGGCGCTACCTGGCGCAGCATCAACCAGGCAATGGCGCCAACCACGGCTGTTTTCAAAATGGACTTCAGCAACTCGACCAGGTTGTTCATGGAGAACATGCGCTTCAAGCCGCTGGCCGGGTTCAGGTTCTCCGCTTTGGGCTTGAGCTTCTCGGCGGTCATCACGGGTCCGGCTTGGATGAATTCGACCAGCGATCCCACCAAGGCTATCGGCACGGCAACCAGGCCGACCACCATCAATAGCGTCATGCCAGCTTGACGGCCCAGGCGCGGTGCGGCTTGGGCAAAGGGCTCGTGCATGACCTCGAAGCTGGTGCGCACCAGGCTGGCTATTTGATCACCCACGATTGGCAGCGCCACCACTGCCAGCATCAAGATGACCAAGAGGCCGGCAGTAGAAGTGATGTCTTTGCTTTTGGCGATGTCCCCTTTTTTGCGTGCGTCTTGCAGCTTCTTCGGGGTCGGCTTTTCTGTTTTGTCGCCGCTGTCGTTTGAACCGGACATGGTGTAGCAACGCCGCAGGGGCAATGGGAGTCATACCAATGGATTACATGCTGACGCTGTGCTAAGGCGCAGTGCCAACGTGCAGTTTGCCGGAGAACAAAGCCAAGATCATGAAAGTTGCAATGCAATGTAAATAGGCATCATCTGCCACGACGGGCAGCTGCGGCGGGAAGGCAGAGGAATACTTCCGACACCGCCCGAGCCATCACAATCAGATACGTTTTGATGCGACTTTTGTCACGGCAGCGCCAATCGAGTCAACAATACTCGCTGCCATGGCAAGGTGCATAAGTGTTGAGTACAGTGGAATATCAAAACGTTAGGCCAAGGGTCAGAGTGCGATTGAGATCGACACGTTGGGTGTGGATTGCAGCTATGTTCGCGTGTGCATCATGGGGCAGTAGCTTGGCACATGCAAGCTCCCCTCCCGTACCGATTGCATGCTCCAGCGGCTGGGATCAGCTGCTTCCCCCTAGCCAGCGTGAGCAGGCACTGCAGGCACGTGGTTGCGGCACGACGGGCACTCCTCCACCTCAACTGGCCGATCAACTCGCGGTGTATACCCTGCCGGTGACTTATGGCCCATTGGGTCCATTGGCAAGTCCAAACCCCAAACGCCGCAACACCGCATCCTCTTCCAGGTCTGCTGCCTCTCGCGTGGTAGGACAAGTTCGGATCAACGACGCAAGTCCTGTTGCACTGGCCCCGCTGGTTGATCAGGCAGCGCGCGCGCATGACATTGATCCGCTGCTGTTGCACGCCATTGCGCGTGTGGAATCACGTCACAAACCCAATGCCGTTTCTCACGCTGGCGCGCATGGGTTGATGCAGGTGATCGTGCCAACGGCGCGGCGCTTTGGCGTGGAAACCGCGCAGCAGTTGCATCACCCGGGCACCAACCTGGATGTTAGTGCTCGCTATCTCAAGACGCTTCAACAACGCTTTGGCAATGATCTGCCTTTGGTGCTGGCGGCGTACAACGCTGGTGAAGGTGCGGTCGAGAAATATGGCCGCCGCATCCCGCCCTATCAGGAAACCCAAGGCTATGTGCGCAAAGTGTTGTCTGAATATGCGCTTCTACGCCGCGTGAGCCTGCGTCAGATGGCGGGGGCGGCGCAGTGAGCCTAGCCAGCTATTTCCAGAGCGCCAGTGCTGCCGGCAACCGCAGCAGTGGGTTGGCGCGCTTTACGGACATTGCGCTGGTGGCCGGCATCGTGGCCATCATCGCGCTCATGATCGTGCCGCTGCCTACTTGGGCCATCGACGTGTTGGTGGCGGTCAACATTGCAGGGGGGGTGCTGCTGCTGCTGCTGGCGATTTATGTGGCCAACCCGCTGGAGTTTTCGGTATTTCCCAGTGTGTTGCTGATCAGCACGCTGTTTCGACTGGCACTGTCGATCGCCACGACACGCATGATCTTGCTGCACGGCGAGGCAGGTCACATCATTCAGACCTTTGGTCACATGGTGGCCGGTGGTAACTTGGTGGTGGGGCTGGTGGTGTTTCTCATCATCACCGTGGTGCAGTTCATTGTCATCGCCAAGGGGTCTGAACGCGTGGCTGAGGTGGCTGCGCGCTTCTCACTCGATGCCATGCCTGGCAAGCAAATGTCCATCGATTCCGACTTGCGTTCGGGCTTGATTGACAAAGACGAGGCACGTCGTCGCCGTCGCTTGCTGGAAAATGAAAGCAAGCTCAACGGCAGCCTTGACGGGGCCATGAAGTTCGTCAAGGGCGATGCCATCGCGGGCATCATCATCATCATCATCAACCTGCTGGGTGGGCTGGCTATTGGTGTACTGCAACTCGATATGCCGATGGGTGATGCGGCGGTGAAGTACTCCATTCTCACCATTGGTGATGGCATGGTCACGCAAATTCCGGCGCTGTTGGGGGCCATGTCTGCGGGTTTATTGGTTACCCGTACCACGGACGATGAGCACGACAAGCACCTGGGCGATGCCATTGGCCGTCAACTCACCGCCAAGCCGCGCGTGCTGCTGGTAGCCGGCGGGTTGTGCATTTTGTTTGCGATGGTGCCGGGTTTTCCTTCAGTGGTGTTCATTCTGCTGGGGCTGGTGTTGTTTATTGCAGGCGCCATGCTCACACCAGCGCTGCGTGAGCGTTGGGAGCGCTTTGCCCAGCCCAAGGTGGCTGCGGTTCGTCGCCGTGCTGCTGTTGCCCCGGCTCTGATGTCTACTGATACTGCGCCGTTGCGACCCACGGTGCCACTGCTGCTTGAGCTGCCTGCCGGTCGCTTGTCAGCCGAGGGCAGTCGTGATTTGCTGCACGAGTTGGAGTCTGTGCTGGACTATTTTCAGCTGCACTTGGGTTTACGCCTGCCGAGCATTGATGTGCATGCGGTGCATATGGATGAGCCCGAGCAAGACAGCGCTCGTGTCGAAGATTGGCGCTTGCTAGTGCATGAGGTGCCAATAGCCAAAGGGGTATTGCCTGGCGAAGATACGCCGCAGGCTCTGGCCGAAGCGGTGCGCGAAAGCCTGCGTCGCCACACTGCGCTGTTTCTCGGTACACAAGAGGCCAATCATTTGCTCACCCGAGCCAGTGTTGATCTGCCCGATGTGGTCAAGGAAACTCTACGCGCACTGCCTCTGGCACGTGTGGCTGAAATTTTGCGTCGCTTGGTCGAGGAAGAAGTGGCCATTCGCAATCTGCGCGACATCTTGGAAACGCTGTCCGATGCGGCACAACGCGAGAAGGATGTCTATGCACTGACCGAATTGGTGCGCATTGGCCTGAAGCGTCAGCTTTGCTGGCGCTACGCCCCCGCCGGACGCTTGAATGCGTTGCTGCTGGAGCCCGGGCTCGAAGAAATGCTCCGTGGTGCTGTACGAGTCAATGGTGGTGCGCAGCAACTGGCACTGGATCCAGCGCAGGTGGCTCAACTCATGCAGCGCTTCAAGGAAGCGGTGCAACGCTACCAGCCGGTTGCCATTGTCACTGCAGTGGATATTCGCCGTCACGTGCGAAAGCTGATTGAAGCTGACTGCTTCGATACACCGGTACTAAGCTACCACGAATTGATGCCAACGCTGCACTTAGAAGTATTAGCCCGTGTGGGCATTGATGGGACGCCGATGCTGGAAACGGCCAATTCAGGCGATTGATAACATTTTTGAAAACCAATAAGGAAAAGTAATGATATTTATCGAGGGGATAAAAGAGGGAAAAATGGATAAGCGCATGACGGGCTGGCGCCGGTTATTCGCTGGCTGCTTGCTGGGCAGCGCATTGCTGAGCGGCCAGGCACTGGCGGCACCGTTGCCATTGGAAGGGCGTCAAGTCGATATGACCGCGCGTGAGCAACCTATTGGTGCTTTTTTGCAAGACTTCTTCGGCACGTTGGATGTTCCGGTGTCCGTCAGCAGCAATGCAACGGGTGCTGTCAACGGCGTTTTCCGGGGTCGAGCAGACCAGGTTCTGGCCAATGTACTGCGCTCATTTGGCCTGCTGGCTTATTACGATGGCTCGGTCGTGCATATTTACACACCGGGTGAAGTGACGACGCGAACTTTTGGTATGCCGGCCGGCGGAGCCATGGCCGTTATCAACACCGCGCGTGAAATGCAACTCACCGATCCACGCAATGTGCTGCGCGTGAGCCAGTCGGGAGGACTGATCGCCTCTGGTAATCGCCGTTTTGTGGAAATGGTAGGTGAACTAGCTACTGGCCAGCAAAGCCAGTCCACCGCGCTGGCGCCACTGGGTTTTAAAGTTTATTACCTACGCTACGCATGGGCGCACGACGTCACAGCGCAGTTCGGCGGTGGTACCACGGTGATTCCAGGGGTAGCCACTATCTTGCGCTCGCTGTTAACAACGCAAACCAGCAGCACCAGCACATCGCTGGCTCAGTACCGAAGTGGCAATGAGCAAAGCTTGCGCGATCAGGGCTTGCGCCAGCGGGGGCAGCAAGGCACGCTGGGTGCGCGAGGCGCCAACCCCATGATGCCAACGGCGGAAACTGTGCAACAAGCCTGGAATAACCGTCCTGGTGGAGTGGAGGTAGGGGTACTGGATGCGCGCATGCTGGATGGTCTGCGCAACACACCCAGCACCAGCCAAGCACGCGTTGAGGCTGATACACGCTTGAATGCCGTCATTGTTCGTGACACGCCAGATCGTTTGCCTTACTACGATGAATTGATCAAGTCACTCGACGTTGAACCGCAGGCGTTGGAAATTGAAGCCACCATCATTGACCTTAGCACTGAAAAGCTGCGCGAGTTGGGCATTAACTGGCGTTTGAACGATGACCGCGTGTCCTTCCTGTTTGGCAGTGGCACTACTAGCGACAACCTTCTGACCAGTGGCACGGCGGTGCAGGACATCACGCCTATGGGTCAGGGTGGTTTTATGTCGTTAGTGCTGGGCGGGCGCAACAACTTCATTGCCCGTATCAACGCATTGCAAAACCAGGGCGTGGCTCGCATTGTTTCAAGTCCGCAGATCATGACTTTGTCCAACGTCGAGGCCTTGTTTGATCACACGCGCAGCTTCTACGTGCGCGTGGCTGGGCGTGACGAAGTGGATTTGTTCAAGGTTTCGGCGGGCACAGCCTTGCGCGTGACACCCCACGTATTCCAGGACGGTGATGCCGTACGCATCAAGTTACTGGTGCAGATTGACGACGGGCAAATTCTGCCGCAGGATGGGAATCGGGTCGATGCCATCCCGATGGTTGAGCGCTCGTCGCTGAACACCCAGGCGCTGATCGTGGCAGGGGAAAGCCTGTTGATCGGCGGCATGGTGCGCGAGACAACCACAGAAGGTGTGTCCAAGGTGCCCTTGCTGGGCGATATCCCGATACTGGGCCACTTGTTCAAGACTACGAGCAACGAAGCCGACCGCATGGAGCGTCTGTTTTTGATTTCCCCACGCTTGGTGCCCGCGCGTAGACCCATGAGTGCCACGGCACCCACCGGTCCGCAGCGCCCTGGTGGTGCCGTGGCCGTGCCGCCGATGCCTGAGCACGATAAGCCCGAATGGGCGCAAGGTCAAAGTACGGCCGCGCCCAAACCCTCCAATATGCCAGCAGCTGGTGAGCAGTGACGCAGCCCTGGCTGTCGTCTGTTGTGGCGTATGAATAAGGAATTGCCGGCCATGAAGCCAACCCTGTTGTACGAGTTGCGTGTACTTAGCGGAAAGCAACGCGGTGCCACCTCGACAGTGCGTCTTGGCGACACGTTGCGCATCGGTCGTGACTGGTCGAATGACGTGGTCTTGCAAGATGCGGGCGATAGCGCCGTGCGACTGCAGCTACATGGCGATGGCTCGTTGGCGCTGGATGTGGAAGGTGGCGATTGCCTCCTTGAGGGGGGTACGGCCTTGGCCCAAGGGCAGCCTGCGGTCATCCCGCTGTACACCCCTTTCACTGTTGGCGATACACGCTTGGCTGTGGGGCGTATAGGTGCACCCCAGTGGGCGAAGCTGTTTGATGACGAAGCCAATGCCACTGCCGAGCCTGTGCAACCTGTCACCGAAAGCGTCCCTGCCGCCGCTCCAGCCTTGCGACGCGCTGGCTGGGTGCCGCGTTTGTTGACGGGAGGGGCTGCTCTGGTGGCCTTGTCGGCTGGCGCGCTAACGCTGGCATGGGCCATGGGACACGGCACCGCAGCGCCAGCCGAGCAGGTACAGCACTTGCGCCAGACACTGGCGCACCTGGGCTTTGGCATGCTGGATGCCGAGTACCGTGATGGTCAGTTGACCGTCACTGGACACCTGGATACGCAGGCGCAACGCAGCCGGCTGGAGCAAGTTTTAACCGGTCAAAGCCCGGCTCGCGTGGCGGTATGGGTCAATGAGCAGGTCGCCGCCAATGTGGCCGACGTGTACCGTCTCAACGGCATCAGTGCCGATGTCAAAAGTGGTGGGCCGGGGGTGGTGCATGTGCAGACCCGCGAGGCCGACACAGACAAGCTAGCCCATGTGCAAGCATTGGCACGGCGCGATGTGCCGGGATTGGCTCAGCTTGTCGCTGCCAACGAGGCGCCGCCTGCATCGCCGCGCCCAGAAGCCATGATCAACGACCCTGGCAAGCGCGTGGCAGCCATCGTGCCAGGTGATCCGGCCTACGTGGTCACCGCCGACGGCACCCGCTACTTCGAAGGCGCCATGCTGCCCACGGGTCACCGCATTCTGGCCATCCTGAGTGATCGTGTGCAAATTGAGCGCGATGGCCAGGCCAGCACGCTCAACTTCTGAGCTTGGCTAGGCAACATTGCGTCTGGGCCCACACAGCGTAGTCCTGAAACCCGCTTCAGGGGCCGTTTTTTCTGTTGACACCTAAAGGAGTTATCCGATGAGCAACAACATCAACCCAATGACCATGATGACCGCCATGCCTTTGGCCAACGCACAGCGTCATGGCAAGCCAGCAAGCTGGTATGAAGTCATGGCCGAAGCCTGGGGCAAAACGCTGAATGCCAAAGCTGGCGAAATCGAGGCTGCCGCAGCTGAGCTCACGGAGGGCAATGACACGCCAGCCCACATCACCCAAATGACAGCGCTGGCGCAGCAAATGGGCTTTATGTCCAACAGTGCGCACACATCGCTGCAATCGGTCGGTACGGCGCTGGAAACCATGGCTCGCAAGCAGTGATGGTGCGCCTATGACTTCCATCATTCCCCCCATCTCCGGGTCTGAAGCGCTGACCATGGCTGCTGGTGGCAGTGCGGGCAGCATGGGCAGCGTCAGTGCGGGTTATGGTTTGTCCCTGACCGATTTGTCCGGCTTTTCCGATGCCCTGTCGCGCGCGCAAGCAGGCGGCAGTGGTGTGTTGGAACCACAAGCCGTGCCAGCCGCCAGCGAGAGCATGCAAGCGCTGTTCAAGCCGCTGGAGCACATCAACGCCGAAGCTGCTTCGCTGCACGAGCACGCCGAGGCAGCCATGGCCGCAGGGACCGATATGACGCCTGGCGAAATGGTGATGTTGACAGTGCGCGCGCACGAGTTTCTGTTTCATAGCCAGCTCACAGCCAACGTGGCCAACCGAGCCTCGGATGGCTTGCAGCAGCTGTTTCGTCAGCAGGCCTGAACCAGATCGCCTGGCTGGCTACTGCTGCGGCATTGATTCCAGTCAGGCTTTTTTTCTGCACCGGCAAATGGAAGTTGAGGCCTCTGGGCTGGGTCTCGAACCTGCTCGTGGCCAATGTGCAGTACCCAAGGGCTGGATTGGCTCTATGAGGGCCTTGATGTGAGTGGGTTAACCATCCATGCCAATTCAGCGTGCGAGTCAGCGCCTGTTTTCAAAGCGTTTTTTAGCTTTTTGCATGAAATCACCTTTTTCTCAACGTGCCGCCCATGTGGTGGCGCCGCTGCTGCTGGTGCTGTTGAGCGCCTGCTCGCAGCAAGAGCTGTACGGTCAGCTCAGCGAGCGCCAAGCCAACGAAATGGTGGCCGTGCTGCGCAACGCTGGCCTGGCAGCTGACAAAACGCCCGCGCGCGATGGCAAGAGCTTTGTCGTCACCACCAGCGCGCACGACTTCTCGCGCGCCGTCGAGGTGCTGCACGCTGGCGGCTTTCCGCGTGACTCGTATGACACGCTTGGGCAAGTGTTCAAGAAAGAGGGCTTTGTCTCATCGCCGACCGAAGAGCGAGCCCGTTTCACGCACGCGCTGTCGCAAGAGTTGTCGAACACCTTGTCCAATATTGACGGGGTGGTTCAGGCGCGCGTGCACGTCTCCGTGCCTGAACGCAATCCACTGGCCGACAAGCCCACGCCCGCCACGGCCTCGGTGTTCATCAAACACCGCCCTGGGGTCGATTTGAGCCAGCAGGTGGGCAAGATCAAGGGGCTGGTGGTCAACGCCATGGAAGGCTTGCCTTACGACAACGTCACCGTGGCGCTGTTTCCGGCTGAGCCGCTGCCACCCGCGGCTCCGCGCTCAGCCCTGGCCGCTGTCTGGGCCAACTATGGCAGTGTCATCCTTGCTGTGGCAGGTGTCGGCGTGCTGGCGGTGTTGGCCGCCGTGCTGCTGGGCTGGCGCCAGCGCCGTCGGCCCGAAGTGCCGGTGGCTGATGCCCAATTGCCCGCCACGATGGCCAACAGTGCCTCGCAGCAGCGCCGCATGCCGTTGCGTGCCGTCGGGGCCGACAGCACCCGCACGGCGGCTGACAGCTGAGCTTGGCCATGTCTGCCCACGCCTTGCTCTCCGTTGCCGACGCCCGTGCTCGCCGCGCCGAGCGGCTGGCCGTGGCCCGGGCTTTGCACGATGCCTCTTTGGACTGGGCCGCGATTGATGCTTGTCCTGCCTGGCTGACGTACCCGGAAGTGGAGCGCGAGCGTTTATGTGCCCAGGCCGGCGGCTGGTGGCTGGGGGCGGCGCTGCGTGGCTGCATCGATGGCCAACGCCTGGCGCGTGTACGTGCGCTGCTGGGGCAGGACTGGCTTGACGCCTTGCGCGATGCCCCCCTCATGGCGCGCGCCGAGGCACTGGGCCAGGTGCCGAGCCCACTGCTGCCTTTGGCCGATGACATGCCGCAGCATCTGCTCGCTTGTGGCCGCGCCTTGCTGGCCTGGAGCTTGCCCGAGCCTGCGCGCACACCGCTGCTGCAGCATCTGGGCTGGGTTTTGAGCGCCGATCAACAGGCCGTGTTTGAGGCCCATCCTCAATGGGCACGGCAGGTGCTGCACATGACCTTGCAAGACAAAGCCTATGCGCAGCCTGAAATGCAAAATGCGCTGGATGCGCCAGAGTCCTTGGCCTGCGCAACAGCCGACGAGTTGGTGGACACCGATGCGCCCGATCGCTGATCCTGTCTGCTGGGTGCATGTCAGTGCTCTTTTCCCCTTCTGACCGCGTACTGGCTGAAAGCGTTTTTCATGAGTTACCTGCTCACTTTGCATAACCGCTTTGGGCTGACGCTGGCCACCACCGACCCGGTGGTGCCGCCCGAGCAGTTGGCACCGCTGCAGCACGCATTCGCTTTGGCCGATGCGTTGTCGGCACTGCTGGCCGAGCAGCGCACGGCATTGGCCCAAGCCCAAGAAGAAGGCCGTGCCGAAGGTCACGCCGCCGGCTATGCGGCTGGCCAGGAACGCGCGCAGGAAGAAGCCGCGCAAGCGCTGGCCGAGCAAATACAGCGCATCGCGGCCGAGCAAACCGCACAGCGCGAGGAGCTGCGCCAGGCACTGGTGACGCTGGCCAGCGCCATGGTGCGCCGCATGGCGGCAGACCTGGCGCCGGCACAGGTGCTGGCCGCCTTGGCTGAGCGTGCCTTTGACCACGTGGTGCCGCCGCAGCCTGTGCGCCTGCGCTTGCCTCCGGCACTGCTGGAGCCGGTGCGCACCCAACTGGCGCAGCGCGAGCTGCCCCTGGCCGTGCACTACAGCGCCGACGACAGCCTGGATGGCTTGCAATGCGTGGTCGAGTCAGCCACCGGCACCCTGCTGGCAGGTTTGGACGACATGCTTGCGCGCACCGCCCAGTCGCTGCAAACCAGCCTGCGCACGCAGGCCAGTGCAGACAGCCATACCCCCAGCGACCGCGATGCCGCGCCTGCCGAAAAGGCCCTGCCATGAATGCCCCTGCAACCCGACCCCTGCTGGATCCCGCCCTGCTCGACACCTTGCAGGTGCTGCAACCGGTGGTGGCGCGGGGCCGCGTCGTGCAGGCTTTTGGCACCACGCTGCGCGTGAGCGGCTTGCGCGCCCACATCGGTCAACAGTGCCTGATCCGCGACCCGGCACAGCCGCAGGCAGCGCCACTGCGTGCCGAAGTGGTGGGCTTGAGCGAGCACGAGGTGATTTTGGTGCCCCTGGGTCACTTGCAGGGTGTGTCCATGGGGGCCGAGGTAGAAATCATCGAGCGCGGCGCCCTGGTACCCGTGGGCCGCAACCTGCTGGGGCGCGTGCTGGATGCCTTTGGTGATTCGCTCGATGGCCAGCCTTTGCCAGCAGATACGGCACTGCGGCCATTTCAGTCCGAGCCGCCCAACCCCCTCACGCGCCGCCCCGTCGAGCAGCCCTTCATCACCGGCGTGCGCGCCATTGATGGCTTGTTGACCGTGGGCGAAGGCCAGCGCCTGGGTGTGTTCGCCATGGCTGGCGGGGGCAAGTCCACTTTGCTGGGCATGCTGGCGCGCCAGGCGCAAAGCGACGTCAACGTGATTGCCCTGGTCGGCGAACGTGGCCGCGAAGTGCGCGAGTTTCTTGAAGACAGCCTGGGCCCCGAAGGCATGGCGCGCTCGGTGGTGGTGGTATCCACCAGCGACCGCCCAGCCATGGAACGCCTGCGCGCCGCGCAAACCGCCACCGCCATTGCCGAGAGTTTTCGCGCACAAGGCCAGCGCGTTCTGCTGATGATGGACTCCGTCACCCGCTATGCGCGTGCGCTGCGTGAAATCGGCCTGTCGGTTGGCGAGCCCGCAGTGCGGCGTGGCTTTCCGCCCAGCGTATTTGCCGAGCTGCCGCGCCTGTTCGAGCGCGCCGGCAACGACGCGCACGGCAGCATCACCGCCTTTTACACCGTGCTGGCCGAAGACGAGGACGGCTCCGACCCGGTGGCCGAAGAAACCCGCTCCATCCTCGACGGCCACATCGTGTTGTCGCGCCAGCTGGGCCAAGCCGGGCACTACCCCGCCATCGACGTGCTGGCCAGCGCCAGCCGCGTGTTCAACCGCGTCACCACGCGCGAACACCAGGACGCCGCCTTGCGTGTGCGCGCCCTCATGGCCAAGCACGAGGAGATTCGTTTCTTGCTGCAAGTGGGCGAATACAGCCCCGGCAGCGACCCGCTGGCCGACGATGCCATTGCGGCGCAGCCAGCCCTGCAGGCACTGCTGCGCCAGCGCCCGGACGAAGCCAGCGACATGGCCCAAACCCTGGCCATGCTGCAAGAGCTGTGCTGATGCATTCCGTATGAACGATCCTGCCCGCCAATTGCAAGATGCCCGGCAACTGCAACGCCTGCGCGAGTTGCGCGAGCGCCAAGCGCTCAACGCGCTGCGCCAGGCCGAGGCACAGGTCAAGGCGGCCGAGCAGGCCGTGGCCGAGCGCAAGCGTGCGATGGAGCGCCTGCAACAGCAGCGCGACGAACTCAGCGCACGCATCGTGGGCGATTGCGCTGCGCGTATGGGGCGCTTGGTTACCTATGTCAGCGCCACGCAAGAAGACCTTGACGATCAGCTCGAGCGCACCGAATATGCCCTCATCGACGACGAAGATGCCTTGGGCGAGGCGCGTGAAAAGGCTGCCCAGGCCCACGCCGCCTGGTTGCGTGCCGTCTCGCAAAGCGGCGCCGCCAAAACCCTTGTCGACGACGCCCGCAAAACCGTGCGCCGCGAGCAAGAAACCCGCCTTGACCGCGAAGATCCCCCCGCGCGTGCGGGATTTGCCCTGTCATGACTTTCTCGATGCTGGAGACCCCACACCATGAGCCAGGCCAACACCACCTCCACCCGCTCTGCCAGTGCTGAGCCCAGTGGCATCTGCCGCGCCCCCGCCAGTGCCCGTGCCGCCCCGCCCATGCAGACCCGGTACGCGTTCGACGCCGCCATGCAGCGCGCAGCATCCTACGAGCAGCCAGACGACGAACGCCGCCCCATCGCCGATGCCCGTGCGCCCCAAGGCCCCGCCAACACGCGCAAGCCGCGCCACACCGACAGCGAAGCCGAAACCGACGACAAGCTGGGCGCCCTGTCCTCGCCCAACCCTTTCGCGGCCCAGACCCCGGCTCACCCAGCCGCTGGCGCCCTGGCTGGGGTGCACGCATTGCCTGGCGCCGTCATGCAGCACATGCCGCTGCCTGCTGGCCACGGCGGGCTGAGCGCCGAGTCCTTGCCCGGCCAAACCGCCATTGGCGGCACACGCCAGCTCAACCTCAGCCTGCCCGCCGACACCGCCGTGCTCAACCTGCGCCTGACCCAGGCCAACCCCACCCATTGGCAGCTGCGCCTGGGCACCGACGCGGCCACCCGCCAGCAACTGGCCCCCCACGTTGAACGCCTGCGCGACCGCCTGCGCCAACGGCAGGGCAACCACACCGCTGACTTCGACTTGGAAGACGAAAGCGGCGTAGGCTGAGGCTTTTCCCTCTCCCATCGGGCCAGGCCTGTGCCATGGCTTGGCAACGTTTTCAGCCCGTGCTGGCGCGAGAGCGGTTGCAAGCCCGCATCCGCCAGCCCGTCATCGCCTGAACGCAGCTGTGGGGCGACCACCTCTTAGCGTTGTGCCGCGCAAGCGTGCGCTTTAAGGCACTCGCTCATGCATAATAAAAAATGCCGTTTGCACGCATCTGGCAAGCGCAAACAGCTCATCTATTTATAGCAAAAGGAGACTCGTCATGGAACGCATTGAACACCACGTCAGCTTTGGTGGCCGCCAGGAGGTTTGGCAGCACACCTCCAACAGCACCGGCACGCCGATGAAGTTTGGCATTTACCTGCCGCCGCAGGCGCTGGCGGGGCAAAAGTGCCCGGTGCTGTACTGGCTCTCGGGCCTGACCTGCACCGAGCAGAACTTCATCACCAAGGCCGGGGCGCAGCAGTGGGCGGCGCAGCATGGGCTGATTGTGGTGGCGCCCGACACCAGCCCGCGTGGCGAAGGCGTGGCCAATGACGAGGCCTATGACCTGGGCCAGGGCGCAGGCTTTTATGTGGACGCCACGCAGGCGCCCTGGGCGCCGCATTTCAAGATGGAAAGCTATGTAGTGCACGAGCTGCCCGCGTTGATCGAGCAGCACTTTCCGGCCAGCGACGTGCGCGGCATCAGCGGCCACAGCATGGGCGGGCATGGCGCGCTGACGCTGGCGCTGCGTCACCCGGGCCGCTACAAAAGCGTGAGCGCCTTCAGCCCCATCGTGGCGCCCACGCAAGTGCCCTGGGGGCAAAAGGCGCTGCGGGCCTACCTGGGCGACGATGAATCGGTCTGGAAAGGGCACGATGCCGTGGCGCTGATTGCCAAGGCCAGCGAACGCCTGCCGCTGCTGGTGGACCAGGGCGATGCGGATGAGTTTTTGGCCGGCCAGCTCAAGCCCGAGCTGCTGCAAGCGGCCTGCCAGGCGGCGGGCCACCCGCTGACGCTGCGCTTGCAGCCGGGTTATGACCACAGCTATTACTTCATTGCCAGCTTCATGGGCGATCACATGGCGCACCATGCAAAAAGCTTGAAGTAACCCCCCCTGAGTCGGCCTTCGGCCGCCATCCCCCCAGGGGGACAACGCTGGTGGCCGGGGGAACCCCGGCCACGGCGTTCTGGAGCGGCTTGCTCCGCAGCCTCTTGATGGATTGGATGGGCCTGCTGCGCGGCCCTTGGGCTTTGCCCCCTCTCCCTCTGAGAGAGGGTTGGGGTGAGGGCGGCGGCGCTGGTTTTCAGCGCGGGTTTTATGAATCCAACAGGCCGTTTGCGCCCGACCAGAACGCGCGAGCAGCTATCAAAAACATATCACTCATCTTTCGGCCATCAGGGTCAATACCTGCCCATTGGCTGGCTCTTTGACTTGACTGCCGCAGCCTCTCGATGAGCCTGCTGCACGGCCCTGGGCTTGGCTCCTTCCCCCTTTGGGGGAAGGTTGGGATGGGGGCATGCAGCGCTGGTTTTCAGTCCTGCGATTTCATAAGCCCAACAGGCCATTCGCGCGCATCCAGAGCGTGCGAGCAGCTATCAAAAACATACCATTGGCATGGGTGCATGACCGATTTTTCGCCCGTTTGGCCCATGCCTGCTCCAGCCGTTTCCTCTTTGGCTTGACGGCCGCAGCCACGGGCCGGGCTGGCTGCGCGGCGTTCCCTTTTTCGTGTGCAGGCAAGGCCAAGCTGCCAGCTTCCTTTCTCAACCTGCGCGCAACTGCGTGAGGCACCGCGCCCAAAGTCCGCACGGTGTCCGTCCATGCCCGCCGTACGCCAGATGGATTGACGTTGCTTTTGATTGCGAAATAGAATGAGAAACATTCTTATTTGCAATCTTGAGGAAACGTGGCATGCCAGCAGTTGGAGTGCATGAAACTGGGTGTGAGGGACAAACGGATGGGGTGATGGCCCGCAGGGGCCGCAAGGCGTGGGCGGTGCCGCGCGCGCCACTGGCGCTGGCGGTGTTGCTTTCGGGCGGCGCGTGGGCGCAGACGCCGGCACAGGCACAGGCCACGCAGACGGTGCAGGCTGCGCCAACGGTGGCCGCAGGGCAGGGGCAGGCTGGCCCCACAGAACAGGCGGCGCCCTCCGCACAACAGGCGCAGACCGCACAAAAAACACAGACGGCGCAGCCGTCGCCTGCGCCCCAAGTGGCGCAGGCCGATGGCGTAGCGTCCGTGCCCGCCGCAGGCGAGTTGCCTGCCGTGGTGGTGACGGGCACGCGGGCTGAGCGCACGCTGCGCGAGGTGCCGGCCAGCGCGCAGGTGATCGATGCCGAGGCCCTGCAAGAGCGCCAGACGGACGACATTCGCGAGCTGGCCGAAGACGTGCCCAACGTGACGGTGGAGCGCCGCTCCAACCGCATGACGATCAACACCGCCGATGGCCGCGCGGGCAATGCGGGCTTCAACATTCGCGGGCTGGATGGCAACCGCGTGCTGATGCTGGTCGATGGCGTGCGCATGCCGCGCAGCTACAGCTTTGGCGCGTCGGGCCGCGACAACGTGGACTTTGGCCTGGTGGATCGGGTAGAGGTGATCAAAGGCCCGTCGTCGGCGCTGTATGGCTCTGACGGCATTGGCGGGGTGGTGCAGTTTTTCACCCGCTCGCCCGCCACGTATTTGAAAGACGGCAAAACGCTGGGCGGGCAGGCCGCGCTGGCGTATGAGGGCGACAGCCGCGCGGTGCGCGCCGGCGCCACGCTGGCCGGGCGCGCCAGCGATTCGGTGCAGTGGCTGCTGTCGGGCAGCGGCATGCGCGGCCATGCGCTGGACAACCGTGGCAGCGATGCCAGCGCCAGCCCCGCGCGCACCGCGCCCAACCCGGAAGACACGCGCGATCTGGCGCTGCTGGGCAAGCTGGTGCTCACGCCCCATGCGGGGCAGCAGCACACCTTCACGGCCGAGCACGTGGACAGGCGCAACGAGATCGACATCCTGTCGCAACAGGGCGCCACCACGCGCGGCGTGACCACGCTCACGGCCGATGGCCACACCAAAAATCGCCGCTCGCGCCTGTCGTGGCAGGGCCGCTTCAACGTGGATGCCGCCTGGGCCGACACGGTGCGCTCCACGCTGGCCTACCAGCGCCTGTATTCGCTGGAGCATTACGAAAACACCCGCAGCGGCGCAGCCGGCCAGGTGCGCGACACGGTGGACCACGAAAAGCTGTGGCAGGCCAATGTGCAGGCTGAGAAAGTGCTGCGCAGCGGCGCGCTGGCGCACAAGCTGACTTACGGCCTGGACGTGGCCAGCACGCAGGCCGATAACCTGCAAACCGGCGTGACGCCGCCTGCGGGCGAGACCTTTCCGCTCAAGCGCTTTCCCGACACGCGCGAAACCGCGCTGGGCGTGTTCGTGCAAGACGAGATCGTGGGCGAGGGCTGGAGCCTGATCCCCGGCCTGCGCTGGGACCGCTACCGCATCTCCACTGACCAGACGGGCTTTGGCGGCACGGCGGTGGGCAAAAGCGGCTCGGCCATTTCACCGCGCCTGGGCGCCACGCTGGATGTGTCGCGCCAATGGACGCTGTATGGCCAGCTGGCCACGGGTTTTCGCACGCCGGGGGCAGACCAGCTCAACCGCTTTTTTGAAAACCCCATCGGTTACTACATGACCGTGCCCAACCCCAGCCTCAAGCCTGAAAAAGCCCGCCACGTGGAGCTGGGCGCCAAAGGCCAGGGCGACAACTGGCGGCTGGAGGCGGCGGTGTTCTATGGCCGCTACAAAGATTTCATTCTGGACAACCAGGCGGTGGCCGGCACGGGCCGCCCGGGTGATCCACTGGTGTTTCAGGCCGTCAACGTGGGCAGCGCCACCATCAGCGGCTTTGAAGTGGCGGGCGAATACCGGCTGCGCCAGGTGGCCGGCGGCACGCTGTCTTTGCCTGCCGCGTTTGGCTATGCGCGCGGGCGCGACAGGGACACGGACCAGCCCATCAACACCATCCAGCCCGCACGTTTGAACCTGGGCGTGCGCTACGCGCAGGCCGACTGGTCAGTGCAGCTGAGCATGACGCACCGCTGGGCCAAGAAAGCCAAAGACGTGGCCGTGAGCGACCCGCGCGCCAGCGCCGCGCCCTTTTTGCCCGGCGCGTCCACCACGTTTGACCTGAGCGGCCAATGGCGCCTGTGGCGTCACGCCAGCGGTGATCTGCGGCTGAATGCCGCCGTGCACAACCTGACCAACAAGAAGTACTGGCGCTGGAGCGATGTGCAGGGCCTGACGGCGGGCCTGGGCACGCTGGATGCGTACAGCCAGCCGGGGCGCAAGTTCAGTGTGTCGCTGGTGGGGAGTTTTTAACCCCCCCTGAGTCGGCCTTCGGCCGCCATCCCCCCAGGGGGACAACGC
>JAUNHQ010000078.1 GCA_030535425.1 Pseudomonadota bacterium | reverse complement strand
TGGTGCTGATGGGCTACGCCAACCCGGTGGAGCGCTACGACCAAAAGCACGGCGCAGGCAGCTTCATCCGCGATGCGGCGGCGGCCGGGGTGGATGGCCTGCTCATCGTCGATTACCCGCCCGAGGAATGCCAGGACTTTGCCGCCGCGCTCAAAACCGCGGGCATGGACCTGATCTTCCTGCTCGCCCCCACCAGCACCGAGGCGCGCATGCAGCAAGTGGCCCAGGTGGCCAGCGGCTATGTGTATTACGTGTCGCTCAAAGGCGTGACCGGCTCGGGCGCGCTCAACACCGACGAGGTGGCCGCCGCCCTGCCCCGCATCCGCCAGCACGTGCAAGTGCCCGTGGGTGTGGGCTTTGGTATTCGCGACGCGGAAACCGCCCGCGCCATTGGCCAGGTGGCCGACGCGGTGGTCATCGGCAGCCGGCTCATCCAGGTGATTGAAAACCAGCCGCACGAGCGCGTGGTGGCCGCCGCCATGGACTTTCTGCGTCCCATTCGCGCGGCGCTCGATGCCTGAAAATGCACGCATGCCCACGCTGTGGCAGTGAATCAGTGAGCTCGGGGCTGCTCAAACCCGAGCCGGCTTGTGCATTTGAGCCTCGCCCCCAAAGCCACTGGATTCACCAAGAGTTGGCCTTGCGAGCAGCTTTTCAAGCGTGCCGGGACTGCGGCCTTTTATGGTGTCAAGTGGACGCTGAAAAGCTAAGGAAAATAACCGAACCGAAGGAATACTGAATGTCGTGGCTTGAAAAACTCCTCCCCCCAAAAATCCAGCACACCGACGCTGCCGAGCGCCGCCAGATGCCCGAAGGGCTGTGGATCAAGTGCCCGGCCTGCGACACCGTGCTGTACAAAACCGATCTGGAGCAAAACCAGAACGTCTGCCCCCATTGCAGCCACCACCACCGCATGGGCGCGCGCGAGCGGCTCAACGCCTTTTTGGACGGCGAAGGCCGCTACGAGATCGGGCAAGAGGTTATCCCTGTTGATGCGCTGAAATTCAAGGACAGCCGCAAATACCCCGAGCGCCTGAAAGAAGCGCTGGAAGCCACGGGCGAAACCGATGCCCTGGTGGTGATGGGCGGCGCGGTGATGAGCGTACCCGTGGTGGCCGCCGCGTTCGAGTTCGACTTCATGGGCGGCAGCATGGGCAGCGTGGTGGGCGAGCGCTTTGTGCGCGGCGTGCACACGGCCATCGAGCAGAAAGTGCCCTTCATCTGCTTTACCGCCACCGGCGGCGCGCGCATGCAAGAGGGCTTGCTGAGCCTGATGCAAATGGCCAAGACCAACGCGGCGCTGACCCGCCTGGCCGCCAAGGGCCTGCCCTACATCAGCGTGCTGACCGACCCCACCATGGGCGGCGTGTCTGCCGGCTTTGCCTTTGTGGGCGATGTGGTGATTGCCGAGCCCAAGGCCCTGATCGGCTTTGCCGGCCCGCGCGTGATTGAAAACACCGTGCGCGTGAAGCTGCCCGAGGGCTTTCAGCGCGCCGAGTTCTTGCAGCAAAAAGGCGCGGTGGACTTCATCTGCGACCGGCGCGAGCTGCGCGAGAAAATCGCCAACGTGCTGGCCATGCTGCAACGCCAAAGCGCCGACGCGGTGCAGTAGCAGCCCTTTTTCCCCCTGCTGTTTCTGCATCAATAAATGGGAAAGAAAAAGGCCATTCGCGCTTGATGTATAAAAGTTTATTGCTATAAAATAAATAGCAATTCTTAAGTCTGCGCACGTATCCTTATCCATGACGTAGCTTTGACGCCACGTCATGAGTCTGCTTTACCGCCGTCCTGTTTTCCGCACCTTTAAAATCGCGCCACGATGGACATGCTGGTTTACCTCTGTGCTTGCCCCTTGGCTGGGTTGCCAAGCGGGCTGTCCTGCCCTACCCCCACCATTACCAAGACCAAGAAAGGCTGAAGACCCAGCCCGATTCGTCGTGCGCGCCGCCTTTCCCCGGAGCCTGACGAGCCGGGAAGGAAAACTCAGCAGATCCCCCGTTTTGTTTGAAAGGCGCGAAAGAAAATGAAAGTTGGCAACTTAGTCGGCCTGGTTGGCTGGCGCGGCATGGTTGGCTCCGTGCTCATGGATCGCATGCAGGCCGAAAAAGACTTCGACCTGATCGAGCCCGTCTTCTTCTCCACCAGCAACGCCGGCGGCTCCGCCCCGGCCATGGCCAAGAACGAAAAGGCGCTGAAAGACGCGCACGACATCGACGCTCTTAAAGCCTGCGACATCATCATCACCTGCCAAGGCGGCGACTACACCAGCGAAGTCTTCCCCAAACTGCGCGCCGCAGGCTGGAAAGGCCACTGGATCGACGCCGCCAGCACCCTGCGCATGCAAGGTGACGCCGTCATCGTGCTCGACCCTGTCAACCTGCCCGTCATCCAGGCCGCGATGGCCAAGGGCGGCAACAACTGGGTGGGTGGCAACTGCACCGTCAGCTGCATGCTCATGGGCGTGGGCGCGCTGTACAAAGCCGGCCTGGTGGAATGGATGAGCACCCAGACCTACCAGGCCGCCAGCGGCGGCGGCGCACAGCACATGCGCGAGCTGCTCACGCAATACGGCACGCTGTACGCCGAAGTCAAAGCCCTGCTGAATGACCCCAAGAGCGCCATTCTGGAAATCGACCGCCAGGTCATCGCCAAGCAGCGCGCCTTGACCGCCGACGAAACCGCCCACTTCGGCGTGCCCCTGGGCGGCAGCCTGATCCCATGGATCGACAAAGACCTGGGCGACGGCTATTCGCGCGAAGAATGGAAAGGCATGGCCGAAACCAACAAGATCCTGGGCCAGGGTGAAGGTTTTGGCACCCCCGCCATTCCCGTGGACGGCTTTTGCGTGCGCGTAGGCGCCATGCGCTGCCACAGCCAGGCGCTGACCTTCAAGCTGAAAAAAGACGTGCCGCTGGTCGACATCGAGGCCATGATCGCCGCCGACAACGCCTGGGTCAAAGTCGTACCCAACACGCGCGAGGCCACGCTCAAAGACCTCACCCCCGTGGCCGTCACCGGCACCATGACCATCCCCGTGGGCCGCATCCGCAAGCTGGCCATGGGGCCGCAATACCTGGGCGCCTTCACCATTGGCGACCAGCTGCTGTGGGGCGCCGCCGAGCCGCTGCGCCGCATGCTGCGCATCTTGTTACAGCACTAACCCAGGCCTTGGCCGATCGCTTTCGTTGCCGCCTGACAACAGACACATCGCTCTTTAGCGCAGGTGTGAACTTGTGAAGACTGTTAAGCCGTGTCTCAGCTTGTCAGTCCAATTTGTTGATGTTAATGTCGATTTTCACGTTTGTTCCGGCTAGCTTCCGCCTGCCTTCATCCTCTATGCAGAATAAGACCGCTTGGATCCCGGAGGGGTCAACCGATTACATGCGCTCCAACGCACACCCTTTGAAAAAAGGCCTGCTGGCCACCGCTGCGGCTTTGGCCGTCATGGGCACGGCCCTGGAGGCCAATGCCTTGGCTCTTGGCGCCGTTACGGTGCGCTCCGCTCTTGGCGAGCCGCTGCGCGCTGAAATTGAAGTGCCGCAAATCTCATCTGAAGAAGCCTCTACCCTACAGGCCAGCATGGGATCGCTGCAGGCTTTTCAAGCAGCAGGCGTTGAATACAACCCTGCTTTGGCCGGTGCGCGCGTCACTCTTCAACGCCGCGCCAATGGTCAGGCCTACTTGCGTGTCACAGGTGAGCGCCCCATCAACGAGCCATTCCTGGGCATCGTGATCGAGGCCAACTGGGAAGGCGGTCGCATTGTGCGCGACTACACCATGCTGGTCGATCCGCCGTCACGGGCGGCTCCACCGCCCGTGACGGCGACACAGCCGCCATCTGACGCACAACCAACGACGCCTGTGGCTGTGCAAACCACGCCCGGCGCACAGGGCCGCCAGGCCCGCGCCCCGCGTGCCGATGGGGCCGGGCGCACAGCCCGCCGCGCGGCAGCTCCCGCGCCCATGGCGGGTGAAGGCCCTCAGGTGACCGTGCAGCGCGGTGATACAGCCTATGCCATCGCCTCGGCGCACGCCGTTGATGGCGTTTCGCTGGATCAGATGCTTGTGGCCATGCTGCGCGCCAACCCGCGTGCCTTTATCAATGGCAACGTCAACCTGATGCGGGCGGGCGCTGTGCTCAATATGCCTACAGCCGAGCAAGCTGCCGCTGTTTCGCGCCAGTCGGCGCGCCGTACCGTCGTGGCCCAGACCCGCGATTTCAACGCCTACCGCCGCGGTTTGGCCACGCGCACGCAATCCACCCGCCTGGCTTCAGCCAGCCGAAGCGCTTCTGGCGGAATTCAATCGCAGGTGCAGGAAAGCCGTCCTGCGGCGCCCAGCCAAGACAAGTTGACCGTCTCGCGCGGCGGCTCCCCCACCGGAGCCGAATCACAAGTGGCCCAATCCCGTCAAGCGCAAGAGCAAGCCGAGCGCGTGGCAGAACTCAACCGCAACTTGCAAGACTTGGCCAGCCTGCAAGGCGCCTCCAGCCCTGCGGTCAATGCGCCCGCTCCAGGTATCAATGTGCCCACCGGTGCCATGCCTGAGCCTGTTGCACCTGCACAGACACCAGGGGCTTCTTCTGCACCCGCTGAAACGCCCATGCCCGCGCCTGTCAACGAGGCCATGCCTGGCATGTCGCCCGCAAGCTCGGCCGACCCCGCACTGGTCGCCAGCGAGCCTGCCAGCGCCGCTTCGCCCAGCGAGGCCGGTGCATCCGAGCCCGTGATCGCAGCCCCCGAGCCTGCGCCTGCCCCGGTCGCTCCGCCCCCCCCTCCTGCGCCGGCACCCGCCCCAGCCCCCGAGCCCTCGTTCCTGCAAGGCCTGATGGCCGAGCCCATGCTGCCCATTGCTGGCGCAGGCCTGCTGGCACTGCTGCTGGGCTATGGCGTTTTTCGTTCGCGTCAACGAAAAAAGGCAGCCGCGCCGCTGGATAGCTCTTTCATCGAGAGCCGTCTGCAACCTGATTCCTTCTTTGGCTCTAGCGGCGGCCAACGTGTCAACACAAAAGATGGTGGGGGCTCGGTAGGCAACTCGTCCATGGCTTATTCGCCCAGCCAGCTCGACGCGGCTGGCGACGTCGATCCCGTGGCTGAGGCAGACGTGTACCTGGCCTATGGCCGTGACATGCAGGCCGAGGAAATCCTCAAGGAAGCGCTGCGCACCCAGCCTGCCCGCGCCTCTATCTACCGCAAGCTGGCCGAAATTTATGCCAAGCGCCGTGATGCCCGCGCGCTGGAGCTCATCGCTACCGATGCTTACAGCGTCACCCATGGTGAAGGGCCCGATTGGCTGGCCATCACCAGCCTGGGCAGCGAGCTGGAGCCTGACAACCAGCTCTATAAACCCGGCGGCGTGCCCGTGGTTCGCACGGCGTCCATGCCTGCACGACACAGTTTTGGCGCTGACACTGAACCGCAGACAGCCCAGGTGCTTGATAAGGATGACGGCCCGGCCAGCAGCAATGGCCCCAGTTCATTGGGCTTGGATTTGGATCTTGATCTGGATGATGCCCCTGTGCGCGCAGCGCCGGCGCCAGCACCCAAGGCGCCAGCGGCTCCTGTCTCGCCAGTGACGGCAGCGGCAGCAGTGCCAGTGGTGGCAGCTGCGCCGCTGGACAATAACGCGCCGCTGGATTTCGACTTGGATCTTTCCACGCCGGACAATGAGCCTTCTGCGCCCGCCGCCAAGGTACCTGCAACAGCCCCCTCTCCGATAGCCAGCAGCGATGCAGGCATGATCGACTTTGACATGGATGCGCTTTCGCTGGATCCCGATTCCCGCTCGGGTGGCGAACTCAAAACAGAACAGCCTGAGGACGCCGATGAGGATCCTCTGGGCACCAAGCTGTCGCTGGCGCAGGAGTTTCATGCCATTGGTGACACAGAAGGTGCCCGCGCACTGGTCAAGGAAGTCATCGCCGAGTCATCAGGCGCTTTGCGCGCCCGCGCCGAGCGGTTCCTGGCAGAGCTGGAATGATGAGCTGCCCATTGGCATGAGCCATTTCTGGCTGTATGCCCTCAACGCCCGTTTCGCTTGAAACGGGCGTTTTTTTATGAATTATTTGCTCTCATCCCACAGCCTCGTTCTGTGCGCATCGCGCCGCTCCCTTGGCTGTTAAGCCTGTCAGCACAAGCCTTTTGGGGACTGACAAAAAGGGTATTTGCGCTTTATCCACAACAAGCGTTGCTATGCAATAGATAGCATTCGAGGTGCTTTGCAACGTGGCACTCGCGAGCGCAAAGCCTACTTGGGCTGGTAGCTGGCCAGGTGCGTAGGGTTGGGAATGTGGATGTTGCGCTTGTCTACCCGGATCAAGGCGGCAGACTCCAGCTCATGCAGGACGCGCGAAAAATACTCTGGCGTGAGTGACAGGCGTGAGGCAATCACTGCCTTGCTGACGGGCAAGGTTACAGTTACCGCGTCGGCCTGCCCCTGGTGGTTGCCATCGCTGAGCAAATAGCCAATGACGCGCTGCACGCCGCTGTCCAAGGCATAGGCTTGCACGTCCTTGACCAGGCTATGCAGGCGGCGTGACAGACCTGCCAGCATGCGCAGGGAAAAGTCAGGGTTGGCGTTGATCTCGCGCAGCACAACCGCCTTGTCGATGGTCAGGATGAGTGAGTCAGTCAGTGTCTGCGCGGAAACGGCATAGGGCGCCGCCATGAACATCACGGCTTCGGCAAAGCTCTGCCCGGGGCCGCACAACTCAATGACTTTTTCCACGCCAGATGGCGACACGGCGAACAGCTTGACCTGCCCCAACACGGTAACGTGAAACTCGTTGCAGGCATCACCGGCACGGAACAAGTGGCTGCCACGAGCCACACGGCGCAGCTGACAGCCTTGCGCCAGACGCTCGCGCTCGTCCTCGCTCATGTGAGAAAACAATGGCTGCGTGGCCAGGTAACGCGGCAGGTTAAATTTTTCGAGATCCACGTCTAACGCTCGGGACAAAGCAAATGGCTGAATAGGGCAAAAACGCGGGCGAGTGTAACCAAACCATGCAGCCCGGCCTATGCCCTACAAGACATGCCCACGCACCGCGCCAAGCGTGCCTGGCAAGTCAGGTCACTGTGTGTGGTTGTTAAGCGAAGCAGGAAAATTCACCATGTGCCCCAAAAAGGGGTAAATCTCACACCACGCACACATTAGCCAAAGGCCAAGGCGCGTGTGCAGGCCACAGACATCTGCCTGGGCTGGCGTCACGAGATAAGCGGGGCAGTCATGCTGACTCGCCCGACTGACCAGGTGATGGCGCAGCAGGCACGTCGCGCCAAGCCACGTCTTGCACGCGGATGGCGCGTTCGGGCACTTGTGCGGATGCACCGGTGGCATCGGCCGCGTCTGCGCGCGGTGTGGCACTGCCAGGGCGTGCGCCTGGCCAGCGCTGGCGCGTTTGCTCGCGCCACTGTCGCCACAGCAGCGTGACAGCGGCTGGGCGCCCCGTGAACACGCTGCGAACCAGACTCACCACCAGCATCACCAGCAGCCATATACCCAGGCTGAGCGCAAAAACCAAGCCCACGGTAGCCAGCAGGAGCCACACCATAGCCCCCAGCAGACGGGTCATGAAACGCTCAAGCCCCGATGCTGAAGGGCGAGCAGCAGAAGACGAAGAGAACAGATAGCGGTGATAAGGCATGTTGGTCATTGTCACTGCGATTGGCTGCAAGGGGCAAGGTTCACCGCCGTCGCAGCCCAGGCATGCAAAGCTGTGTAAAGCCTGACCTCACATGTGGTGCGTGCTTTCAAGGCAGCAGCGCCAGCGCATGCAGGTATTCGGGCTGGCGCATCAGTGCGTCCCAGTCAGGCGCAGGCTGTGCCGGCAGCAGGGCCAAGCGGCGTGCCTGGCTGGCGTCGCTGGGCAGCCACTGGCCTTGCACCTGTGCGCGGGCCAGGGTTTCGATGGTGTCGTCAATCACGCCGCCCTGCCCGTGCAGCGACTGGTTGCACAAAAGAGCCATGTCGCAGCCGGCGCTCAGGGCGGTGAGCACGGCCTCGGGCGGGGTGAGCAGGCGCCCTTGCAGATGGCGGGCCGCCTCCATGCTCAGGTCATCCGTGAAAATGGCGCCGCCAAAACCCAGGCGCTGCCGCAGCACGGCCTGTAACCAGCGGGGAGAAAAGCCGGCGGGGCGCGGATCGACCCGCGAATAGATCACGTGCGCCGGCATGACGGCGGGCAGCACGCTGCTTAACCACCCATAAGGGGCTGCGTCGTCTTGCAAGATGGCTTTGAGCGAGCGGGTGTCGCGCGGGATGTCGGTGTGCGAATCGGCCGCGACAAAGCCATGGCCGGGGAAATGTTTGCCGCAGGCGGCCATGCCCGCGCGCAGCAGCCCGTGCATCAGGCTTTTGGCGAGCATGGTGACCACGCGCGCATCCGCATGCAAGGCTCTGTCGCCAATGACGCCGGATGGCCCCCAGTCCAGGTCCAGTACGGGGGTGAAGGAAAAGTCCACGCCGCAGGCACGCAGCTCTGCTGCCAGCACGTAGCCGCAGGCGGTGGCTGCATCTTGCGCGCGCATGGCGTCCTGCATCCATAGCTGCCCAAGCGCACGCATGGGCGGCAGGTGGGTGAAACCCCCACTCTTGAATCGCTGCACGCGCCCGCCTTCGTGATCCACGCAGATCAGCAAGTCAGGGCGCAGCCGCTTGATGCTGGCCGTCAACTGCGTCAGTTGCTCACGGCTTTCCCAGTTGCGGGTGAACAGAATGAGCCCTCCCACCAGTGGATGGGCCAGGCGGCGCTGGTCATCTTCGCTCAAACGGGTGCCAGCAATGTCGATGATGAGAGGGGCGTGCTGTTGCATGATGCTCAGGCAGAAGGCAAGTGGGAAGCGGCACGCTCTACCACGCAAAAGCTGGCGGCGTACTCGCTTTCGTCGGTGACGGTGATGTGGGCAGTCAGCCCCTGGGCTTGGAACCAGTCGCGCAACTGGCCGTGCAGCACGATGCGCGGCTGCCCGCTGGTGTGGTTGGCAATCTCGCACAGGCGCCAGTGCATCGGCATGCGCATGCCCAGGCCAATGGCCTTGCTGAAAGCCTCTTTGGCGGAAAAGCGCGTGGCCAGGTAGCGCAGGCCACGCTCGGGCCATCGGGCGCTGCGCCGCTGCCAGACCAGCAGCTCGGCATCGCTCAAGATCTTGTGCGCAAAGCGTTCACCATGCTTGCCCAAGCTGGCGCGGATGCGCCGGATGTCGCAAATGTCAGTGCCTATGCCGTAAATCATGCGAAAACTCCACCGCCTTTGTCCGGCTGACGGGCCTCAAAGGCCAAGAATAATGCCGCAAAAAACATAGCTGCTTGCGCGCGTCACTCGCCAAAAACAAGAGCTAGACAGCAAAAACCTTTGTGTATCAAGTGCAAAAAGCTATGTTTTTTGAAGCATGCGGAGGGGCGATGCAGGCCAGGTCATGGCACCACCCCCTCAACAAAAAACCCGCCATCTTCTGGCGGGTTTGCATCAGGCGGCACGGCAGCAGGCCGCACGGAAAGTTACTTAGCCGTTGGCTGCTTCGGCGCGCAAGATGGTGTAGAGCTCGTCCTTGATGTGCAGCTTTTCTTTCTTCAGCACTTCGATCTCGGTGTGAATGCCGCCAGCGTCGTGGCCTTCCAGCGCCTTGATCTTGTGGTCCAGCTCGTTGTGCTTTTCAAACAGGTTCAGAAAGCGGGTGTTGGTGCCTTCGCTCTTGAGGCGGGTGATCAAGTCGCGGTACTCAGGGAACATGCAGCTATCTCCTTTGTTAAAAATGGCTAAAGGGCGTTGCACCCAAGTGTAAGCCACGGGCACAACGGGTATTTTGACCGTGCTTAACGCACGCGGCGGTTTTTGCCCGCGCCGCCTTCGGCCACGCAGTCGGCAAAGTAGCGCACGCGGCCTTGCTCGTCCTTGACTTCCACCAGGCCGTGGATGTCGGTTTCAAAGCCGGGGCAAAGCTGGGCAAATTCGCGGGCGAACTTCAGGTAGTCCACGATTTTCTTGTTGAACACTTCGCCCGGAATGAGCAGCGGAATGCCCGGCGGATACGGGGTGAGCAGGCCCACGGTGATGCGGCCTTCCAGCGCGTCGATTTCCACCCGCTCGATCTGCCGGCGGGCAATGCAGGCGTAGGCGTCGGCGGGCTTCATGGCCGGAGTCAGCTCGCTCAAGTACATGTCGGTGGTCAGGCGGGCAATGTCGTACTTGGCGTAGAGCTCGTGCACGTGCTGGCACAGATCGCGCAGGCCCATGCGCTCGTAGCGGCGGTGCTGGGCGCAGAACTCGGGCATGATGCGCCACAGCGGCTGGTTGCGGTCGTAGTCGTCCTTGAACTGTTGCAGCGCGGTCAGCAGCGTGTTCCAGCGGCCCTTGGTGATGCCGATGGTGAACATGATGAAGAAGCTGTACAGGCCCGTTTTTTCGACCACCACGCCGTGTTCGGCCAGGAACTTGGTGACGATGCTGGCGGGAATGCCGGTTTTGTCGAACTTGCCGTCCAAATTCAGGCCAGGGGTGACGATGGTGGCCTTGATCGGGTCCAGCATGTTGAAGCCCGGCGCCAACTTGCCAAAGCCGTGCCAGCTTTTGCGGGCGCTGCCGTGGGTGATGATCCAGTCGTCGGCGCGGCCCACGCCTTCGTCGGCCAGCTTGTCCGGGCCCCAGACCTTGAACCACCAGTCGCCCTGGCCAAAGTCGGCCTCGACCTTGCGCATGGCGCGGCGAAAGTCCATGGCTTCCAGCAGGCTTTCTTCCACCATGGCGGTGCCGCCGGGCGGCTCCATCATGGCGGCAGCCACGTCGCAGCTGGCGATGATGCTGTACTGCGGGCTGGTGCTGGTGTGCATGAGGTAGGCCTCGTTGAAGAGGTAGCGGTCCAGCTTGACGTTTTGCGAGTCCTGCACCAGCACGTGGCTGGCCTGGCTGATGCCGGCCAGCAGCTTGTGGATGGACTGGGTGGAATACACCACCGAGTTCTTGGGCCGCGCACGCTTTTTGCCCATGGCGTGGTAGGTGCCGTAAAACGGGTGGAAGGCCGCGTGCGGCAGCCAGGCTTCGTCAAAGTGCAGGTTGTCGATGTAGCCATCCAGCGTTTGCTTGATGGTTTCGGTGTTGTAGAGCACGCCGTCGTAGGTCGATTGCGTGAGCGACATGATGCGCGGGCGCACTTTGTCGGCGTCCACCTCTTTGAGCAAGGGGTTGGCGCGGATCTTGGCTTTGATGGCCTCGGGCTCGAACTCGGACTTGGGAATCGGGCCGATGATGCCGTAGTGGTTGCGCGTGGGCTTGAGGAACACGGGGATGGCCCCGGTCATGATGATGGCGTGCAAGTTGCTTTTGTGGCAGTTGCGGTCCACCACCACCACGTCGCCCGGCGCCACGGTGTGGTGCCACACCATTTTGTTGGAGGTGGAGGTGCCGTTGGTGACGAAAAAGCAGTGGTCGGCGTTGAAAATGCGCGCAGCGTTGCGCTCAGATTCGCCAATGGCGCCGTCGTGGTCCAGCAGCTGGCCCAGCTCTTCCACGGCGTTGCACACGTCGGCGCGCAGCATGTTCTCGCCATAGAACTGGTGGTACATCTGGCCAATGGGGCTTTTCAAAAACGCCACGCCGCCCGAATGGCCAGGGCAGTGCCACGAATACGAGCCGTCTTCGGCATAGTCCAGCAAGGCCTTGAAAAACGGCGGCTGAATGCCTTCCAGATAGCTCTTGGCCTCGCGCACGATGTGCTTGGCCACGAACTCGGGCGTGTCCTCGAACATGTGGATAAAGCCGTGCAGCTCGCGCAGGATGTCGTTGGGCAGGTGCTGGCTGGTCTTGGTTTCGCCATGCAGGTAAATGGGCACGTCGCTGTTTTTGCGCCGCACCTCGGCAATGAAGTTGCGCAGGTTCAGCACCGCCGCGCCCAGCTCGGGGCCGGCTTCAAACTCTTCATCGTCAATCGACAGGATGAACGCGCTGGCGCGGCTTTGCTGCTGCGCAAACTGGCTCAAATCGCCATAACTGGTGGCGCCCACCACTTCAAAACCCTCGTCCTCAATGGCCTTGGCCAGCGCGCGAATGCCAAAGCCCGAGGTGTTGTCGGCGCGGTAGTCTTCATCAATGATGACGATGGGAAAGCGAAATTTCATGGGTCGCGGCTCCTGCCTGAAAAGGCGCACGGCGGCGCCAAAGCGCGCAAGTGTAAGGAATTGGCCCCAGGCGCCGCAGCAGCTGCGGCGCAGCCTGGGCGCGCGTGCCCCAAAATAGCCGCCTTGAGCCTTTTTCTTGGCGCCTTCTTGGCCCCTTGGCCCCTTGGCCCCGTTGGCCCAGCGGCCCCAAGCCAGCCGCCGCCACCGCGCCAGGAGCCAGGCCGTTTTCACGCATGCGTTTTCACGCAAATTTTTGGAGACCCCGCACATGGCCGCATCAACCCTGTGGTGGATCGCCTCGGGCGCCCTGGTGGCGCTGGAGCTGCTCACCCTCACCTTCTACCTGCTCATGCTGGCGCTGGGCACCGTGGCCGGCGCGCTGGCCGCCTATGCCGGGGTGCCGCTGGCCGGGCAGATTGCCGTGGCCGCCATCGTCAGCAGCGCCGCCGTGTTGGGGTGCTACCTGGTGCGCCGGCGCCGCCCGGGCGATCCGTCGCCGCGCGCAGAACGCAGCGTCAACCTGGACGTGGGCGAAACCGTGCAGATCGCGCACTGGCAAGCCGACGGCACCGCCAGCGTGCGCTACCGCGGCACGCAGTGGACGGCCATTCACCCGCCCGGCATCACCCCCCGGCCCGGCCCGCACCGCGTGACCGAACTGGTAGGCGCGCGCCTGCTGGTCGAGCCGCTGCCAGCCGAGCCGGTATAACCGGCCTCACACCCCGTTTCGTCCCCTCTTCGCACTCACACACAAAGGTTTGTTGACATGGAAATCGCCATCGTCCTGTTCGTGCTGGCCGTCATCGTGGCCAAGCTCACCATCAAAATCGTGCCGCAGCAAAACGCCTGGATCGTCGAGCGCCTGGGCAAATACAACCGCACCCTCTCGCCCGGGCTGAACACCATCATCCCCTTCTTCGACCGCGTGGCCTACAAGCACAGCCTCAAGGAAATCCCGCTGGACGTGCCCAGCCAGGTCTGCATCACGCGCGACAACACCCAGCTGCAAGTGGACGGCATCCTGTACTTTCAAGTCACCGACCCCATGCGCGCCAGCTACGGCAGCAGCAACTACGTCATGGCCATTTCGCAACTGGCGCAAACCACGCTGCGCAGCGTGATCGGCCGGTTGGAGCTGGACAAGACCTTTGAAGAGCGCGACATGATCAACGCCCAAGTGGTCGAAGCCATTGACGAAGCCGCGCTGAACTGGGGCGTGAAAGTGCTGCGCTACGAGATCAAGGACCTGACCCCGCCGGCCGAAATCCTGCGCGCCATGCAGGCGCAAATCACTGCCGAGCGCGAAAAGCGCGCCGTCATCGCCACCTCCGAAGGCAAGCGCCAAGAGCAGATCAACCTGGCCGAAGGCCAGAAGCAAGCGGCCATTGCCAAGTCCGAAGGCGAAAAGCAAGCCCAGATCAACAACGCACAAGGCGAAGCCGCAGCCATTACCGAAGTGGCCATCGCCACGGCCGAAGCCATCGCGCGCGTGGCCGATGCCATCCGCCAGCCCGGCGGGCAAGAGGCCGTGCAGCTGAAAGTGGCTGAAAAAGCCGTTGAGGCTTACAGCCGTGTCGCCTTCGATGCCAACACCACCCTGATCGTGCCCAGCAACATGACCGAAGTGTCTGCCCTCATCAGCTCGGCCATGAAGATGGTGCAGGCCCAGCGCAGCAACACCTGATTTTTTGCAGCCCTGGGCGCAAAGTGTGCCCACATGGCGCTACAATGCGCGGTTTCCACGGAGAGGTGGATGAGTGGTTTAAGTCGCACGCCTGGAAAGCGTGTGTGGGTTAATAGCCCACCGCGGGTTCGAATCCCGCCCTCTCCGCCAGATATGACAAACCCAGACAGGCTTCCTGTCTGGGTTTTTCTTTGCCCGAATCCTTTTTCCCTGAGTCGCCGCTCTACCCTGCGCTGCCCTGTTGCCGCCATCACGAAACAGAGCCAGCCAATGAAGACGCCCTATAAAAAAGCTTGATTAGCCCCCTATCACAGGCGGTGCTTGTGGCTGCCTGATG
>JAUNHQ010000141.1 GCA_030535425.1 Pseudomonadota bacterium | reverse complement strand
TAGCCGCCGTGGGCCTCGGCCACCGCGCGCACCACGGCCAGGCCCACGCCCATGCTGGCGTCCTTGTCGTCATCGGCGGCGCTGCCGCTTTCCTCCTCCAGCAGGTGACTGAAGGCGAAGACGGCCTGCGCCTCCTCGTGGCTCAGCGGCTGGCCGGGGCTGGCCACGCTCAGGCGCAGCACGGGCACGCCGTTTTCCTCGTGCCGCTCGGCGGACACCTCCAGCGTGTCGCCGGGCTGGCTGTGGTCCACGGCGTTGACCAGCAGGTGGCGCATCGCGTCCAGCACGCGGGGCGCATCCAGCGCGGCGCTGCCTTCGGCGCGGGCCATCAGCTGCCAGTGGCGCGGCTGGCCTTGCACGTCGCGCAGGGCGCCGGCCTGGGCCATGACATCGTCGCCCAGCCGGGCCAGATCCACGGCTGCGGGCTGCAAGAAATCCGGCTGCGTGGCGCGCAGCAACAGATCCAGGTCGGCCAGGGTCTGGCCCGTGCGCGCCAGCAGCGCTTGCAGCGCGCGGCTCTCGGCCGCCTGCGTGGCCGCATCGCCAGCGGCGGTTTCCAGCCGCGCCAGGTGAGCGCGGGCACGGCTGCCGCCCTGGTTGAAGTGGCGCCGCACCTGTTCAATGAAGTGCTGCTGCGCAGAGTGCGCCTGATCCACGCGGCTGGCCATGGTGTTGAAGCTGCGCGCCAGCTCGGCCAGCTCGTCATTGCCCTCGATTGGCACCCTGGGCACAGGCCCGTGGCCGTCTACACGGCGCGCCGCAGATTTGATGGCGCCAATGGGCCTGAGCACTTGGCCTGCCACGCTCCAGGTCAGCAGGCCAATGAGCAGCAGGCCGCCCAGCGCTACGCCAAAATGCATCAGCGTCTCTTGCGCCACCACCTGGCTTTGGCTGCGGGTGAAGTAAGTCACTACAAACGTGCCGGTTTGACCATCCTCGGCTATCACCTGGGCTTTGCCCCAGCGCATTTCCCCGTGTGCGGTTTGTTCTACGCCGGAATTTTCCGGCGAGTTGACCAGCGCGGCAAGGCGATCACTGTCTTGCGCCAGCGCTTCGCCCGCTCTTTGCATGGCGTTGTTGACGTAGAGCACCTCGTTGGGCGTGACGCCGATGAAGGCTTCGCCCCGGTCGGGCGTCTGGCGCAGCAGGTACAAGTCCATCAGCCCCTCAAGCGTGGCAAAGGGCTGGGCAGTCAAGGGGTTGCGCCCCTCTTTGGCAAAAGTGCGGAATTCGTGGATTTCCTGCACGATGGCGCTGTTGGCGTCCAGGGCGATACGCCCCAGCAGCATGGAGCGCATGGTCATGATCATGGCCAACATCGTCAAAGCCGTAGCCAGCATGACCCAGCCCAGAATGCGCCAGCGTAGCGATGCGCTCAGAGGTACTTTTTCTTTTTGCGGAATTGATGTTGTCATTGCGCCCCCCAGTGTTCGCCTGCCGCAGGCATCGTTGGCGCAACGCTGGGCTTGGTGGCTTGCCGCTGCTGCGTTGCACTCTGCTGCTGTGTTGTTTTGTTGGCAGGTTGTTGTGTTTTGCTGGCGGGTTGTTTTCTGGCCGGCGCTGGCGCTTTGAGGGCGCGGCCCGTGCGGGGCGAAGGTTCAACCGTGGTGGTTAACGGCACCAGAACGGCATCCCGTGGCAAGCCATCAGGCGGACCTACTTTTTCAGCCAGACGCTGGCTGCCCAGTGAAAGCACAATCGGCGCAGCCAAGAGCATGCCGATAAGAAATAAACGTAATAACATGAAATATTTTGTTGTATGAGTTGTGTAATTGATGAAATTTAACAAAAAACTAAATATTCAATGAATGATTGCTTGTCATAGTTGTTTGATTTTGTATGAGATAATT
>JAUNHQ010000077.1:2035-14532 GCA_030535425.1 Pseudomonadota bacterium | reverse complement strand
GCACGACGGTGTGGCCCTTGGCGGTGAAAAAGTCCAGAAAGCTCTGGCGGATTTCGGCAACGGAGATGGGATTGGAGGCAGAGGTCATGATGAAAGCAAGGGGTTTGCGCTGGTCAAGCAAGCGCAGTCAGCTCAGTAATTGATAGCGAAGGCCGGTAAAGTGGGCAAAGTCCCGGTCGAAGGTGAGCACTTCGGCGTTGTGCTCGATGGCGATGGCGGCGATGTGGGCGTCGTTGGTGAGGTTTCCGCCCGCACCCGCCGCCAGCAGCAGGCGGCCCATGATGCCCGCGTGCCCCGCGCCGGGGTGCAGCACATGGGCCCTGGGGTGTAGCAGCCAGCCATCCAGCACGCCCAGCGCCTGGGCCAAAGGCATGGGCGTGGGCATGATGCCGCGTTGCGTGCTGATGCGCAAAAAGCCCACCAGTGCCAGCCACACCAGGCCCACGCCTTCATGGCTGTCAAAGGCCGCTTCCAGCGCCCCGCAGGCGGCCCGGTGGTGCGGGCTGCCGTCGTGTACGGCGTTGAACAGCACGTTGGTATCGGGCAGCTTCATGCCTTGCGCAGCATCTTGGCCAGAACGGCGGCATCTTCCAGCTCGCCGGCCAGCTTGTTCAGCCGCGTGAGGTCAATGTCCTTGGGAATGCCCATATTGAAGGTCTGCTGCACAAACGGCGCCGTCGCTTGCTGCGGCGGTGCATCATGCGCGCCGGCATGCAGTGGCACGATCTTGGCCACGGGCTTGTTGTGGCGCATGATGACCACTTCTTCGCCCCGTTCGGCACGGGCGACGTATTCGGACAGATGGGTCTTAGCCTCAAACAGGCCAACGGCGGCGGTGGCGGTGGCGGACATGGCAGGCCTTGGCAGTGAAATTGGTTGAATCAACCAGATTTTAGTTCTTTCGCTCAGACCCGCGCTCCGCCTGCGGGCGCAAACGCCCTGCCTTGCCCGGTCATGCGGCTGGGCGGGCATGGTCGGCCAGCCCAAAGGATATGAATAAAAAAGGCCATTCCCGCTTGCTATACAAGAGTTTTTAGCTATTTAAATAGTAGCATTCGACATATGACTTGCCAGGCGGGCGCGGCCAGGGCACAGGGTGCTCACAGAGCGTTCATGAGGCGTCAGATGCCAGCCCCAGCTCCTGGATTTTGCGGGTGATGGTGTTGCGGCCAATGCCCAGGCGTTGGGCGGCTTCGATGCGGCGGCCCTGGGTGCTAACCAGCGCGGCCTGAATGAGGCTGGATTCGACGCGCTGCATGAGCTGCTTCCACACATCGGCCTGGCCGCTGCGCAGCCGCTGCAGGGCTTCGTATTGCAGGGCTTGTTCCCATTCCGCTGCGGCAGGCGGGGGTTCAGGGGGCGCGGGATGGATAGGCGCTGCGTGCTCGGGCGCTGGCGGGCTGGCGTGGCCTTCAGCCTCAGCGGTCGGGCTGCCCGCCGGAGCGGCCAGCACTTCAGGGGGCAGGTCCTTGGTTTCAATGACTTGCGCGGGTGCCATGACGGTGAGCCAGTGGCAGATGTTTTCAAGCTGGCGCACGTTGCCAGGAAAGGCAAAGGCTGTCAGGCAGGCCAGCGCGGGCTGGGAGATGCGTTTGGGCTCCACCCCCAGCTGGCGGGCGCTCAGGCCCAGGAAATGGCGGGTGAGTGCGGCAATGTCCTCGCGCCGCTCGCGCAAGGGCGGCAGGCGCAGGCGGATGACGTTGAGGCGGTGAAACAGGTCTTCGCGAAACTCGCCTTCGCGCACGCGCTGCTCCAGGTTTTGGTGCGTGGCGGCAATCACACGTACGTTGGCTTTGACGGCGCTGTGCCCGCCTACGCGGTAGAAATGCCCGTCAGAGAGCACGCGCAGCAGCCGCGTTTGCAGCTCAAAAGGCATGTCGCCGATCTCGTCCAGAAACAAGGTGCCGCCCTCGGCCTGCTCGAAGCGGCCCCGGCGCATGGTTTGCGCGCCAGTGAAGGCGCCGCGCTCGTGGCCGAACAGCTCGCTTTCAAGCAAGTCCTTGGGGATGGCGGCGGTGTTGATGGCCACGAAGGGGCCGCCCGCGCGAGGCGAATGCTTGTGCAGCGCGCGCGCCACCAGCTCTTTTCCGCTGCCGGATTCGCCGGTGATGAGCACGGTGACGTGGCTGGCCGACAGCCGGCCAATGGCGCGGAACACGTCTTGCATGGCCGGGGCCTGGCCCAGCATTTCGGGCGCGGCCACCTGCTGCTCACTGGCGACATCCTCGCGCTGGCTTTCGGCCACGGCGCGGCGAATCAGCTCGACCGCCTTGGGCACGTCAAAGGGCTTGGGCAGGTATTCGAAGGCACCGCCTTGAAAGGCGGAGACGGCGCTGTCCAGGTCGGAAAACGCCGTCATGATGATGACGGGCAGCGCGGGCAAGCGTTTCTTGAGTTGACCCAGCAATTCAATGCCGCTGCCGCCAGGCATGCGTATGTCGCTGACCAGCACTTGCGGCGGCTGGCCGTCGGCATCGTCCAGTGCGCTCAGCACCTCGCGCGGGTGGGTGAACGACCGGGTGGGCAGCCCCTCGCGCGAGAGGGCTTTTTCCAACACAAAGCGTATGGACTGGTCATCGTCCACGATCCAGATTGGCTTCATTGCGCCCACTCCTTTTCCTTTCTGGCTTGTCGCGTCTTGCCCCAAGCCCGCCGCCATGTGCCATGGACGTGCCACGGCACGCTCAGGACAGCAGCGGGATCAGGATACGGAAATCCGTCCTGCCTGGCACGCTGTCAAGCTCGATCAGGCCATGGTGCTGCTGCACGAAAGTCTGCGCCAGGGTCAGTCCCAGGCCGCTGCCACCGTCGCGCCCCGATACCAGGGGAACAAACACACGGTCCTTGATCTCCTCGGGCACGCCAGGCCCGTTGTCAATGACATGCAATTGCAATGCCAGCCGATAGCGCTGGCGACCAAAGGTGACTTGCCGCAGCACGCGCGTGCGCAGAATGATCTCGGCATCGCCCTGGGCCATGCGATCGGTCAGCGCCTGGGCGGCGTTGTGCGCGATGTTGAGCACGGCCTGGATGAGCTGCTCGCGATCGCCACGGAAGTCGGGGATGGAGATGTCGTAGTCACGCACCACGCGCAACCCCTTGGGGAACTCCGCCAGGATCAGCGCGCGCACGCGCTCACATACTTCGTGGATGTTCATCTCACCCAGCACCTGTGGGCGGCGGTGCGGCGCCAGCAGGCGATCAACCAGCGATTGCAGGCGATCCGCCTCATGGATGATGACCTGCGTGTACTCATGCAAGGACGCGTCGGCGATTTCCATCTCCAGCAGCTGCGCCGCACCGCGGATACCGCCCAAGGGGTTCTTGATCTCGTGCGCCAGGTTGCGCAGCAGCTCCTTGCCTGCTTGCGCCTGGTCGGCAAAACGTTCCTCGCGTTCCTGGCGGGTTTGCTGCTCCAGCGGCAGCAGCTGCACGATACATTCGCCGCCCGGCTCTGACGGCGCCACGACCACGTGCACGGGCAGCAGTTCTCCGCCATGCCGCCTGAGCTGTGTGTCGTAGCGCAGCCCGGCAAAGGCATTGCCGCGCATGCCTTGCAGCGCGTGCTGCAACGGCTGCGCATCAGGAAAATGCACATTCAGTGGCGCGCCCTCAATGCTGCGTGCGGGCAGGCCAACGGCATCCTCCAGCGCGGCGTTGGCAAACAGCACCACGCCCTCCTCGTCTACCACGGCCACCATGGTGGGCAGCAGGTCAAAAGCCTCGAACCGGGCAGCATGGGGGCGGGAGCGTGGTGACATGGCAATGGGCTGGCAGCGCGTCATCCGCAGGGCATGCACGCGCGAAAACCGATGAAAACGGAAAAACGCAAGCACCGTGCCAGACATGCGCCCGCACAGGGCGGGCGAGGCACCTTCCCCGCATGGCCACCCGCAGCAGCAGGCGCGAGCCGCCAGGGCAGAGAGGGAAAAGAGGGACGAGGGCTTGGGCAATGTGGCTTGCCCATGGCACCGCCCTCAATCAACGCAGGCGATTGAGTTCGCGCTTGATACCGTCAATGTCGGCCTGGTTGCGGTCGATGTCGGCCTTCATCTCGGCCACACGGTCAAGGTATTTCTGGTAATTGCGCTCGTTGCCCTGGCGCTCGGGCTCGCCGTTGTTGTAGGCCTTGAGCAATTCGGCCTGGCGTGACTCGGCACGGCGCAGTTCCTGCTCCAGGATGGCGCGGGCATCGGCATCGCGTGCGCGCTGCTCGGGCGTGTCAATGCGGGGGGCAGCGGCAGCCGACGATGATGTGCCGGAGCTGCCGCCACCGCTGCTGCGCGGGGCTGCCGCACGTGCCGGGGCGGCAGCAGGCGCAGCAGCGGCGGGCATGGTGCCGCGCACCACGGTCACGTTGCCGCCTTCGACCAGCTTGCAGTCTTTGCGGCCCTTGACCTGGTTGGTGTATTCATTTCCGCAGCGGTAGATGCGATCTTGCGCGGCAGCGGGCCACGCGGCTGCCAGCAGACTGGCCGCCAGGGCGAAACAGGGTGTCAGCAGGGAAAGGGGTTTCATGTTCAGGCTCCAGGCGCGCCCCACAACCGGCGCGGGGGGATGAACCAAATGTTCAAGTATCGGCCATCTAGAGTGGCCAGGCCACCCGGCGTTCCCGGCGCGCCATGTAAAAAGCCGGCCGAAAGCCGGCTTTTCGTGCAATCGTTGCGCAATGGCCGCATTGCCCTCAGGCCATGAAGTCCCAGAGGGGAAGATGCAAAAGACAAGGGCTGGCTAAAAAACCAGCCCTCTGAGGCAGCGGCCAAGCCAAGACAGTTCCCCAGACGCCAGTGACCGGGATGTGCCCGGCCACTGGCAGGAGGCAACCCTTACAAGGAGTAATACATGTCGTACTCAGCCGGGTTGACCTGCACGCGGATGCGGTTGACTTCGGTCATCTTCAGCTCGATGTAGGCGTCCAGCATGCTGTCGGTGAACACGCCGCCTTTGGTGAGGAAGGCGCGGTCCTTGTCCAGCTCTTCCAGCGCCTGGTCGAGGCTGTGGCACACGGTGGGCACCAGCTTGTCCTCTTCGGGCGGCAGGTGGTACAGGTCCTTGGTGGCGGCTTCGCCGGGGTGGATCTTGTTCTCAATGCCGTCCAGGCCGGCCATGAGCAAGGCCGAGAAGCACAGGTAGGGGTTGGCCATGGGGTCGGGAAAGCGCGCCTCAATGCGGCGGGCCTTGTCGCTGGCCACGTGGGGGATGCGGATGGAGGCCGAGCGGTTGCGGCTGGAATAGGCCAGCTTCACCGGCGCTTCAAAGTGCGGCACCAGGCGCTTGTAGCTGTTGGTGGTGGGGTTGGTGATGGCGTTGAGCGCGCGGGCGTGCTTGATGATGCCGCCGATGTAGAACAGCGCCGTGTCCGACAGGCCGGCGTAGCCCTTGCCTGCAAACAGGTTCTTGCCGCCTTTCCAGATGGACTGGTGCACGTGCATGCCGCTGCCGTTGTCGCCGTGGTAGGGCTTGGGCATGAAGGTGGCGGTTTTGCCGTAGGCGTCGGCCACGTTCCACACCACGTGCTTTAAGCGCTGCGTCCAGTCGGCGCGCTCAACCAGGGTTGAGAACTTGGTGCCGATTTCCATCTGGCCCGCGCCAGCCACTTCGTGGTGGAACACTTCCACGGGAATGCCCATGGCTTCGAGGATGAGCACCATCTCGGCGCGCATGTCGTGCGTGCTGTCCACCGGGGGCACGGGAAAGTAGCCGCCCTTGGTGGTGGGGCGGTGGCCGCGGTTGCCGCCTTCGAGCTTGGCGCCCGTGTTCCAGGGGGCTTCGTATTCCTCGATCTTGTAGAAGCTGTGGCCGGGCTCGGTGCTCCAGCGCACGCCGTCGAAGACAAAGAACTCGGGTTCGGGGCCAAAGTAGGCGGTGTCGCCGATGCCGCTGGCTTTGAGGTACGCCTCGGCGCGCTTGGCGATGGAGCGCGGGTCACGGTCGTAGGCCTTGCCGTCGCCGGGCTCCAGCACGTCGCAGGTCAGCACCAGGGTGGATTCCTCAAAGAAAGGGTCGATGTGCGCCGTGGCCGGATCGGGCATGAGCAGCATGTCAGAGGCTTCGATGCCCTTCCAGCCCGCTACGGAGGAGCCGTCAAAGGCGTGGCCGTCGCTGAACTTGTCTTCGTCAAAGTGCGACACGGGCACCGTGACGTGCTGCTCCTTGCCGCGCGTATCGGTGAATCGGAAATCGACGAACTTGCACTCGTTTTCATTCACGAGCTTCATCACGTCTGCGACGTTCTTGGCCATCAGGCTTCTCCTAAGGGGATGGTGGTTGAGAAAGAAATGAATGCGTTGAAGCTGTGCATCTTCCATGCCAGCTTAGTGCGCCTTGGGCCTGCCGCACGCCCAAACGCCCGGCCACAGCGCAGCACGCCCCGGATTGTGCCTGCGGCGCGCCCCCTGGCAGACGCCACAAGCGCACCAAAAGCGTGCAAATCAAGCCAATGCACCAAATGAAGGCATGACTGCACTGCTTCTGGGCGCCGCCGGGCCCGCTTTTTCAGGGCCGGGTGATTTCCGGCCCGTAGCGCAGGCCAAAGGGCGCCAGCCAGGCGCGCAAATCGGCATAGGCGGCCTGCACGGCCTCGGGCGCACCTTTCACGCCCAGGTCGATGTGCGCGCCATGCTCGGGGTGGTCCACGCTGGGCAGGCTGAACACCTTCACGCCGGGGTGGGCCGTTTCCACGCGCTGCATCACGGGGGTGAGCGTGGCTTCCATTGCGCCAAAGACGATGACCGACTTTTCCAGCCACGCCCCGCGCGCAAAGCAGTGCGCCCAGTCGGTGTCCAGCGCCCAGGCCATCATGGGCCAGGCCATGACGGGAAAACCGGGGGCAAAGTACAGCCTGCCCTGCCCCGCCCCGTCCAGCACAAAGCCTGGAATCTTGTTGTACGGGTTGGGCATGATGCGCGTGCCCTGCGGGAACACGCCCATGTTCAGCCGGTGCAGGTTGTCGGGGCGCTCAGGCTCGTAGGGCACGCCTTTTTCGCGCGCCGCATCCTGCATGCGCTCTTCGATCAGGCGCTTGGCCTCGGGGTGCAGCGCCAGGGGCAGGCCGGCGGCGGCGGCGGCGCACTGGCGCGTGTGGTCGTCAGGGGTGGCGCCAATGCCGCCGGTGCAAAACACCACATCGCCGCTGGCCAGGGCGCGCCGCAGCACGGCGGTGATGCGCGCAGGCTCATCGCCCACGTATTCGGCCCAGCCCAGGGCCAGGCCGCGCTCGGCCAGCAGCTCAATGAACTTGGGCAAATGCTTGTCGGCGCGCTTGCCGGAGAGGATTTCGTCGCCAATGACGATCAGGCCGAAGGTAGGTAAGGACATGGTGCAGGTCAATCGGATCTCAGGTGCGAAGGGCCATCAAAAGCTCAAGCGCACGAGAAGTCTATAGCGCCCCTGTGCGCTGCCCCGCATGACAGGGAAGCTCGGCAAGCGTTGCACTCTTTTCGCTCGGCAACACGAACCTGGCGCGCAAGTGCGCCAGACTCAAGGTGTCTGCCCAGCCTAGGTAGGTGCGGTGTTGTCCAACTCTTGATCTGAAAAGCGAGAGAAGTCATATGCCCACTACAACTCCGGCCCGTGGCGCATCTGAAGCGGCTGAATGGCCCCATGGCGCCACCCGTCATGCACAGTATTCGAGGCCAACTTCCGTTGGCAAGACACAGTGAAGAAAGACCCTAGCCCTGCGGCGCAGGCGCAATGGACATCTTCCCTGCCATTGCCCTGTGCGCTTGCAGCGCCGCCAGGCAGTAGTGCGTGAACCACAGCGACGAAAAGGCAAACACCAAGGTGTAGATCCAGATGGCCACCGGAATCAGCAGCGCAAAGGCCACGGCAAACAGCGTGGCCGAGGCCCACACCACACCGGGCGCAGCGCCCAGATAGCCGCACACCACGCCCATGACCAGCAGGGGCCAGCGGTGGGCCTTGAGCAGCGCGCGGCGCTCCTCGGCGCTGGCGTGCTCGGCCAGGGCGTCAAAGCTCATCACGCGGTAGGTCAGCCAGCCCCAGATGAGCGGCGGCAGCAGCAAGATCAAAGGCGGCACCAGCCACAGCGGCAGCGTGACGGCCAGCGCCAGCAGGGCCAGAGCCGTGTGCCCCAGCGACCACAGCGCCGACGCCGCCACGCTGCCGCTGCCCTGCCGCGCCAGCTGGCCGAAGCGGCGCGCCGCCACCAGGCGCAGCATGGCGGGGGCCAGCAGCAGCGCCACCAGCAGCAGCGAGGCCAGCACGATCAGGGGCGTGACCCCCAGCACCAGCGCCACTGGCGCCAGCACATCGCCCACACTGCCCACGCCCAGCGGTTGCAGCCAGCCCCAGAACGTGGTGATGACGCCCGAGCCTTGCAGCCAGCCGCGCACGGCCTGCAAGGCCGGTTGCCAGAAAAAGTAGCCCAGCAGAAAAGTCAGCGCCAGCATGATGCCCAGCGGCAGCAGCGACAGCGCGATCACGCGCGGGTACAGGCAATAGGCGGCGGCGCGCCAAAACGAATCCAGCAGCAGCTTCATAAGGCACGAGCATCGCACAACACGCGCTGCCCGCCGCAGATCAAGGGCGCACCGCCCAAAGCCCGTGCCTAGCGCGTCAGCCGCGTGGCCTGCGCGGCAGGCTGGCGCCCGCGCGCGGCGTCCCACAGCCCGCGCCAGGTGCCCAGGCCATAGCCCAGGTGGTAGGCGGCCATCACGGCGGGCAGGCGCGCCAGCAGCGGCCAGCGCGGCGGCAAGGCAGCGCGCGCTGCCAGCACGCTGGCGGCCAGCACATAGACGCCATACGCCAGGCCCAAGGCCAGCAATGGTGCATGAAACCACGGCGCAACGCCCACGCAAAGCGTGCAAGCAGCTACAAAAACCATAGGAACCAGCTGCCGCCAGGAACCGGGCTGCCCGTGCTTGCGCAGCACGAAGGGGCGCCAGTAGCCGTATTGAAACTGCTGCGCAAACAGCTGCCGCAGCGTGCCGCGCGGCGCATAGGTGCTGCGGATGTGCGCGCTTTGCCAGATGCGCCCGCCGCCCAGGCGGATGCGCAGGTTGTGCTCGTCGTCCTGGTTGCGCACCAGGGTTTCGTCAAAGCCGCCAAAGCGCGCCAGCGCCGCGCGCGGCCAGCAGCCCAGGTACACGGTGTCCACCGGGCCTTCATAGGCCACGTCGCGCGAGCGCGCGCCGCCCACCACCCAGCGGCTTTGAAAGGCGGCGGCAATGGCCTGGCCCATGCCGCCCTGGCCTTGCGCCACCCAGGGGCCGCCCACGTTGTCGGCGCCGGTGCGCGCCAGCGCGGCCAGGCACTGGGCCACGTAATCGGGCGCAAAGCGGGTGTGGATGTCCATGCGCACGATGACCTGGCCGCTCGCGTGGGCCAGGCAGGCGTTCAGCCCGGTGGAGACGATGCGGCGCGGGTTGTCGATGACGCGCAGGCGCGCGTCCTGCGCGGCGCGCTCATCCAGCCGCTGGCGCGTGCCGTCGTCGCTGTCGCCGTCGGCCACCAGCAGTTCCATGCGCCAGCCTTCGGGCAGGTGCTGGGCCAGTGCGCTGTCGCAAAAAGCGTCGATGTGCGCGCGCTCGTTGCGGCAGGGGGCGATGACGCTGACCAGCTGCGGCTGGCCGGGTGCGGCCAAAGAAGGGATGGCGTGGGCAGTGTCGCGCGTCATGGCTTGGGCAATTTCAGTTCGCGCTCGATCTGCGCAATGCTGGGCAGGCTGGTTTGCAGCTCTTTGGGCAAGGCGGCCATTAGGCGGTATTCGGCCACGCCGATAGGCTGCGCCTTGTCGCGCAAGGCGTATTCGGCCACCACTTTGTTCTTGCTTTTACACAGCAGCAAACCAATGGTGGGCTGGTCTTGCTCGGTTTTGAGCTGCGCATCCACTGCCGTCAGGTAAAAGCCCAATTGGCCCAGGTGCTCGGGCTTGAAGCGATCGGCCTTCAACTCGATGACCATGTAGCAGCGCAGCTTCAGGTGATAGAACAGCAGGTCGATGAAGAAGTCCTCTCCGCCCACTTCCAGCGGCACTTGCCGACCCACATAGGCAAAGCCAGCGCCCAGTTCCAGCAAAAACTGTGTGATGTGCTGCACCAGGGCCGCTTCAATGTCGCGTTCACGCGCCTGGGCGCTGATGTCCAGAAAGTCAAAGAGATAAGGATCTTTCAGTGCCTGCTGCGCCAACTCAGTGCCTGGTGGGGGCAGCAGTTGCTCGAAGTTGGTGACGGCCTGGCCTTCGCGCTCCAGCAGGCGGGTTTCGATATGAATCTCCAGCATGGCGCGTGACCAGCCGTGCAGCAGCGCCCGCTGGGCATACGCCTGGCGCTGCGCGCTTGTTTTCAGCCGCGCCAGCAACACCAGGTTGTGTCCCCAGGGCAATCGTCCAACAAGCTGTTGGACGATTGCCTCATCGGGCCAGGCGGCGGCAAAAGCGCGCATGTACATCAGGTTGGCACGCGAAAAGCCCTTCATGCCGGGAAAAGCGGCGCGCAGGTCATGCGCCAGCCGGTCGATCACCTTGGCGCCCCAGCCGGCTTGCGTCTGGCGCGCCAGAATGTCGCGCCCGATTTGCCAGTACAGCCCCACCAACTCCTGGTTGGCGGCCTGCGCCGCACGCTGCTGGGTGGCGTGGATGCGCGCTTTGAGCTCACCCAGCCACCGGGCATAGCCCCTGGGCATGGCAGCCGTGGCGGCAGGAGACACCGCGCGGCCTGGCGGTGCGGATCGGGCTGCCCGGCTCATGACGCGCCCCTTTGCAGCAGCCGCCGATAGGCTGCGTCCATCGCATCCATCTGCGCGCGGCGGTCGCCATGCTGGGCGATGTGCTGCGCGTTGCGCGCGCCGTGGTCGGCGGCCAGGGCATCGTCTTGCGCCAGCCGCAGCCAGCAGGCGGCCAGGGCATCGGCATCGCCGGCGGGCACCAGGGTGTCGGGCGGCAGCCATTCGCGGTTGGCGGGCAGGTCGCTGGCGATCAGGGCCAGGCCGCAGGCCATGCTCTCCAGCACGGAAACGGATGTGGCGTCGCTTTGCGGCACGCTGATGGAGAGCTTGCAGCGCGCCAGCACGGCGGCCATGCCCGCGTCATCCAGCCGGCCATGCCAGTGCACCGATTCTTGTAGCTGCAAGTCCTTGGCCAGTGCACGCAAATCGCCCTCCAGGCTGCCGCCGCCCAGCAGGTGCAGGCGCGCCTGGGGGCAGGCGGCGCGCACCTGGGCAAAGGCACGCAGGATGCAGTCGATGCGGTAATTGGGCTCCCAGCTGCGCAGGCTGACGGCTTCGCACGCGGGTTTGTCGGCCCAGGGGGCGGGGGCAAAGCGGCCCAGGTCCACCCCCCAGTGGATGAGCTGCACGGGCACGCGGGGGGCCAGCGCGCGCGCGGCGGCCAGCAGGTCGTGCGAATCGCCGGTGACCAGCTGCGCCTGGCGCAGGCTCCAGGCGGTGAGCCATTTTTTCAGGCGGCTTTGTCGCGGGGTGAGCAGCAAGTCGCTGCCCCAGGCGGTCATGACCACGGGCGGGCGGGCCACGCGCGCGGCCAGGTAGCCGTAAGAGGTGATGTAGTGCGCGTGCACGATGTCGGGTTTGAGCCGCGCCAGCGCCTGCCGCGCACGGCCTGCGCGAAACAGCCAGTCGGCAGAGCGGCGCACCGGCGGCAGCACGGTTTGCGCCACCCCATCCAGCGGCGCGGGCCGGGCCGTGACGAGCGACACGCGCCAGCCGCGCGCTTGCATCTCGCGCGCCCAGCGCTGCACGTGCACGCTGCTGGCGTCGCCCAGCAGGCACAGGTGGGGGGCGCTCATGCGCCTGCCCCTTGGGCAAGCGGCAGGGGTATTTGCTCTTTTTTTAGTAGCTGCTTGCGCTTATCTATCAAGCGCGAATGGCCTTTTTCATGCATGGGTTTGGTCACGGTTCATGGGGCGTGGTGGCCTGGGCGCAGTCTGCACGCCAGCGCTGGTAATGCGCTTGCAAGCCGGGGTGGTCTTGCAGCCAGCGTGCATCGGCCTCGCGTGTGTCGCCCACCTGGCGCGCGGGGCTGCCGGCCAGCACGGCAAAGTCGGGCCAGGTGCCGCGCACGCGGCTGTGCGCGGCCACCAGGGTGCCGTGGCCCAGCACGGTGCCGGCCTCGATGGTGCTGTGCGGACCGATGAAGCAGCGCTGGCCCATGGCAATGGGGGCGCGGATCACGGCTTCTTGCAGCGCCGCGCCGCTCAAGCCCGCAGCCACGCGCACCGCGCGGTGCGTGCTGTGGCTGACGATGCTCACGTAATTGGTCACCTGCGTGCCCGCGCCAATGCGCACGCCTGCGCTGGCCTCGATAAAGCAAAAGTGGCCGATGAACACGTCATCGGCCAGTTGCAGCCGATCTTCGTGCTCGATGCAGACGCTGGGCGACATGCGCGTGCCAGGTCGCCACTGCCCGCCGCTGCGTTCGCCAAACAGCATGCGGAAAAACACCAGCCGCCACACACGGCGGCGCCAGCGGTTGAGCCAGGCACGCAGCGCTGTCAGGCGCTGCTTGGGTAATTCCTGTGCTG
>JAUNHQ010000077.1:0-2025 GCA_030535425.1 Pseudomonadota bacterium | reverse complement strand
CTTCGGCTGCTCTTGCGACGTCAGGCGCTGCCTTGGCAGCTCTTGCGCCGCCAGGCCCGTTTTTTCTGGCTCTTTCACGCTCATGCCCCCTGCCCCTGTTCCGCAGGCCCTGCCGCCTGCGCCGCCGCCCGCACAGGCACCTGCGGCCAGCGCGCCAGGCGCCAGAAATACCAGCCAAAGTACGGCAGCATGGCCGCCGACACGGCCCATGCCCCGCCCCGCAGCCCACCAACGTGCAAGCCCGCTGCCAGCGCCGCCAGAAACACACCCTGCCCCACCAGCGCCAGCCGGAACGCCCAGCGCTGCGCCCCCCAGGCCTGCGTGACCACGGCCAGCGGCCCGGCCACAAAGTGCGCGGCAATGTAAGGCGCCAGCGCGCGCGCCAGCTCGCCCGCCTCGCGCCAGGGCTGGCCAAAGGCCAGGGCAAACAGCCACGGCCCGGCCAGCAGCAGCAGCGCCATCAGGCCCAGCGCAGGCAGCGCCAGCAGCGCCATCACCTGCCGCACCAGGCGGCGCGCGGCCTGCGGCGATGCGGCGGTGGCCAGGCGCGGGTACAGCGCCTGCGACACGGCCTGCCCCACCAGTGTGGCCGGCGCTTTCAGATAGCGCAGCGCCAGCCCCCAAAAGCCCGCCGCCGCATCGCCCGCCCACCACACCAGCAGGGCCACGGCCAGCGCGTCTTGCAAGGTGCCCAAAAAGGCATGCGGGGTGTTGATGAGGGCAAAGTCCTTGTGCTGCCGCGCCTGCGCGCGCATGCGGGCCGCCAGCGCGGGCCGCTCAGGCCCCGCCGGGGCCAGCACCGCGCGCCAGCCGCCCAGCGGCGCGGGCCGCAGCAGCCACATGGCCGCCAGTGCCTGCGCCGCCAGCGGCGCCAGCACCAGCGCCCAGGCGCCTTCGGCCCCCGTGGCCGCGCCCTGCCACAGCAGCCAGCCCAGCAGCACCTGCGCCAGCGCCGCGCCGCCGTACTGCACCACGCGGCTGGCTGCCAGCGCGCCAAAGCGCTGCGCGCGGTTGGCCCACAGCGTCAGCACCTGCAGCAGCCCCGCGCAGCCCACGGCCAGCGGCAGCAGCGCGGGCAACGGCAGCCAGCCGGCCGCGTGCAGCGCCCAGCCCAGGGGCAGCGCCAGCAGCGCCGCGCCAGCCGTCAGCCGCAGGCACAAAGCCAGCAGCGCGCGCGCATCCTGCTCATCGTGCGCCAGCGGCAGCGCCTGCTCATAACGCAGGCAGGCCGCCACCGCCAGCGCAGCGGCCAAGGTGGTGAACTGGGTGAACACGCCAAACGCCCCGGGCGTGAACAGCCGCGCCAGCACCGGCCCCAGCAGCAGCGGCAGCAGCTGCGCCAGCGCCCCGCCGGCCAGCAGCGTGAGCGTGGCGCGCGCCAGCGTGGGGCCAGGGGCGGCGCGGCTCAAGCGCCCTCCCCCATGCCCATATCCACACCCACGCCGATACCCGCGTCCTCACGCAGGCATGGCCCTGGGCGCACTGCGCGCCACGGATGGCGCAGGCGCACAAGGCACGGCAAGGCAATGGCGGGCAGGCAAGTCATGGCAGGCTCAAGGCGCCATTGTCAGGGCAAGCGGTCAGACCACCTGGCACGCCGCCGCCGTGCAGGCGCTGCGCGCCGAATGCAAGCCGAATGTAGTCCGAATGACGGCGCTCTCATTTCAATGAGCTTTTGCCAGCTTTTACCAGGTGTGCAACAGCGACAGCGCGCGCCCGTCGTTACCGAACACGATGCCCTTCAGCAAAATAGGCCACGGTTGCCCGAGTCGCTTTGCCTCGCACCTGGCCATTGGTGGCCAGGATCGCGTGGGCGCTGATCCTTGTGCCGCAAATCGCCAAGGCAAGTCCCCGATAAAGCGCACGCGCAACTCCACAAACGCGAGCCAGTCGCATTGTGGTTGGGTTGGATCTGCAAGCTGTTCGTTCGATATCCTGGCCGGCTCGTTCGGGCTGGCGAATGTTTGTACTTGTCGAATCCCGGACGATTGGATAGATACTAAGCGCTATGCGCTGTTCATGGCC
>JAUNHQ010000076.1 GCA_030535425.1 Pseudomonadota bacterium | reverse complement strand
CTCAAGATCAAGGCGGTGTTCCCCGGTAATCCGTGAAGAACCAAAAAAAAGCCCGCCTGAAGGTGGCAGGCGGGCTTTGAGTTTGGAAGCGTCTTTTCAGGCTCAGGCAGACACGCCTGCGGTTTCGGTCATGCGTTCGCTGACTTCGCCCAGGTGGTGCAGGGTGTCGCCCCAGGTCATTTCGAGCTGGGTGAGCTTTTTGAAGTAGTGGCTGCCTGCGTATTCGTCGGTCACGCCGATGCCGCCGTGCAGCTGCACGCCTTGCTGGCCCACAAAGCGCATGGACTGGCCCAGCTGCACCTTGGCGCGCGAGGTGGCCTGGCGGCGCTGGGCTTCGGGCATGCCCAGCTTCAGGGTGGCGTAGTAGCTCATGCTGCGCGCCAGCTCCAGCTGCATCTTCATGTCGGCCACGCGGTGGCGCAGGGCCTGGAAGCTGGCGATGGTCACGCCGAACTGCTTGCGCTGGTTCATGTATTCGACGGTCATGGCCAGAAAGCGCTCCATGGCGCCCGTGCCTTCGGCGCAGACGCAGGCAATGCCCATGTCGGCGGCCAGGTTCAGGGCTTTCAGGCCCTCGCGGGTGATGAGGGTGGCGGGGGCGCTTTCCAGGTGCACGTCGGCGGCGCGCGCTTCGTCTTGCGTGGCGTAGCCGTAGGTATGCACGCCGTTGGCGCTGCGCTCGACCAGGAACAGGGCGATCTGCCCGTTCAGCACGGCGGGGACGATGAAGGCATCGGCCTGATCGCCGGCGGGCACGATGTTTTTCAGGCCGGTGATGGCGTAGCCGCCGCCCTGGGGCGAGGCGGCGGCGGCGCACACATCAAGCCGGTAGCGGGCCTTGCGCTCCTGGTGGGCCAGCACCACCAGCGCCTCGCCGCTGGCGATCTTGGGCAGCCAGGCGGCCTTGACGGCGTCGTCGCCAAAGCGCTCCAGCACGGCGCCGGTGATGAAGGCTTGCGCCAGCGGCTCCAGCACGATGCCGCGGCCCAGCTCTTGCATGACCACCATCATTTCCACCGCGCCCATTCCCATGCCGCCGTGCGCTTCGCTGATGGCGATGCCGGTCAGGCCCAGCTCGGCCAGCTCGCCGTACACGCCGCGGTCAAAGCCGCCTGCGGCGGCGATGCTCTGGCGGCGCTCGAAGCCGTAGCTTTTGTCCACCCACTTGGCCACCGCGTCTTGCAGGGCCTGCTGGTCGTCGGAAAAGTCGAAGTCCATCTTTTGTGTCTCCTGCTTGCGGGTTCAGCCCAGCACGGTCTGGGCGACGATGTTGCGCTGCACTTCGTTGCTGCCGCCGTAGATGGTGGTTTTGCGGTAGTTGAAGTAGGTGGGCGCCAGCGTGGCGTTGGCCACGTCGCCGCCCGGAAAGCCGCGCAGCGCGGCGTGGACTGCCTGGTCGCCCTGCCAGCCCGCTTCCATGGCTTCATGGATGTAGGGCAGGCTGTAGGGGCCGGCGGCCAGCATCATCAGCTCGGTGTAGCGCTGCTGGATTTCGCTGCCCTTGATCTTGAGCAGGCCGGCAATGTCCAGCGCGTTGCGGCCCGATTTTTCGGCCGAGAGCACGCGCAGCACCAGCATTTCCAGTGCCACCACGTCCACTTCCAGCAGGGCGATCTGGTCACGAAAACGCATGTCGTCCCACAGGCCTTCGGCCTTGGCGATGCGCTTGAGGCGCTCCAGCTCGCGCTTGGCGCGGTTGACGTCGGCGATGTTGGTGCGCTCGTGGCTGAGCAGGTGCTTGGCGTAGGTCCAGCCCTTGTTTTCTTCGCCAATCAGGTTTTCGGCGGGCACTTCCACGTTGTCGAAGAACACGTCGTTGACTTCGCACTCGCCGTCCAGCAGCTTGATGGGGCGCACCTTCACGCCGGGCGATTTCATGTCGATCAGCAAGAAGCTGATGCCCGTTTGCGGCTTGCCCTCATTGCTGGTGCGCACCAGGTTGAACATCCAGTCGCCGTGCTGGCCCATGGTGGTCCAGGTCTTCTGGCCGTTGACGATGTATTTGTCGCCCTTGCGCTCGGCCTTGGTGCGCACGCTGGCCAGGTCAGAGCCGGAGCCGGGTTCGCTGTAACCCTGGCTCCACCACACCTCGCCGCTGGCGATGCCGGGCAGAAAGCGCTTTTGCTGCTCGGGCGAGCCATAGGCCATGATCACGGGGGCCACCATCACCGGGCCAAAAGGCACGATGCGCGGCGCGCCGGCCATGGCCAGCTCTTCCTCGAACAAGTGCTTTTGCACCGCCGTCCAGCCCGGGCCGCCAAACTGCTTGGGCCAGCCATAACCCAGCCAGCCCTTGCTGCCCAGAATCTTGGCCCAGCTTTGGTAGTCCTCGCGCGACAGGCGCTGCGACTTGCGCACCTTGTCGGCCAGGGCCGCGGGCAGGGCCTCCTTGACCCAGGCGCGTATCTCGTCGCGGAACTTCAGTTCTTCAGGGGTGAATGCAAGATCCATCAGTGCGTCTCCTTTGATCCGGTTTCGGTTGTAGCATGGGCATCGGCGTTTGCCGGTTGCGCAGGCGACATGCCCAGCTCCGCGCACAGCCGCGCCACGGTGCCCCGCAGCGCGGCCACCTCGGCCTCCAGCGCGCTCAGGCGTTCGGACACTGATTCATTTTGGCCATTCCCGCTTGTCGAATGGGCATTTTCAGCTATCAAATTCGAAGCGCTGGGAGTGCTTGCGCTGTCCACCGGCCCGCACAGCAGGTGCGCCCAGCGCGGTTCGCGCGCGCCGGGCGCGCGCGGCAGCAGCACGGCCAGCGGGCCGCCTTTTTCGTCCGTGCGCTCGGCCATCTCGTTCAAGAAACCTTCTACCGACGAAATGTCGGCAAAGCGGTACCAGCGCTCGGTGTTGATGCGCAGCTCGCCCGCCGTTTGCGGGCCGCGCAGCATCAGCAGGCCCAGCAGCACGGCGGCTTGCTCGGGCACGCCCAGGGCGCGCTGAAAGTGGTGTTCGTAGCGCGCCACGCGGCCGCCGTGGTTTTGCGTCACCAGGCCCAGGGCGCGCAGCTCGTCCAGCGCCTCTTGCGCCTGCGCTTCGGTGATGCTCATCACCGGCTCGCGGCTGGTCTTTTGGTTGCAGCCGGTAACCACGGCGTTGAGCGAGAGCGGGTACGTGTCGGGCACGGTGCGGGCTTTTTCCATCAGCGTGGCCAGCACGCGCGCTTCGGTGGGGGTCAGGGGGCGAAGGGTGCTCATGCGGGCAAGGATAATGCGCGGCGCTTTGGGGAAGGCCCAGTTATGAAGAACGTCGTCATCCTGATTTCCGGCGCGGGCAGCAACATGGCCGCCATCGTGCGCGCGGCGCAGCGCGAGCACTGGGCCAGCACGCTGGGCGCGCGTGTGGCCGCCGTCATCAGCAACCGGCCCGCCGCCGCCGGGCTGGCCGTGGCGCAAGCTGCGGGCATTGCCACTGCCGTGGTGGACCATCAGGCGTATGACAGCCGCGAAGCGTTTGACGCGGCGCTGGCCGAAGCCATTGACGCGCACGCACCCGCGCTGGTGGTGCTGGCCGGCTTCATGCGCATCCTCACCCCCGGCTTTGTGGCGCGCTACGAAGGGCGGCTCATCAACATCCACCCCAGCCTGCTGCCCGCCTTTGCCGGCCTGCACACGCACCAGCGCGCCATCGACATGGGCTGCCGCGTGGCCGGCGCCACGGTGCACCGCGTCACCGCCGAGCTGGACCACGGCGAGATCCTGGATCAGGCCGCCGTGCCCGTGCTGCCCGGCGACACGGCCGATACGCTGGCCGCGCGGGTGCTGACGCAAGAGCACATCATCTACCCGCGCGTGGTACGCCGTTTGCTACTGATTTAATAGCTAAAAACCCTTTGTAGACCAGCGGGAATGCCTTATTTGGCATAGCGCCTTCGCACCCCCGCACGGCTGATGGGACAATCGCTGCCCATCATGCATCCCCAAGCCCTGCTCAACGCCTGTGCCGACCTGCTGGCGCAGGTGCTGCCCCTGCAACACCCGGCCGATGCCGTGGTGTCGCGCTACTTTCGTGAACACCGCGCCCTGGGCCCGCGCGAGCGCGCCACGCTGGCCGAAACCTGCTACGCCGTGCTGCGCCACAAGCGTCTGCTGGAGCACCTGGCCAAGTCCGGCGTCGGCCCGCGCGAGCGGCGTCTGGCCGTGCTGGGCTTTCATGGCGACCGCGCGTTTTTGAAAAGTGCGCTGAGCGAAGAGGAAAAACGCTGGCTGGACACCTGCGTGCCCTACCTGCCCGGCGGCGCGCAGCACGGCAGCCTGCCCGAGCCGCTGCGCCACAACCTGCCCGACTGGCTGGCCGCCAGCGTGCGCGCGCAACTGGGTGGGCAAGGGAACGAGCAAGGGGGCGAGGGCGGCTTCTGGTCCTTGGCCGACAGCCTGAACCAAAGCGCGCCGCTGGACTTGCGCGTCAACACCATGCTTCAAAAAAGAGAGCTGGTTGCGCAAGAGCTGCAAGCGCAAGGCGTGGATGTGGTGCCCACACCCTATTCGCCCTGGGGCTTGCGCGTGGCGGGCAAGCCCGCGCTGCAAAAGTGGGACGCCTTCACACGCGGGGCCATCGAGGTGCAGGACGAAGGCTCGCAACTGCTGGCCTTGCTGCTGGATGCGCGGCGCGGCGAGATGGTGGCCGACTTCTGCGCCGGCGCGGGCGGCAAGACGCTGGCCATTGGCGCGGCCATGCGCGGCACCGGGCGGCTGTATGCGTTTGACGTGTCGGCCCACCGGCTGGCCGCGCTCAAGCCCCGGCTGGCACGCAGCGGCCTGAGCAACGTACACCCCGTGGCCATTGCGCATGAGCGCGACGAGCGCATCAAGCGCCTGGCCGGCAAGATGGACCGTGTGCTGGTTGACGCGCCATGCTCCGGCCTGGGCACCCTGCGGCGCAACCCTGACCTGAAATGGCGCCAAACCCCCCAGACCGTGCAAGAGCTGGCGGCCAAGCAGGCCGCCATCCTGGCCAGTGCTGCGCGCCTGGTCAAGCCCGGCGGACGGCTGGTGTATGCCACGTGCAGCCTGCTGCCTGAGGAAAACGAAGCCATTGCCCTGGCCTTTGGCCAGGCGAACCCCGGCTTGGCCCCGCTGAACGCCGCCGAGCTGCTGCACGGGCTGAAAGTGGCAGACGCCGCCACGCTGTGCACCCCGGCTGCCAATGGCGCGCCCGCCGGGCAATACCTGCGCCTGTGGCCGCACCAGCACGGCACCGACGGCTTTTTTGCCGCCGCGTGGCAGCGCGCCTGAGCCATGCCCGGCAGGCCCATGGGGCACAGCGGTCTTCCAACGGTCTTCATAATGGCCAGCTTTTCTTCCATCCATTGAGAAAGCCCCCGTTGATGAAAGCAAGCACTTCCCGCCTGGCCCTGGCGGCCATGGTTTTGGCCAGCGCCGCCGCCTGTGCGCAAACCCCTGCCAAGCCAGCAGCCCAGGCCACCCAGACGGCTGCCGCCCAAACCCTGCCCAGCGGCCTGGTCTATCAAAGCCTGAAAGAAGGCACGGGCCCCAGCCCTGCCGCCGCCGACACCGTGCGCGTGCACTACCGCGGCACGCTGCCTGACAGCGGCAAGGAGTTCGACAGCTCCTACGCGCGCGGCCAGCCAGCGGAGTTCCCCCTCAACCGCGTCATCCCCTGCTGGACAGAGGGCGTGCAGAAGATGAAGGTGGGTGGCAAGGCCAAGCTGGTCTGCCCCCCGGCCATTGCCTACGGCAGCCGGGGCGCGGGCGGGGTGATTCCGCCCAACGCCACGCTGCACTTTGAAGTGGAACTGCTGGGTATCCAGGGACGCTGAAAGCCGCAGTCCGCACACTGCTTCCAAAAACATAGCTGCTTGCGCTTGACAGACAGGCGCAAGCAGCTTTTTTAATGCCTGGCTGGCAGCGGCTGCGCGCTGGCCCCTGGGCCGGTGCGGCAAACGCCGCGCAAAACGTGCCAGCAGCCCGCGTTGGCGACATAGTGGACAAAACCCGCGTGCGCCCACCCGGCCCAAGGGTGCACAAAAAGCAGGGTGGCTCCTACAATGGCCGCATCACTTTCAGCCTGCTTTTTCCACCGTCCGGCCCTATGACAACGCTGCTTGACTCCCCCGTTTTTTCGGCCCTGCTGGGCTGGCTTTCAGGGGGGCTGCTGCAACTGGCGTGGTGGCAGGTGATGCTCATCGGCCTGGTGCTCACGCACATCACCATTGTCAGCGTCACGCTGTATTTGCACCGCCATTCGGCCCACCGCGCGCTGGACCTGCACCCGGCGCTGGCGCATTTCTTCCGCTTCTGGCTGTGGCTCACCACGGGCATGACCACCAAGGCCTGGACAGCCATTCACCGCAAGCACCACGCCAAATGCGAGCAGGCCGAAGACCCGCACAGCCCGCAAATCCACGGTCTGCGCAAAGTGCTGTGGCAAGGCGCAGAGCTGTACCGCGCCGAAGCCGCCAACCCCGACACCCTGGCCCGCTACGGCCACGGCACGCCCGACGACTGGCTGGAGCGGCGCCTGTATACCCCCCACTCACTGTTGGGCGTGGGCATTCTGCTGGTCATCGACGTGCTGCTCTTTGGCGCCCCCGGCCTGGTGCTGTGGGCCGTGCAGATGGCCTGGATTCCCTTCTGGGCCGCAGGCGTCATCAACGGCGTGGGCCACTACTGGGGCTACCGCAACTTCGAAGCGCGCGACGCCAGCACCAACCTCGTGCCCTGGGGCCTGATCATCGGCGGTGAAGAACTGCACAACAACCACCACACCTACCCCACCTCGGCCAAGTTCTCCGTCAAGCCGTTTGAGTTTGACCTGGGCTGGGCCTACATCCGCCTGCTGTCCTGGCTGCGCCTGGCCAGCCCCAAGAAAACCCCGCCGCGCCTGGCCTATGGCCAGCCGCGCCCCGTGGCTGACAGCCAGACGCTGGAAGCACTCATCACCCACCGCTACGAGGTCATGGCCGGCTACGCCCGCCAGATGCGCGCCGTGCTGCGCCAGCAAACGCAGGGCGCGGGCGCAGCCAAAGACAAGGCGCTGCGTGCCGCGCAGCGCTGGCTGCACCGCGACGCCGACAAAGTGCCCGCCGCCGCCGTGCCCGACTTGGCCGCCGCCCGCGCCGCCTACCCCGTGCTGGACAAAATGGTCACCATGCGCGAAGAACTGCGCCAGCTCTGGCTGGGCACGGGCCGCACGCGCGAGCAGTTGGTGGCCGATCTGCAAGCCTGGTGCCAGCGCGCCGAAGAAAGCGGCATTGCCGCGTTGCGCGATTTCTCGCTCCGGCTGCGCGCCGTGCGGGCCTGACCGCCCCGGCACCTGGCTGCCAGCGTTCACAAGCCCGCCTTCAGGCGGGCTTTTTCGCATGAGCGCTGTGAAAGAATGCCCGCATGCAAACCCATGACGTGCTCATCATCGGCGCGGGCATTGCCGGTGCCTCGCTGGCTTGGCGGCTGGCCCGCCAGGGGCGGCGCGTGCTGCTGCTGGAGCAAGAAGCCCAGCCCGGCACCCACAGCACCGGCCGCTCGGCGGCCATGTTCATGCAAAGCTACGGCCCGCCCGGCGTGCGCGCGCTCACCCGCGCCAGCCGCGCCTTTTACCTGGCGCCCCCGCCCGGCTTTGCCGATGCGCCCTTGCTCACCCCGCGCCCGGCCCTGTTCGTGGCCACGGCCGAGCAAAGCGCCGCCCTGGCCGCGCTGGCAGACACCCTGGCGGCCAGCGGCAGCCCGCTCAAGCCCTTGAAGCCGGCGCAGCTGGCGCAGGCCATGCCGGCGCTCAAGCCCGGGCTGTTTGCGCAAGCCTTGCTGGACGATGACAGCTGGGACATCGACGTGCACGCCCTGCTGCACGGCTTTTTGCGCGGCGCGCGCCAGGCCGGGGCACGGTTTTTGCCCGGCACCACGGCACAGGCGGCGGACTGGACGGGCGGCGCCTGGCAAGTCGTGCTCAGCGATGGCAACGCCGTGCGCGCCGCCGTGGTGGCCAACGCGGCGGGCGCCTGGGCTGACGAAGTGGCCGCGCGCTTTGGCGCCGCGCCCATTGGCCTGCAACCGCGCCGCCGCAGCGCCTTCACGTTCCGCCCGCCCGAAGGCGTGGACGTGAGCGCCTGGCCCATGGTGTGCGACGTGGACGAGCAGTGGTACTTCAAGCCCGATGCGGGCCAGCTTTTTGGCTCGCCCGCCAATGCCGACCCCGTGCCGCCGCACGACGTGCAGCCCGAGGAGCTGGACATTGCCCTGGGCATTGACCGCTTGCAGCAAGTGACCGGCTGGACCATTCGCCGCCCCAGCGCCACCTGGGCCGGGCTGCGCAGCTTTGTGCCTGATGGCGAAATCGTCATCGGCTTTGACGCCGCCTGCCCCGGCTTTTTCTGGCTGGCAGGGCAGGGCGGCTACGGCATCCAGAGCGCCGCCGGAGCGAGCGAGCTGGCCGCCAGCCTGATTGCAGGCACCCCCTTGCCCGATGCGCTGGCCGCGCACGGCGTCAACCCCGCCGTGGTCAGCCCCCGGCGGCTGCGATGAGTCCCGCCGATGAGCCCTTTATGACCCCTTTATGCCCCCTTTTTCAAGCGAAAGGAAACCCCTGTCATGACACCCACCACTCTCCTTTCTGGCCGCCAGCGCCGCCGCGCCTGGCTGGCGCTGGCGGCCAGCCTGCTGGCTGCGCCCCTGGCCGTGGCGCAGGCCGCGTACCCGCAGCGGGCGGTCACGCTGGTGGCGCCCTATCCTGCCGGGGGGGCTTCAGACGTGCTGGCCCGACTGCTGGCGCGCAAGCTGGAAGAGCAGCTGGGCAAGCCCGTCGTCGTGGACAACCGCCCTGGCGCGGGCACCACCATCGGTGCCACCCATGTGGCCAATGCACGGCCCGATGGCTACACGCTGTTTCTCAGCTCCAACTCCACGTTTTCACTCAACCCTGCCGCGGGCGTGAAAACCAGCTACGACCCCGCCACCAGCTTCGACGCCATTGGCCTGGTTGGCACCATGCCGCTGGCTGTGGTGGTTCACCCCTCGGTGCCGGCGCAGAACGTGCAGCAGCTGGTGGCCGCCGTGCGTGCCAACCCCGACAAATATCCCTACGGCAGCTTTGGCAACGCCACCAGTTCGCACTACGCGGGCGCCATGTTCAACCAGGCGGCGGGGCTGAACATGCTGCACGTGCCCTACAAAGGCAGCGCCCCGCTGATGAACGACTTGATTGGCGGGCAGGTGCCCGTGTCTTTTGACTCCGTGGTCGTGGCTGCGCCCCAGCGCGAGGCAGGCAAAGTGCGGGTGCTGGCCGTCACCACGGCCCAGCGGTCGCACAACCTGGCAGACGTGCCCACTGTGGCTGAGTCGGGCTACCCAGGCTTTGACTTCAGCGTCTGGATGGCCGTGGTCGGCCCCAAGGGGCTGCCCGCCGAGGTCAGGCAGCGCCTGACCCAGGCGCTGCAGGCGGTCATGCAAGCCAGCGACACCCAGGCCAGCATGCGCAAGGCCGGTTTCGAACCCCAGTGGCAGTCCGTGGCCGACTGGGCCAAACTGGTGCGCGATGACATCGCCCGCATGAAAACCGTGGCCGAGCAGGCACGCATCCGTATCGAGTAAACGCCATGGCCCAAGACACCAGCTTGCTCGCCCAGCCTGCCGTGCAGCTGCGCCGCCTGATGGGCGCGCGCCAGCTCTCGCCCGTGGAGCTGATGGACGCCTGCATCGCCCGCATCGAGGCGCTCAACCCCTTCGTCAACGCCATCTGCGCCACCGACTTCGACCGTGCCCGCGCCAGCGCGCGCCAGGCCGAAGCGGCCATCATGCGCGGCGATGCGCTGGGCCTGCTGCACGGCCTGCCCCTGGGTGTGAAGGACTTGCAGGACACGCAAGGGCTGCTCACCACGTATGGCAACGTGGGCTTTCGCGCCCACGTGCCCGCGCGCGACAACAGCCTGGTGGCGCGCCTGAAAAGCGCCGGCGCCATCGTCACGGCCAAAACCAACGTGCCCGACATGGGTGCGGGCGCCAACACGCGCAACCCCGTCTGGGGCGCCACGGGCAACCCCTTCAACCCGGCGTTGAACGCGGGCGGCTCCTCGGGCGGCTCGGCCGCCGCGCTGGCGTGCGACATGCTGCCGCTGGCCACCGGCTCGGACACGGGCGGCTCGCTGCGCATTCCCGCTGCGCTGTGCGGCGTGGTGGGCCTGCGCCCTTCGCCCGGCCTGGTGGGCAACGATGCCCGGCCCCTGGGCTGGTCGGTCATTTCCGTGCTCGGCCCCATGGGCCGCACCGTGGACGACGTGGCCTTCATGCTGGCGGCCAGCCAGGGGCTGGAGGCGGACGACGCGCTCAGCTACGCCCCCGGCCCGGCCCCCTGGCCGCTGCCCGAGGCCGACTTGGCCAGCCTGTCCATTGGCTACACCGAAGACTTTGGCGTGTGCCCCGTGGCGCCGGAAGTGCGCCAGGCCTTCCGCGAGCGCGTGGCCGCGCTGCGCCCCCTGGTGCGTGCCTGCGAGCCGGTCACCCTGGCCACTGGCGAGTCAGACCGCGTGTTTGACATCCTGCGCGCCGAAAGCTTTTTGGCCGCCTATGGCGACACCTGGCGCAACGCGCCCGAAACGCTGGGGCCCAACGTGCGCGCCAACGTGGAAATGGCCGCCGCCATCACCCTGGCCGACCGCGCCTGGGCGCATCTGGAGCAAACGCGCATCGCCAAAAGCTTTGCCCAGGCCATGCGGCAGCACGACGTGCTGCTGGCGCCCGTCACCCCCATGACGCCGTTTCCGTGGACGCAGCTGTATGCCGACACCATTGACGGCACCCCCGCGCGCAACTACTACCACTGGCTGGGGCTGACCTACGTGGTCACCCTGGCCACCCATCCGGCCTTGTCGCTGCCCTGCGGCACCGACGCGCACGGCATGCCCTTTGGCCTGCAAATGGTGGGCCGGCTGCGCGGCGACACCGCCTTGCTGGCTGCGGCCCGCGCGCTGGAGCAGGCCTGGGCAGGCCAGGCCGCGCTGCGCCGCCCCGTGCCCGATGTGGCGGCGCTGGCCGCCTCGCGTGTGGATCTCAAGACCCCCGTCACCCACCCGCCCGTGCTGGGCGCGCAGGCCAGCGCCAGCGGCGGCGCCGCCACGGCGGTGTAGGGCGGTTTTTACAATCCTGGCCCATGCCCCGCGCCGCCGCCCACCACCCGCCGCACGTGCCCCTGCCCGAGCGCCTGCGCCCGCACACCCTGGGCGAAGTGGTGGGCCAGCGGCACCTGCTGGGCCAGGGCATGCCCCTGCGCATCGCCTTTGAATCGGGCCAGCCGCACAGCTGCATTCTGTGGGGCCCGCCCGGCACGGGCAAAACCACCATTGCCCGGCTCATGGCCCAGGCGTTTGATGCGCAGTTCATCGCCATCAGCGCCGTGCTGGGCGGCGTCAAGGACATCCGCGATGCCGTCGAGCGCGCTCAGGCCGCGCGCGATGGCCTGGCGCCGCAGGCCACCATCGTGTTCGTGGACGAAGTGCACCGCTTCAACAAAAGCCAGCAAGACGCCTTCTTGCCGCACGTGGAAAGCGGGCTGTTCACCTTCATCGGCGCCACCACGGAAAACCCCTCGTTCGAGGTCAACTCCGCCCTGCTGTCGCGCGCGGCCGTGTACGTGCTGCAAGCGCTGTCCGAAGACGATTTGAGGCAAATACTGGCCCGCGCACAGGCTGAAAGCGCGCAAACAGCTATCGAAAAAGAAGCGGCAGACCGCCTGATCGCCTATGCTGACGGTGACGCGCGCCGCCTGCTGAACACGCTGGAAACCCTGTTCGTGGCCGCCCGCGCCGAAAAGACCGAGCGCATCACCGACGCCTGGCTGCTGAAGGTCCTGGGCGAGCGCCTGCGCCGCTACGACAAGGGGGGCGAGCAGTTTTACGACACCATCAGCGCCCTGCACAAAAGCGTGCGCGGCTCAGACCCCGATGCCGCGCTGTACTGGCTGGTGCGCATGCTCGACGGCGGGGCCGATCCGCGCTACATCGCCCGCCGCATGGTGCGCATGGCCAGCGAGGACATTGGCCTGGCCGACCCGCGCGCGCTGCGCCTGGCGCTGGACGCGGCCGAGGTGTACGAACGCCTGGGCAGCCCCGAAGGCGAGCTGGCCCTGGCCCAGTGCGTGCTGTATCTGGCCGTGGCGCCCAAGAGCAACGCCGCCTATGTGGCCTACAAAGCCGCGCGCGCCTTCGTCAAGCAAGACACCAGCCGCCCCGTGCCCCTGCACCTGCGCAACGCGCCCACCCGGCTGATGAAAGAGCTGGACTATGGCAAGAACTACCGCTACGCCCACGACGAGGAAGACGCCTTTGCCGCAGGCGAGCGCTACTTGCCCAAGGGCATGGACGAGCCGCACTTTTATGCCCCCGCCCCGCGCGGGCTGGAGATCAAGATCGGCGAAAAGCTGGCCGAGCTGCGCCGCCGAAATGCCCAGGTGCGCGGGCAAGCACCAAAGGCCTAAGGGTTTTAAGCTATATTTTATATAGCTTAAAACCCTTGTGTAATGCGCGCAAATGGCTTTTTTTATGGGGTATTTTGGCGACATCCCCTGGCTCAGTGGGCTTACCCTGATGGCTGCCCCGCAAGCAGGCTGTTGGCGCTTTGCATGGGCTGGGGCTTTGGGGCTTTCCCTCTACCCGGCAGCCACAGGCTGGCCGGCAGGTGTGCTGCGCGCAAACACCAGATCCCACACGCCGTGACCCAGGCGCAGGCCGCGGCGCTCGAACTTGGTTTCGGGCCGCCAGGCCGGGCGCGGGACGTAGCCGCTGGCGTCGGTGGCGGTGTTGTGCAGCAGCGGCTCGGCGGACAGCACTTGCAGCATTTGCTCGGCATAGGGCTGCCAGTCGGTGGCCAGGTGCAGGTAGCCGCCAGGGGCCAGGCGCTCGGCCAGCAGGCGTACAAAAGGCGGCTGGATGAGGCGGCGCTTGTGGTGGCGCTTTTTGTGCCAGGGGTCGGGAAAGTAAATGTGCACGCCGTGCAGCGTGCTGGGGGCCACCATGTGGGTGAGCACTTCCACGGCGTCGTGCTGGATGATGCGCAGGTTGCGCAAGCCCTGCTCGCCAATGGCTTTGAGCAGCGCGCCCACGCCGGGCTCGTGTACCTCGCAGCCGATGAACAAGGTGGCGGGCATCAGCGCGGCGATGTGGGCCGTGGCCTGGCCCATGCCAAAGCCGATTTCCAGCACGGTTTGGTCATGTTTTTGGCCGTTTGCGCTTGCCTGTTGAGCGCAAGCAGCTACCAAATCTGTAGTGCCAGGGTCATAGGGCAGCAGGTAATGCGGCCCCAGCTCAGCCAGGGCGCGGGCTTGGCCCGCAGTGGTGCGGCCCGCGCGCACGACGAAGCTGCGAATGGCGCGCGGGTGGGGGATGCCGGGCGCGGGCGCAGGTGAAGGCTGGGGCGCGCCGGGGGGCGTGGCGGCGGTGTTCACGGCTGGGAGGTGTTGGGCGAGCCGGGGGCTTGCGGGTCGGCCGCGGGTGTGTCAGGGGTGTCTGTGTGAGGGTTGTCTGCGCCTGGGGTGCCCGCCCAGGTTTGAAACACGTGATCGGCGGCGTCGCTGCCGTCGTCGCTGGCGGTGTCAGCGGCGGATTTTTTCAGCGAAATGGGCGCGCGGCGTTCGGCGGCGGGTTTGTGCTCGGCACTGTCGAACTGCGAATATTTGCGTAGCAAAGCCACGAGCTGGCCATACACGCGGGGGTTGGCGGCCAGGGTTTCGGGCTGCTCCAGGTTCAGCGCGTCGCCTGCGAAGTTGCCGACCAGCCCGCCCGCTTCGGTGACCAGCAGGCTGCCGGCGGCCATGTCCCAGGGCTTGAGGCCGGTTTCAAAAAAACCGTCGGTAAAGCCAGCAGCCACGTAGGCCAGATCAAGCGCGGCAGCGCCCGGGCGGCGCAGGCCGGCGGTGCGCTGCATCACGTCGGCCATCATCTTCAGGTAGGTGGGGAAGTCGTCGCCCGGGCGGAAGGGAAAGCCGGTGGCGATCAGGCTTTCGCCCAGCCGGTTGCGGCGGCTGACGCGGATGCGGCGGTTGTTCAGGTAGGCGCCGCGCCCGCGCGTGGCGGTGAACAGGTCGTTGCGGGTGGGGTCGTACACCACGGCTTGCTCAACACGGCCCTTGACGGCCAGCGCGATGCTGACGCAATAGACGGGAAAGCCGTGGATGAAGTTGGTGGTGCCGTCCAGCGGGTCGATGATCCAGACGTGGTCGGCCCCCGGCTGGCCGTGCGCGCGGCCCGATTCCTCGGCCCAGATGCCGTGGCGGGGGTAGGCGCCCAGCAGGGTTTCGATGATGGCGTTTTCGCTGGCGTGGTCGATTTCGGTGACGAAATCGTTGACCTGCTTTTGCGAGATGCGCACGGCCTCCACGTCCAGCGCGGCGCGGTTGATGATGGCGCCAGCGGCGCGCGCGGCCCGGATGGCCACGTTGAGCATGGGGTGCAGGGAGGACGACATGGAAGGTGAGAAAGAGCGCGGGCCAGGCCCGGGTGGAATAAGGCAGCGCGCGCGATGGCGGGCTGGCAAAGCGCGCATTTTCCCACGCATCGGCGTGTTTGGGCGCTGGCGCAAGCGCGTTGCCGCGCGGGCAAAAAAAAGGTTCTTCGCGGAAGTCCGGGGTTTGGCAAAAAGAAAAGCGGTGCT
>JAUNHQ010000140.1 GCA_030535425.1 Pseudomonadota bacterium | reverse complement strand
ACTCGGCTGGGTGACATCAGCACATCTCAAAACCCATTGCGCAGACCTTCCCTAGCAAACGCTCGCATTCCTCCATGATTGGACGAGCTGCATCAAGCATGTCGCCCGATTTCCAATAAATCCATATCTGTATCGGCAGTGTCAGTATGAACAGCCCCACCAGAGCCAGACTAAACAGGCTGCCCCAAATGATGATTTGCACCAATACACCCATTCCCCATCATAGAAGGTTCATCTATGATGGGGAATGGATGCATTCATGGACGCTCTCATCGACGCAGTCTCTTACACGATTGTTTTCTGCGCCAAAGTGCTGGTGTTGATGATCGTGGCAGTCTTGGCGCTCGTGCTGCTGATGTAGCGCGGGTGGCATTCGGCCATGCCGTATAGCGGAGGCGGCATGAGTGACCTGAGCATCAAAGTCCTTCTGGAGATGAAGGGCGGCAGGGCGTAAGGCCTGCTCAAGGAAATCGCTAAAAGCAGCGGACTGCTATTCAAGGTTCATCTCCTATGCCCAGGGAATAGGCGGCAGGATGCATGAGCCGCCAGGCGTGTACGTACTTTTGCCTGGCCCGCGGGTGATGCGCCTATAGCCACTTTTGCATCATCAGCGCCTGCCCGTCTGCGGGGTCGAGCGTGTAGGGGGCAAAGCCGAAGCGGGTGTAGCTTTTCAGGGCGCGGGTGTTGCCGGTGAGCACTTCGAGCGTGAGCTTGCAGCAGCCGCGCTGGCGGGCGTGCTGCTCGCAGGCGGCCAGCAGGGCCTGGCCTACGCCGCGTCCGCGCCAGTCGGGCAGCACGGCGATGTCGTGCACGTTCAGCAGGGGGCGGGCCTTGAAGGTGGAATAGCCCTCGAAGGTGTTGACCAGGCCCACGGGCTGTTCACCCGCATCACCGGCCCAGGCGATGAAGCTGGCCGCCAGCGGGTGGGCGGCCAGGTCGTCGCACAGGCGTGCGCGGGTGTCGGCAGACAGGGGCTGGCCGCCGCCGATGGGATCGCGGGCGTAGCTGTCGAGCAGCATGAGCAGGGCGGCGCGGTCGGTATCGGCGCGGTAGTCGGTGCGGCGGATGGTGAGGGTGGCGGTCATGCGAGGTGCAGGTCAGTGGATGTGCCGGAAAACAGCGACTTAGGCAGGCCGCATGCGCTGCGGGCTTGGCCGGTGCCAGCCCTGCTTTATATGCCCGCGCTGGCGGCGGGCGGCTTCATGCGCATGCCTTCGCCTTCCAGCTCCACGTGGTCCACCTTGGCCAGCAGGTCGGTGAAGTTGTCAAAACCGTATTCCTGCCAGTTCCAGCGGGGTTGGATGTATTTGCCCACCGCATCGATGTGGGCCCAGCCCTTGGCGCTTTTGAATTTGTGGAAGGCCTCGTCCAGCAGCTTGATCAGCTCGCGAAACGGAATGCGGCGGCAGTACATGCGGCTGGCCTCGTCCACGCGAAATTGCAGGCCGCGCAGATCGCGCAGCATGCCCGAGAGCTTGGCGTAGCCCCAGCTGCGCGAGTCGAAGTCGGGCTGGGTCTGGTTGATGATGCTGCCGATCTTGCCGACGAAGGCCCAGCCGGTGTCGTCGTCGGTGGCGTCCTTGATGGCTTTTTTGAGCAGGTCTTGCGTGGCTTTGTCCATTTGCCGCAGGGCGCTCTTGGGCGCCGCAGCGGGCTTGTCGGCGGTGCTGTCGCTGGCGGCAGGGGCAGCGGGCGTGGGGGCGAGTGCGGCGCTGGCTGCGGGCTTGTCTTTGGCGGCTTCGCCCAGGTTCTCCACATAGAAGAAGCGGTCGCAGGCCTGGCGGAAAGCCTCGGGGGTTGTCTCGCGGCCAAAGCCATAGACCACCAGGCCAGAGGCACGAATGCGCGAGGCCAGGGGGGTGAAGTCGCTGTCGCTGGAAACTAAGCAAAAGCCG
>JAUNHQ010000008.1 GCA_030535425.1 Pseudomonadota bacterium | reverse complement strand
TGCGCACCCGCTTTGCCGACCGCGACAGCGGCGGGCGCGGCCTGCAAACCTTTGATTTGCGCACCACCATCCACGCCGTCACCGCCGTGGAAAGCGCCTTGCTCGATCTGCAAGGCCAGCACCTGGGCCTGCCTGTGGCCGCCTTGCTGGGCGAAGGCCAGCAGCGCGATGCTGTGCCTATGCTGGGCTATCTGTTCTTTGTGGGCGACCGCACGCAAACCGATCTGCCCTACGCCAGCGAGCCCGACGCCGATGACGACTGGCTGCGCCTGCGCCATGAAAAAGCCCTTAGCCCAGAAGCTATCGTGCGCCTGGCCGAAGCGGCGCAAAAGCGCTACGGCTTTCAAGACTTCAAGCTCAAAGGCGGCGTGCTGCGCGGTGAGGAGGAAGTGGAAGCCATTAAGGCCCTGCACGAGCGCTTTCCCGGCGCGCGCATCACGCTGGACCCCAACGGCGGCTGGCTGCTGCAACACGCCATTGCCCTGCTGCGCGACATGCACGGCGTGCTGGCCTATGCCGAAGACCCCTGCGGCGCGGAAGAAGGCTTTTCCGGCCGCGAGGTCATGGCCGAATTTCGCCGCGCCACCGGCTTGCCCACCGCCACCAACATGATCGCCACCGACTGGCGGCAGATGGCCCACGCCCTGGCTTTGCAGGCGGTGGACATTCCCCTGGCCGACCCGCATTTCTGGACCATGGCCGGCAGCGTGCGCGTGGCCCAGACCTGCCGCGACTGGGGGCTGACCTGGGGCAGCCACTCCAACAACCACTTTGATGTGTCCTTGGCCATGTTCACCCACGTGGGCGCCGCCGCGCCCGGCAAGGTTACGGCCATTGACACGCACTGGATCTGGCAAGACGGCCAGCGCTTGACCAAAGAACCGCTGCGCATTGAAGGCGGCTGCGTGCGCGTGCCTGACAAACCCGGCTTGGGCATCGAGCTGGACATGGCCCAGGTGGAAAAAGCCCACCAGCTTTACCTGCAACACGGCCTGGGTGCGCGTGACGACGCCGTGGCCATGCAGTACCTCATCCCCGGCTGGCGCTTTGACCCCAAACGCCCCTGCCTGGTGCGCTGATGTCTTGGAAAAAAGCAATCGAAATGGCCATTCGCGCTTGTCATTAAAGCGCAAACAGCTCACTTTTTTGAAGTAGAAATCATGACCGATCTAAAAGATAGCACCCCTGCCTTCATTGACGCCGCCGCCACCGCGGCCGCCCAGGCTGCCCCCGTCTTTGCCCGCACCAGCGGCGCGCAGCGCGCCGCCTTGCTGCGTGCCCTGGCCGACGCGCTGCAAGGCGCGCGCGAGCAGCTTGTGCCCCTGGCGGATGAAGAAACCGGCCTGGGCGCTGCGCGCCTGAACGGCGAGATCGACCGCACCGCCTTTCAGTTGCGCGGCTTTGCCGACGAAGCCGAGCGCGGCCAGCCCTTTGCCCTGACGGACGACCCTGCCATTGCAGGCGCGCCGCCCGCAGGCCGCCCGCACCTGATGCGCGTGCGCGTGCCTCTGGGGCCCGTGGCCATGTTCAGCGCCAGCAACTTTCCCTTTGCCTTTTCCGTACTGGGCGGTGACACCGCTTCCGCTCTGGCTGCGGGCTGCCCCGTGCTCGTCAAGGCCCACCCCGGCCATCCGCGCCTGTCGCGTGCCGTCATGCAATTGGCCCAGGCTGCCGTGGCCGCCCAGGGGCTGCCCGCCGGCGTGCTGGGCATGGTTGAGGGGGCCAGCGCCGATGTGGGTGTGCGCCTGGTGCAGCACCCGGCCATGGCCGCTGTGGCCTTTACCGGCTCATGCCGGGGCGGACGCGCGCTGGAGCAGGTGGCGCAATCGCGCCCGCGCCCCATTCCCTTCTTTGGCGAGCTGGGGGCCGTCAACCCCGTGGTGGCCACTCCGGCCGTGTTGGCCGAGCAAGGCCCGGCGCTGGCGCAGGCCCTGGCCGCCTCCATTGCCCTTGGCTGTGGGCAGTTCTGCACCAGTCCAGGCGTCATCGTGGTGCAGCGCGACGCGGCCTCGCAAGCCTTTGTGGATGCACTGGTGCAGGCGCTGGCCGCGCAGGCGCCGCACCGCATGCTCACGCCCGGCATCCGCATGAGCTTTGACCAAGGCGTGGCCGCCTGGGCGCGCCACGGCAAGCTGCGCGTGCTGCTGGGCGAACAAGGCCCCGCCGATGCGCCGCCCCGCCCATTCCTGGCCGAAGTGCAAGGCGAAGACTTCGTGGCCGACTCCACGCTGCACGACGAAGTGTTCGGTCCCGCCGCCCTGGTGGTGCGCGTGCAAGACACGGCCCAGGCCCAGCAGGTGCTGCAAGCCGTGGGCGGCTCGCTCACCGTCACGCTGTGGGGCTTTGGCACCGACGCACCGCCTGCCGAGGCCGAGCAAGCCCTGGTGCACACCGCCACGCAAATCGCCGGGCGCGTGCTGTTTACCGGCGTGCCCACCGGCGTGGCCGTCACCCACGCACAGCAGCACGGCGGGCCGTTCCCATCGTCCACCGCACCGGCCACCACCTCGGTGGGCTATGCCGCCATGGACCGCTTTTTGCGCCCCGTGGCCCTGCAAGACGCCCCCGCCTGGTTGCAGGCGCGTGGCGGCGTGCCGGTGTGAAGCATCACCACCTGCGAGGAAACGCCATGCGTTTAAACCGTCGTCAATGGATACAGTCCAGCGCAGCCGCCGTTGCGGCCGGTGCTGCGCCTGCAAGCTGGGCACAGTCATTCAGCTTTGCACCGCAACAACGTTATCCAGACCCATCCGTGCAGATACTGGATCCGGCATTTGCCAAATACCGCATCTACAGCAGCACGGTCGAGCAGGTCGCCACAGGCATGCGTTGGGCCGAGGGGCCTGCTTATTTCCCGGCCGAAAACCCCGGGGAACCTGGCTACCTGCTGGTGTCGGACATACCGAACAACCGCATCATGCGCTACGACGAGCGCACGGGCGAGTTTTCCGTTTTTCGCTCGCCTGCCAACTACACCAATGGCAATGTCCGCGACCGGCAGGGACGTTTGGTGAGCTGCGAGCATTCGCTCACGCGGCGCGTGGTGCGCACGGAAGCCAATGGACGCCTGACGGTGCTGGCCGAAAGTTTTGAGGGCAAACGCCTGAATGCGCCCAATGACATTGTGGTCAAGTCAGACGACAGCCTTTGGTTTACCGACCCGTTGTTTGGTATCAATGGTGAATGGGAAGGCTTTCGGGCCCAGCCAGAGCAGGCCGGCACCCATGTTTACCGCATCGGATCTGACGGGCGTATCAGCGCCGTGATCACGGACTTGATGAATCCCAATGGGCTGGCTTTTTCCCCAGACGAGAAAAAGCTCTATGTGGTGGAGTGGCGCGGCACGCCCAATCGCAGTATCTGGGCATATGACGTGGGGGCAGATGGCGTCAGCTTGTCCAACAAGACCAAACTGATTGATGCCGCCGATCATGGCGCGCTGGACGGCTTCAAGGTTGATCGAGACGGCAATTTGTGGTGTGGCTGGGGCAGCAATGGTCAACTGGCCGCTGAGCCAGAACTGCAGGATGGGCGCATGGTTTACCCGCTGCGCGGAAAACCGCAAGAGCTGGATGGCGTGCGGGTTTTCAGCCCGCAGGGAAAACCCCTGGCCCATATTCGCTTGCCTGAGCGCTGCGCCAATCTCTGCTTTGGTGGCCCCAAGAAAAATCGCCTGTATATGGCCAGCAGCCATTCGCTGTACGCGCTGTATGTTGAAACGCACGGCGCTGCGTAATACCGCAGCCCGGTTCTCAGCTTTCAATTGTGAGGCTCTCAATCACCATGTCCCACGCCATTCGCCAGATTCGCGTCACGCCTATTGCCTTTCGTGATCCGCCCTTGCTCAATGCTGCGGGTATTCACGAACCTTGGGCCTTGCGATCGATTATCGAGATCGAGACAGATTCGGGCCTGGTAGGTATCAACGAAAGCTATGGCGATCAGCCCATGCTGGATGCACTGGCCAAAGCCGCCCCCGCTTTGGTGGGGCTGTCACCTTGGGCGCTGAATGAAATGGAATCCAGGGTTGCTGCCCTGGTCAAGCCAGTGAGTCCTACTGCTTCAGAATTTCTGGGGCAGCAGGTTTCACTGGCGCCAGGCACCCATGTGTCCAAAACGGTGGCCAAAGTCGTCAGTGCATTTGAAGTGGCCATGCTGGATTTGCAGGGGCAACTGGCGGGCGCGCCTGTGGTTGATTTGCTGGGTGGCGCCGTGCGTGATCGCGTGCCTTATTCGGCCTACCTTTTCTACAAATATGCGCAGCATATTGACAAGCCTTATGCGCCTGATGCCTGGGGGGAGGCGCTTTCGTCTCAGCAACTTGTTGCCCAGGCTCGGCGCATGATGGCGCAATACGGCTTTCAGAGCATCAAGCTCAAGGCAGGCGCACTGCCTCCTGAGCAGGAGGCCGAGGGAATATTGGCATTGGCTCAGGCTTTTCCCGGTACGCCCTTGCGGATTGATCCTAACGGCAACTGGACAGTGGAAACCAGTCTGAAAATCGTTCAGAAATTGCGCGGCGTTTTGGAATATTACGAAGACCCAGCTCCCGGTCTGGACGGCATGGCGGCTGTTGCCCGTGCATGCGATGTGCCGCTGGCTACTAATATGGTGGTTACCGATTTCTCTGAGTTCCGAAAAAATGCCGAGATGGGCTGCCCCGTCAAAATCGTTTTGAGTGATCATCACTATTGGGGTGGGCTGCGCGCGACGCAGCGTTTGTCCACCTTGTGCCAAACCTTTGGCATGGGTTTGTCCATGCACAGCAATTCTCACCTGGGTATCAGTCTGGTTGCTATGACACACCTGTGTGCCAGCGTACCCTTGCTGAATTACGCGTGCGATACCCATTATCCCTGGCAGGATGAAGAAGTCATTGAGGGCGGGCGCCTACAGTTTGAGCAGGGTAGTTTGCGTGTGCCTGCATCTCCTGGTCTGGGGGTTACGCTGGACCGGTCTGCACTGGCGCGATTGCATGACAACTATTTGCGCTGCGGTATTCGAAACCGGGATGACCTAGGCCAGATGAGAAAATACGATCCGTCTTTTACGGGGCATCAGCCTCGATTTTGATTTTCATTAATCTAAATTTAATTAAAAAGGAGACGAAAATGAAGCGCCGCACGCTTGTTCATCATTATCTGATTACTGGCAGTGCGCTTTGGCTAGGGACTGCATTCACGGTTGCGCCAGCCCATGCGCAAAGCACCTGGCCCACAGGTAAAGCCATCACTTACCTGGTGCCTTTTGCTCCGGGTGGCAATACCGATACGCTGGCCCGCGTAATTGCGCAGCCTCTTGGCAAGGCTTTGGGTACGCCCGTGGTGATTGAAAACAAAAGCGGGGCGGGTGGCAGCGTGGGATCGGCGCAGGCCGCACGTGCGCCCGCAGATGGTTATTTGATTTTGGGCGGCACTGTGAGCTCACATGCCATTAACGTGAGCCTGTATCCCAAGCTGGGCTATGACCCCCTTACGTCCTTTACGCCAGTGGCCATGCTGGGATCCAGTCCGCTGGTTCTGGTCGTATCGGCTTCCAGCCCCTACAAAACCCTGTCTGATGTATTGGCTGCCAGTAAGGCCAAGGCGTCTGGGGGCGGGCTTTCCGTGGCATCGCCCGGCACGGGTACTTCACCTCACATGGCAGCAGAGCTGCTGAGCTACCAGTCTGGCGTGAAGTTCACCCATGTACCTTACAAAGGCAGTGGCCCTGCCGTGCAGGACGTCATCGGCGGGCAGGTGGACATGATGTTCGACACCACGCTGATCGTTGGGCCTCATATCCAGGCAGGCAAGCTGCGCCCCATCGCGGTCAGCAGTTCCAGGCGTCTGCCGACGTTGCCCGATGTGCCGACGATTGCTGAAGCGGGCCAAAAGGGTTTTGACGTGGCTTCTTGGCAAGCCGTGTTTGCACCAGCCGGAACGCCAGCGCCTATTGTCAGCAGGCTGCATGAAGAGATCATGAAGATCGTTGATACGCCTGAAGTGCAGATGCGCCTCAAGAGCGCCGGCATGCAGCCATCGCGCATGACGCCTGAAGAAATCAAGGCATACCAGAAAGCCGAAGTGGACAAGTGGGCGCAAGTCATTAAGGCAGCAGGCATCCAGCTGGAATGACTCGGGCGCAGGCATTGCGCTCCATAGCCCTGCAAGACACGCCCGCTTGGTTGATATGCGTCCGGCGGCGTGCAGGCACAAGCGGCTCCAATTGCATTCAAACCAAAGGAGACAAACCATGAACCTGCGCCGTCGAGACTGGCTGGGTGCGGCAGCCGCTGTGGCGTTGCCCGCCTTGGCCTTGGCCCAGAGCAACTGGCCGAGCAAACCCATACGCTTGGTGGTGACTTATTCGCCGGGCGGTTCATCGGACATCATCGCCCGCCTTATCAGCCAGCCGTTGAGCGAGGCGTTGGAGCAGCCGGTGGTGGTGGAAAACAAGGCTGGGGCCAACGGCAACCTGGGAGCTGATCTGGTCGCCAAGGCCGCGCCCGATGGTCACACCCTGCTGCTATGTGATGTGGGGGCGCTGTCCATTAGCCCTTCGGTTTACACCAAGTTGCCGTTTGACCCGTCCAAAGATTTGCGCGGCGTGGCCATGCTGGCTTATTCGCCCCACTTGTTGGCGGTGCACCCTTCGGTGCCAGTCAACAACTTGCAGGAACTGGTGGCCTTGTCCCAACAGCAGCCGTTGAACTTTGCGGTAACGGCCACGGGTAGTGCACCGCACCTGGCTGGCGTGGCGGTAGAGCGCGCCACCGGCGCGCGCTGGCAATACGGGCCCTACAAGGGCGGCGCTCAGGCCATTCAAGACACCATTGGCGGACAAACGCAAATGCTGATGAACGGCATGCTGGCCACTTGGCCGCATGTGCAAAGCAAAAAGCTCAAACTGCTGGGCGTGTCACGCCGCAGCCGCATGGCCTTGATTGGCGATGTACCCACGCTGGCCGAGCAGGGTGTGCCCGGTTTTGAGTCGGGCACTTGGCAAGGCGTAATGGCCCCGCGTGGCACGCCCGATGCCGTGGTGCAGCGTCTGAATGCAGAGCTGATCCGCATCATCCGCAGCGAAGCCGTGCGTTCACGCCTGGTGGCCCAGGGTGCTGAGGTGTCCACCATGACGCCCAAAGAGCAAGACAGCTTTTTCCAGAGCGAGCGTGCACGCTGGGCCAAGTTGGTCAAGGAAGCGGGTATTCGGGCCGATTGAGCAGAAGGGGCGATGCCTTGGCCGGCTGCGCATCACGGGACACAACGCAGTAGGCGGCCAGGCAGCGTCTGAAAGCACAGGACGCGATGCTGCAAGCCACAACACCAGCAGAGTTTGCGGCATTAATCGACAGCATCATTTGCGAGCGTGTCCCTTCAACGGAGTCAACCCATGCCCAGCAAGCCCAAGGTTTTACAAATACCCGCGCTCATGCCCTGGCTGCAAGAGCAGCTGAATGCGCGCTATGACGTGGTGCGCCTGCCGCCCGAAGGGCCTGAGCGCGCTCGCTTGCTGGCAGAGCAGGGGGATGCGTTCAAGGCGCTGGTGACTTCTGCGGCGGTGGGGTTGGACAAAACCGTGGTCGAGGCGCTGCCCCGGCTGCGGGTCATTTCCAGCTTTGGCGTGGGGCTGGACAAGATTGACGTTCCCCATGCCGAGCAGCGCGGTATTGCGGTGGGCTACACGCCTGATGTGCTCAACGACTGCGTGGCCGATCTGGCGTTTGGCCTCATGCTGGACATTGCGCGGCGCGTTTCGCAGGCCGACCGTTACGTGCGCACCCAGCAATGGGGGCAGCCAGCCGCACAGCCGTTTCCACTGGGCTTCAAGGTCAGCGGGGCGCGCCTGGGCATTGTGGGTCTGGGCCGCATTGGCCGCACCATTGCGCGACGCGCGCAAGGCTTTGACATGGCGGTGCGTTATCACAGCCGCCACGTTGTGTCCGATGTGCCCTGGCCGCATGAGCCGCAACTGCTGGATCTGGCGCACTGGGCCGATTTTCTGGTGCTGATTACCGCAGGCGGGGCTGGCACCAGGCACTTGGTGAATGCCCAGGTGCTGGATGCGCTGGGCGCGCAGGGCTTTTTGATCAATGTGTCACGCGGCACGGTGGTGGATGAGGCAGCTCTGGTGCAGGCGCTGCAAGCGGGCCGCATTGCGGGGGCGGGGCTAGACGTGTTTGAGCGCGAACCGCAGGTGCCTCCCGAATTGCTCGTGCTGGACAACGTAGTGCTCACTCCCCACATGGCCAGCGCCACTTTGCAAACGCGTCAAGCCATGGCGCAACGTGTTTTGGACAACCTGGACGCCTTCTGGGCGGGCCAACCTTTGCCCAGCCCGGCGTTTGTTTGATTCAAGGAACTGTTTTCTATGAGTGAATCGCCCCGCACCCCTTTGACGATCCGCATGCACCCGGCTGACAACGTGGCCGTGGTGGCCAATGATGGCGGCTTGCCCGCCGGCACGGTCTTGCCGGGTGGGCTGGTGTTGCGCGACAAGGTGCCGCAGGGGCACAAGGTGGCCTTGAGCGACATTGCCGCTGGCGGCACCGTGCGCCGCTACAACGTGCCTGTGGGCTATGCCCGCCAGTCCATTGCAGCGGGCAGTTGGGTGCATGAACGGCTGCTGGACATACCCGCTGCGCGTGCCTTGCAGGATTTGCCCATGGCCACGGTGCCCGCGCCCGATTGGCCGCCGCTGGAGGGGCTGACGTTTGAGGGCTATGTCAACCCCGATGGCTCGGTGGGCACGCGCAACCTGCTGGCCATCACGACCACGGTGCAATGTGTGGCGGGTGTGGTGGGCGTGGCGGCTGAGCGCATACGCACCGAGCTGCTGCCGCACTACCCCCATGTGGACGGCGTGGTGGCGCTGGAGCACACCTATGGCTGCGGCGTGGCCATTGACGCGCCGGGCGCTGAGATTCCCCAGCGCACGCTGCGCCACATCAGCCAGAACCCCAACTTTGGCGGCGAATTGCTGATGGTGAGCCTGGGCTGCGAGAAGCTCCAGCCCGACCGGCTGATTCCGCCCGGCACCCTTGCCCTGCGTGCCGAAGGGCAGCCCATGAACCACGTGTGCCTGCAAGACAGTGCGCACGTGGGCTTCATGTCGATGGTGGACGACATCGTGCAGCGCGCCCGCCCCGTGCTGGAGCGGCTGAACGCGCGCCGCCGCCAGACCGTGCCGGCCAGCCACTTGGTGGTGGGCGTGCAGTGCGGCGGCAGCGATGCGCTCTCAGGCATCACCGCCAACCCGGCGGTGGGGCACATGACCGATTTGCTGGTGCGTGCGGGTGCCACCGTGATGTTCAGTGAAAACACCGAGGTGCGTGATGCGGTGGAGCAACTCACCGCCCGCGCGGCCACGCCAGAGGTGGCCGCTGGTATGGTGCGCGAGCTGGCCTGGTACGACCAGTACCTGGCCCGGGGCCAGGCCGACCGCGCGGCCAACACCACGCCGGGCAACAAGGCGGGCGGACTGTCCAACATCACTGAAAAAGCCATGGGCAGCATTGTCAAAAGTGGCAGCGCGCCCATTGCCCATGTGCTGGCGCCGGGCGAAAAGCTGCGGCCCGATCAAAAGGGGCTGGTGTTTGCCGCCACGCCTGCGAGTGACTTCATCTGCGGCACCTTGCAACTGGCTGCGGGCATGAACCTGCATGTGTTCACCACGGGCCGGGGCACACCCTACGGCTTGGCGGCCTGCCCGGTGGTGAAGGTGGCCACGCGCAGTGATTTGGCCCGCCGCTGGCATGACTTGATGGACGTGAACGCCGGCCGCATTGCCGATGGCGAGCGCAGCATTGAGCAAGTGGGACGCGAGCTGCTTGACTTGCTGCTGGAAGTGGCCAGCGGCCGCCAGAAAACCTGGGCCGAACGCTGGAAGCTGCATAACGCGCTGGTGCTGTTCAATCCCGCGCCAGTCACGTGAACAGACCCTAGGGCGAAGGGTGAGCGATGGCTTCACCCGCCATTTCCCCCGCAGATGCGTGTCTGCCGATGATGGGTTGATGAAAAGGCCTTTTGCGCGCTTGTTTAAAGGGTTTAATGCTATTTAAAAAATAGCAAATGCGTGTACGGCCTTTCCCATGGCGCTCAGGCTTGGCGTCTGGTGCGGGGCTTGCGTGGCTTGGAAGCGGCCGAAGGGGCAGGTGTTGTCGAGTGGGCTGCCTCAGCTGCTTCGGCGGCGGCCAGGCTGGCCTGGAAGCTGTCGCGCAGGCATTGGGCCAACTGCTCGGGGTTGGGCAGCAGCTCGCGGCAGGCGGTGGGGGAGATGATGACCAAATCGTCGTAGCACGTCACGGCAAAGGCCAGGCCCGCGCCGTCGCGTATGGGCAGGATGGCCGAGGTGTAGCGCATGCGCGCGCCGCACAGGTATTGCGGCTGCTCGGGCGCGGGGATGAAGCGGATGACGCAGTGGGTGGAGACTTCACCCGGCACCTGGGCCAAGGCTGGGCGCATGGCCTGCTGCATGACCACGGGGTATTGCTGTGCACGGGCGGCCACGGCAGCCAGGCGCTGGCCGGCATCGTCAAGATCGGTGGCCAGTGGCCGCGGGCGCCAGGTGGGGGCGGACGGCGGGCTTTTGCCGCCGCCTTTGCTTGGGCTATCGTGCGGCGCGGGCAGCCAGACGAAGGCGTTGAGGCTGTCTTCGGGCAGCTCGCCCACCTCATCCAAATACTGGCGCAGGGCGCCGCCGCATACGGCGATGACCGCGTCTTGCAGCGTGGCGCCAGGCACGGAGGCGGCAATGCGCTCGAAGGCGCTGCGCGCAAAACGCCGGGTGTCGAACACGCGGTAGGGCGAGACGACGGCGTTAAAGCGGGTGAGGGGGTGGATTTCGCCCAGGCTCGTGGTCACGGCCCGGGCCATGGGCAGCAGGCGCTCGATCATCCAGGGCTGCTGCCAGGGCATGAGGGCCGAGCGCAGCATGCCGCGTTGCAGCAGGGTCAGCATGCCGGGGCCGGCGTCGGCAAACCAGGCGGGCGGCGGGGCAAGGGGCGCGGGCTTGGCGTGCGTGTCGCACAGGCCTTCGGTCAGCTTGGCCAGCTCGGACACGTCCAGCGCGGCCAGATGGGTCTTGAGCAGCACGGCAAAGCTGCCTTCAGGCAGCTCCAGCAGGCTGTCCAGCCCTTCGATGACGTACAGCTCCCAGGGGGGGCGGTCCATGTCGAGCGTGCGCGCGTGCAGGCGCGAAACCTGGATGCAGAACTGCCGCCAGTCGCCAGGCTTGGGCAGGGCGATGTGGCGCACGTGGTGTTCCAGGTCGAACTGCTCGTCGTCCACCCAGTAGGGGCGGTCCAGCCCCAGCGGCACGCGCTGCACGCGCTGGCGAAAGCGCGGCCACAGGTGCAGGCGGTTGTTGATTTGCGCCAGGATGCTTTTGAAGCGCACGGTTTCGCCGGGGGCGCTGCGCTGGTCGAAGATCTGGATCAGGCTGACGTTGGCATTGGCATGCTGGCGGTCGGACAGCAGGTGGCCCGTGGCGCGCTCGTCCAGCTGCTGCGGCATGTCGGTTTCTGGGTTCACAAAAACGTATCCATGAGAGAGGTGGATGAAAAGCACCGCAGCGTCAGTAAAGCGCGGGTGATATCCGCGGTTCGAGGCTTTTGTCAAAGGCAAAAACGCTGGAGCCTCTGGTGGGCCTGCCTAGCAGGCATGACATATGGTGCTATTGCCGCGCGGCCTCTGGTGACAAATGGGTGACACCGCTTGCGCTGTGTGCCCAAGGCGCAGGCGACTGGGTGTAAACCCGCTCCGGTGTTTCCCTAGGTTGTCTTGTTGGCGACTTGCCAAGCCATGACACCTGCACCATTCTGCGTGTGCCATCACGTCGGCGCTTGCCCCGCCTTGTGTGTCGGGGCAAGGCGCGCTTGCCGTGGTGCTCGGTCAACGCAAAGGAGACATGCAAGATGGGCACACAAGAAAGAGCCTGGCTGAAGTCTTACCCGCAGGGCATGCGCTGGGACAGCGAGATCGAAACGGGCCTGGTGCAAGGCATTCTGGATCAGGCGGTGGCCCGATGGCCGGACAACCCCGCCGTGCAGTTCATGGGCCGGCGCATCAGCTTTCGCGAGCTGGATGCCCTGGTCAACCGCGCGGCCAAGGGCTTGCAGCAGCAGGGGGTGGGGCCGGGTGTGCACGTGGGGCTGTTTCTGCCCAATTCACCGCACCACACCATTGCCTTTTTCGCCATCCTCAGGGCCGGCGGCACGGTGGTCAACTATTCGCCGCTGGATGTGCCCAAGGTGCTGGAGCACAAGATCGAGGACAGCCAGACGGACATCGTCATCACCCTGGATCTGGCGGCGCTGTACCCCCAAATGGCGGCCATGCTGGGCAAGACGCGGCTGAAAAAGCTGATCGTGGGCAATATGGGCGAGATGAGCGCCGCGCCCGAGGCCGTCAACGCCCGTCTGGCCGAGGCCAAGCAGCTGGCCGATGTGTCCTGGGACGAGCGGCACGTGCACTTTGCCGACCTGCTGGACAACGACGGCGACTATGTGCGCCACGACGTGGGCGAGCCGGCGCAGGCGCTGGCGGTGCTGCAATACACGGGCGGCACCACGGGCCTGCCCAAGGGCGCCATGCTCACGCATGCCAACCTGACGGCGGCGGTGTCGCAGTCGGCCATTACCAACGTGGACACGCTGGCGCCGGGCAAGGAGAGCTTTCTGGCCGTGCTGCCGCTGTTTCACATCTATGCGCTCACGGCCAACATGCTGTACTGCTTTCACATCGGCGCCGAGCTGGTGCAGCATGCGCGGTTCGACCCGGGTGAGGCACTGCGCGCCATTCGCGACAAGCAGGTGAGTGTGTTTGCGGGTGTGCCCACCATGTTCACCGCACTCATCGATCACCCGGACACGCCTGGCAGCGACCTGAGCGCGCTGAAATACTGTCTGTCCGGCGGCGCGCCGCTGCCTGTGGAAGTTGGCCAGCGCTACACCCGCATCACCGGCTGCGCCGTGGCCGAAGGCTGGGGCATGACCGAAACCTCGCCCACCGGCACCTTCACGCCCAGCATTGGCGGCAAGATTCACAACAAGCCTGGCTCCTGCGGCATTCCCATGCCGGGGGTGGACATCAAGCTGCTCGCGCTTGACGGTTCGGGGCAATACGTGCCGCTGGGCGAAAAGGGCGAAATCTGCATCAAGGGCCCCAACGTCATGCTGGGCTACTGGAAGCGGCCCGACGCCTCGCGCGATTCGCTCACCGCCGATGGCTACTTCCGCACGGGCGATGTGGCCTACATGGACGAAGACGGCTACCTCTACATCGTTGACCGCTGCAAGGACATGCTGCTGTGCAGCGGCTACAACGTCTATCCGCGCATGCTGGAAGAAGCCATCTACCAGCACCCTGACGTCAACGAAGTCTGCGTCATCGGCGTGCCTGACCCCTACCGTGGCCAGTCGCCCAAGGCGTTTGTCACCCTCAAGGCCGGGGCACAGCCTTTCACGCTGGCGCAGTTGCAGGACTTCTTGAAGGACAAGCTGGGCAAGCACGAGATGGTGCAGGCGCTGGACATTCGCAAGGAGCTGCCCAAGACCCCCGTGGGCAAGCTGTCGAAAAAAGACCTGGCCGACGAAGAAGCCCGCAAGCGCGCCGCCGCACCGCCAGCTTGATGTCCCTGGCCCACAAGGAAGCACCATGGAACATTTGAGCAATATCGACGCAGCGTTCTTGCACCTGGAAACCCCCGAAACGCCCATGCACGTGGGCAGCTTGATGCTGCTGGATCTGCCGCCCGGCCACCAGGGCGACTTTTACGAAGAGTTCAAGGCCATGCTGGCCAAGCGCATGCACATGGCCTCGGTGCTCACGCGCAAGCTGGCGCCCATGCCGTTTGAGCTGGCCGAGCCTGTGTGGATCGAAGACGATGACGTGGACCTGGACTACCACGTGCGCACCCACATGCTGCGCCCGCCCGGCAGCATGGACCAGTTGCGCCGCCTGGTCGCGCGCCTGCACTCCAGCCTGCTGGACCGCAGCCGCCCGCTGTGGGAGGTGTATGTCATTGAGGGGCTGGCCTCGGGGCAGATTGGCTTTTACAGCAAGGTGCACCACAGCGGCATCGATGGCAAGGCCGGGGCCGAGCTGGCCCGCGTGCTCTATGACACTAGCCCCGAAATCCGCGAAGTCACTGCCCCCCGGCGGCGCCGGCGCGCAGGCCGCTTTGACGACTACCAGCTTGGCGTGGCCGAGCTGCTGCAAGCTGCCGTCAACAACTCTTTCAAGCAATACCGCAAGCTGTTCACCCTGCTGCCCACGGCGGTGCGGGCCGTTTCCGTGGCCAGCCGCGTCGCCGCCAACCAGTTTCTGGGCGGCAAGGAACGCTCGCTCAGCCTGGGCCTGGCGCCCAAAACCATTTTCAACGAGCCCATCACCAACCAGCGCTCCTATGCCACGCTCTCCGTGCCTTTTCAGGACCTGAAAGCGCTGGGCAAGCGCGTGGGCGGCACGGTCAACACCATCGTCATGTGCATGTGCAGCGAAGCGGTGCGCGGCTTTTTGCAGGCGCGCCACGCCTTGCCCGCCGAGCCGCTGATTGCCGGCGTGCCCGTGAGCCTGCGCGACGAAGGCAATGACGCCATGAACAACCAGGTGTCTGCCGTGCGGGTGGACCTGGCGACCGACATTGCCGACCTGGGCGAGCGCTTCAAGGCCATTCACGCCTCGTCCGAAGCGGCCAAGGCCGTGGTGCGCGAACTCAAGCCCGTGCTGGGGGTGGACATGCCCATCACCGGCGCGCCGTGGATCATGACCAGCCTGGCTTCGCTGTACGGGCGCTCCACCTTGGCGCGAGATCTGCCGCCCGTGGCCAACCTGCTCATCTCCAACGTGCCTGGCCCGCCAGTGCCGCTTTATGTGGCGGGCGCGCGCATGCGGCAGTACTACCCGGTGTCCATTCCCTACCACGGCAACGCGCTCAACATCACCGTTAACAGCTACGGCGGCACCTCGCTGGAGTTCGGCATCGTCGCCTGCCGCCGCGCGCTGACGCAAGAAGAGGTGCAAGAGCTGGCCGAACGGCTGGAACAGGCGCTGGAAAAAATCAAACGTCTGCCCGATGCCGTGCCCGCCCCAGCCGCTGAAGCCGCTGCCAGCCCCGCGCCGGCCCCCGCCGCCCGCCAGCGGGCGGCACCCAAGCGGGCGGCCAAAAAGCCCGCAGCCGCCCAAGCTGCTGCCGCCCGCCGCGCAGACGCTGCCGCGCCAGCGAAGAAAGCCTCTGAGAAGAAAACCTCTGCCAAAAAACCCCCCGCCAAAAAAACCGCTGGCAAGAAAGCCGCCGCCCGCCCGCCCGCCATGGCCCGGGCGGCCGCGCAGGCCAGCGCTACAGGGGCTGATGCAGCGGCAGCGCCCGCCGCACCTTGAGCGCGCGCCGCAAGCTCTGCGCACGCCCTGTGCGCACCCGCTTCGTCATGACCCTTTTGCATACGGAAAGGAGCCCGCACCATGGCTTACCACCACAGCCCGCCAACGCTGCCCGTTGCTGCCGCCAGCCCGCAAGACGAGGCCATGTTCGCCAAGATCAGCTGGCGGCTTTTGCCGCTGCTCATCGTCTGCTACATCATCGCCTTCATCGACCGCGTCAACATCGGCTTTGCGCAATTGCAGATGCGCGAAACGCTGCCTTTCAGCGACGCGGCCTACGCCTTCGGCGCGGGCGTGTTCTTCATTGGCTACTTTCTGTTTGAAGTGCCCAGCAACATGCTGCTGGAGCGCATTGGCGCGCGCAAGACGCTGCTGCGCATCATGTTCGGCTGGGGTCTGGTGGCTGCGGCCATGATGTTTGTGCAGAGCACGGCCATGTTCTACACCCTGCGCTTTTTGCTGGGGGCGCTGGAGGCCGGGTTCTTCCCCGGCATCATCCTGTACCTCACCTACTGGTATCCCAGCGCGCGGCGCGCCAAGATCACGGCCATCTTCATGACCGGGGCCACCATCGCCTACCTGATCGCCGGGCCCATGTCGGGCGCCATCCTCAAGTACATGAACGGCGTGATGGGCTACCACGGCTGGCAGTGGATGTTCCTCATCCAGGGGCTGCCCGCATCGGCGCTGGGCGTACTGGCTTTTTTCTACCTCAAGGACAAACCGGCTGACGCGCCCTGGCTGAGCCAAGACGAAAAAGCCCGCCTGAAAACCCTGTTTGACACTGACGCTGCCGCCAGCCAGGGCCACTGCGCATCACACACCAGCATGGGCGAAATGCTGCGCGACGTGCGCGTGTGGACGATGGCGCTGGTGTACTTTCTCTTTCTGGGCGGCACCTACGTGATGGTGTTCTGGGGCCCCACACTCATCAAGAGCCTGGGCGTGCAGGATGTGTTGACCGTGGGCTTGTTGTCCGCTGTGGGGCCGCTGGTCAGCATCTTCGGCATGGTGTGGATTGGCCGCAGCTCTGACCGCCATCAAGAGCGGCGCAAGCACTTTCTCTTTTGCTGCGCACTGGTGGTGATCGGCATCACGGTATCCATCCTGACCATGGGGCAGGGCGCCATTGCGCCAGTCATTGCCGGGCTGGCGCTCATGTCCATTGGCCAGTCGGCGGCCACGCCCCTGTTCTTTACCGCCTTGAGCGAATACGTGCCCAAGAAAACCGCAGCGGTGGGCATTGCCCTCATCAGCAGTCTGGGCAACCTGGGCCCGGCGGTCATGCCCTCCGTGGCCGCTGCCCTGAACAAGCACACGGGCAGCTCTGTTGCTTCGCTGTATCTGGTGGCAGGCGTGTGGCTGGCAGCGGGCATCATCATGATGCTGGCCGTGCGCCCCAAGTCAGCCGCCAGCTTGCGCATGGCCCCGGCCTAATTCCATTTCCAGATCAGAGCGAAACGCGAAGCGAGGCCGCAGACAGTGCTGTAGCACGGCAAGGCCGAGCGACAAAGTGTCGCTTTGATATGGAAATGGAATAAGCACCCTTTGCCCCACTTTTCCCCTTTGTTCACACCACCTGGAGAAAGACACCATGAGCAGCACCAAGAAAAGCACCCGCACCCCTGCACCTGCCCCCGCCCCGGCAACGGGCCTGCCAAGCTGGGAAGACATGAGCAAACTGGCCCAGCAGTTCAAGCTGCCCGGCATCGACGTGGGCGCCTTCATGGAATGGCAGCGCAAGGACATGGAGGCGCTGGCCCAGGCCCACCGCCAGCTCTACGAAGGCATGGCCACGCTGGCCAAGCGCCGTGCCGAAATCCTGCATGAAACGCTGACGCAGTGGCAGGAAGCATCCAAGACCATGGCCTCTGGCCAGAACGCCATGGCAGGCCAGGCCGAGGCGCTGCGCCAGGGCATTCAAAAGGCCATGGCCAACTTCAAGGAACTGGCCGAGCTGGAGGTGAAAGCCGGCACCGACGCCTGGCAGGTGGTGCAAGAGCGCATGCAGGAAAACATGAACAACCTGCAGCAGCTGCTGCAAGCAAAGAAATAACCGTCATTCCTGAAAAAGCCGCCATACGCCAGGTGCAGGTGCGCCAAGGTATTTGCTATATTATATGTAGCTAAAAACCATTGAGTAGTGCGCGCAAATGGCCTATTTGGTTAGGATGGATTGGGGCATTTAGAGGCATGGCGCTTGCGGGGAGAGTGTGGAGCTGCCTGCCTGCAAGGCCTGGGCCACCAGCTGTGCCGTGGTCTGGATATGTGCCTCCAGCGCCAAGGCGGCGCGCAGCTCGTTGCCGGCCATGGCGCTGAGAAAAATCTCGCGGTGCTCGGCGTGTACATCGCGCGGGCTGCCCGGCAGGCTGATGGCGTAGCGGCGGTAGCGCTCGCTCTGGCGCGCCAGGATGCGCAGCAGGCGCAAGGTCCAGGCCGATGCGTGACCAGATAGCAGAGCCTCGTGAAAAGCCGTGTTCCGGGCTTCCCAGGGCTTGGCATGTTCGGCATGCAGCGGCTGCTCCAGCCGCGACAAATCGTCATAGGCCCGGCGCAGGCGCTCGCGCCAGGCGGCATTGCCATGGCGTAGCGACAGGCGCAGTGCATCGATCTCGATGTGAATGCGCAGCCGTGTCAGGTCTTGCATGTCGGCCACGGCAATGGGGGCCACGCGAAAACCACGCTGTCCTTGTGTCTCCACCAGTGCGTCGCTGGCCAGGCGCGTGATGGCTTCGCGCAGCGTGCTTGCGCCCACGCCGTAGCGGGCCTTCAGGTGTTCCACGCGCAGCTTCTCACCCGGCGCCAGACGGCAAGACACGATGTCGTCGCGCAACTGGTTGTAGGCACGCTCGATGAGCGTGCGCGAAGGGGCATCGGATGCGGTGATGACGGCGCGCTTGGCCATAAAAAACCATTCTGCTGGGCAGGTGCCTGGTGTGGGCACGAATGTAGGGCAAACCCGGCTGCAGGGGGCAGGACGCCGCGGCCAGGCTGGCACGGGCCAGGCATGGCCCAAGGCGCCTAGGTGACACGTTTGCGGGCTAACCCGGCCCTGCGCGCAGGGGTGTCTTGCTATGCTGCAACCTGCTATTTTCAAACGCAGGCATAAGGAGACAGACCACATGAAAACCGTGTTGAAAAGCATTGCCGGTGCAGCCTTGGTGGCCCTGGCTGGCGCGGCGGCGGCCCAGCAGGGCGAGACCGTGAAGATTGCCTGGATCGACCCGCTGTCGGGCCTGATGGCGCCGGTGGGCACCAACCAGTTGCGCAGCTTCAAGTTCTTTGCCGAGCAGTTCAACAAGAACAACCCGGCGGGGGTGAAGTTTGAGGTGGTGGGCTTTGACAACAAACTCAGCCCGGCTGAAAGCCTGACGGCGCTCAAGGCCGCTATTGATCAAGGCGCGCGCTACATCGCGCAGGGCAATGGCTCGGCCGTGGCCGGGGCGTTGATTGACGCCATTGCGCGCCACAACCAGCGCAACCCGGGCAAGGAAGTGGTGTACCTGAACCATGCGGCCGTGGACCCGGACTTCACCAACAGCAAGTGCAATTACTGGCACTTCCGCTTTGATGCCGACACGTCGATGAAGGTCAAGGCCATTGCAGCCTTTCTGGAAAAGCGGCCTGAGGTGAAGAAGGTCTTCTTGCTCAACCAGAACTACTCGCACGGCCACCAGGTGGCCAAGTACGCCAAGGAATACATCGCCCAGAAGCGCCCCGACATCCAGATCGTGGGCGAAGACCTGCACCCGCTGGCGCAGGTGCGCGACTTTGCGCCCTATGTGGCCAAGATCAAGGCCTCGGGCGCCGATGCCGTGGTCACGGGCAACTGGGGGTCTGATTTGTCGCTGCTGGTCAAGGCGGCGGTGGATGGCGGCTATGACGGCCAGTTTCTGACCTACTACGCCGGTGTGGTGGGCACCCCGGCCGCCCTGGGCAAGAACGGCGAAGGCAAGGTCTACCAGATTGGCTACAGCTACAGCAACATGCCGGGTGATTACCGCCAGGCGCAGGATGCGTTCCAGGCGCGTTTCCCGGATGACTTTTTCTTCACGGGTTCCGTGCTGCACATCTACAACGCGCTGGGCGCGGCCATGGCCAAGGCCAAGTCCACCGACCCGGTGAAGGTGGCCGCCGCGCTGGAGGGGCTGAAGTTCAAGAGCTTTGCTGGCGAGGTGGAAATGCGCCGCGATGACCACCAGTTGCAGCAGCCGCTGTATGCATCGGTGTGGGAAAAAGCCGGCCAGGGCGATCTGAACGTGGAAAAAACGGGCATGACCTTCAAGGTGGTGCAGGAGTTTCCGATCGCGGAATCGTCCACGCCCACCACCTGCAAGATGAAGCGCCCCAGCTGAGGGGCGGGTGCAAGAGGCAGCGCGCTTCTTTTTTAGGAGCTGCTGCCACGCGCTGCAAGCCGTTTTCTGATGAATATGGCTTGAAAAGCCTATCTGGCACGCGCGAGCAGCTATCAAAAAAAGAGTTCCCGGGCACGCTGTGTCCTTGGCCTGCGTCTTGCCTGACGCGGGCGTTTGCCTGGGGTGTTTTTCCACTTCTGATGACGAGCCTTTACGCATGGAACTGCTGATCGTCTCCTTGCTCAACGGCCTGAGCTACGGGCTGCTGCTGTTCATGCTCAGCTCCGGGCTGACGCTGATCTTCAGCCTGATGGGGGTGCTGAACTTTGCGCACGCCAGCTTTTACATGCTGGGCGCGTACATCGCCTATGCGCTGTCGGGCTGGCTGGGCTTTTGGCTGGCGCTGCTGGTGGCGCCGCTGGTGGTGGGCGGGCTGGGGGCGCTGTTTGAGCGTTTTTCGCTGCGCCGCGTGCATGCCTTTGGCCACGTGCCGGAGCTGCTGGTCACGTTTGGCCTGTCTTACGTCATTTTGGAAGTGGTGCAGCTCATCTGGGGCCGCACGCCCATGGAGTTTCGCCCGCCAGCCTTGCTCAGCGGGCCGGCTTTCACGCTGATTCACCACCCGGTAGAAGGCATGCAAGCGGTGCTGGGCGCGGCTGCGCCCGGCGTGTGCGGTGCGGTGGAGGCCGCAGGCCGCGTGGTGTGCACGCCTTTCCCGGCCACGCGCGCCTTCATGGGGCTGGTGGCCATTGGCATGCTGATGGGGCTGTGGCTGATGCTCACGCGCACGCGCATTGGCCTGGTCATTCAGGCGGCGCTGACGCACCCGGAGACGGTGCAGGCGCTGGGGCACAACGTGCCGCGCGTGTTCATGCTGGTGTTTGGCGTGGGCACGGCGCTGGCGGGCCTGGCCGGGGTGATTGGCGGCAGCACTTTCGTCACCGAGCCGGCCATGGCCCTGGCCGTGGGGCCCATCATTTTTGTGGTGGTGGTCATTGGCGGGCTGGGTTCGCTGGCCGGGGCCTTCATTGCCTCGCTGGTGATCGGCATCGTGCAGACCATGGCCGTGTCGGTGGACTTTTCCACGCTGGATCTGATGCGCGCCATGGGCATCACGCCCAGTGCCAGCGCCAGCGAGCTGACGGTGCTCAAGCTCACCGTGGCGCAGGTGGCGCCCATCCTGCCGTACCTGTTTTTGGTGCTGATGCTGATCTTCAGGCCACGGGGGTTGATGGGCAAGAGAGAGACCTAGATCCTCCCTTTAAGCCGCCTTTGGCGCCTTTGCCCCAGAGGGACAACGCTGGCGCTCAAGGGCGGGGCCCCCAGGCGCGGCGTTCTGGATTGTGCGGGGGCAGGGGAGCAGGCCGTGATGGATGGGATTTGAGCGGAAGAACGGAAACGACCTTATGGTGAACACATCTTCTTCTTTGCAGCGGCAGGGCATGAACTGGCCTCGCGTGATGATCTGGGGTGGCTTTGCCCTGGTGCTGCTGCTGGCACCGCAGGTGTTTGGCAGCAGCCTGGCGGTGAGCATGCTGTCGCAGATGGGCATCGCCATCATTGCCTGCCTGTCTTACAACATGCTGCTTGGCCACGGCGGCATGCTCAGCTTTGGCCATGCGGTGTATTCGGGGCTGGGCTCTTACTTTGCCATTCATGCCCTGGTGCGCATGGGCGAGGGGGGGCTGAGCTGGCTGCCGGTGAGTCTGCTGCCCATTGTGGGCGGGCTGGCGGGGCTGTTTTTTGCGGCCCTGTTCGGCTGGGTCAGCACGCGGCGTGCGGGCACCACCTTTGCCATGATCACGCTGGGCATGGGCGAGCTGGTGTTTGCCATGTCGCTGATGTTTTCTGAGTTCTTTGGCGGCGAGGCCGGCATCTCTGCCGACCGCGTGGTGGGCGATCCGGTGATGGGCATCAGCTTCGGCCCGACCATTCAGGTGTATTACCTGATCGCCCTCTACACCTTCGTGTGCGTGGCGCTGATGTTTGCCTTCACCCGCACGCCGCTGGGGCGCATTCTGAATGCCGTGCGCGACAACCCCGAGCGCGTGGAATTCATTGGCTACAACACCCAGTGGGTGCGCTACCTGGCGTTCATGATCTCTGGCTTTTTTGCCGGCGTGGCGGGCGGGCTGGGCGCCATCTTGTTCGAGATCGTCACCGCCGAGGTGGTGGGCGCGCACCGCTCGGGCGCTTATCTGCTGTTCACCTTTTTGGGCGGGGCCACGGTGTTCTTCGGCCCCATCATCGGCGGCGTGCTGATGGTGCTGGCCATTGTGTGGATGTCGGAGCTGACGCAGGCCTGGCTGCTGTACCTGGGGCTGGTCTTCTTGCTGATGGTGATGTATGCGCCCGGCGGGCTGGCCGCCATCGTCATGCACAACGTGCGTGTGGCATCGCACGGCATGCTGAAAGTGCTGCTGCCCAATTACCTGATGCTGGGCGCCGCCCTGCTGGTGCTGCTGGCTGGCAGCGGCGCGTTGATCGAGATGATCTATCACCTGCAACTGAACGCCGCCATGAGCGACACCCTGCGCTTTGCCGGCCTGACGCTGAACGTGCGCAGCCCCGCCCACTGGCTGGGCGCCGCTGCCGTGGCCCTTGCGGGCCTGGGCCTGCTGCACGTGGCGCGCCAGCGCTTCATGCAGGTGTGGGGCATGGTGCAGTCTCTCATCGACAAGAAAACCCTGGAGGCCCAAGCATCATGAGCGCCGCGCTGGAGCTGAAAAACGTCTGCAAGCGCTTTGGCAAAAGCGAAATCATCCGTGGCGTGAGCCTGGCCGTGCAGCCGGGCGAGCGCGTGGCCGTCATTGGCCCCAACGGCGCGGGCAAGTCCACGCTGTTCAACCTCATCAGCGGGCGCTTTGCCCCCACCAGCGGCGAAATACTGCTGGGTGGCCAGCGCATCGACGGCAAGCGCCCGTTCGAGATCAACCGCATGGGCCTGTCGCGCAGCTTTCAGATCACCAACATCTTTCCCAAGCTCAGCGTGTTTGAAAACCTGCGCTGCGGCGTGCTGTGGAGCCTGGGCTACCGCTATGCGTTCTGGAAGTTCCTGGCCAACCTGCACGACGCCAACGAACGCGCCGAGCAACTGCTGCACCAGATACACCTGGAGAAAAAGCGTGACGTGCAGGCCATGAACCTGACCTATGCCGAGCAGCGCGCGCTGGAAATCGGCATCACTATCGCCGGCGGCGCCAACGTCATCTTGCTGGACGAACCCACCGCCGGCATGAGCACCACCGAAACCGCGCATTTCATCCAGCTCATCCGTGAAGTCACCGAAGGCAAAACCCTGCTGACGGTGGAGCACGACATGGGCGTGGTCTTTGGCCTGGCCGACCGCATCGCCGTGGTGGTGTATGGCGAAGTGCTTGCCTTTGACACGCCGCAAGCCGTGCGCGCCAACGCGCGCGTGCAAGAAGCCTACCTCGGCTCTGCCGTGGCCGAGGCGCAAGCCGCAGGAGGACACTGAACACCATGAGCGAACCCATGCTGCAAGTGCTGGATCTGCACGCTTACTACGGCAAAAGCCATGTGCTGCACGGCGTCAGCTTTGACGTGCAGCCCGGCGAAATCGTGGCCCTGCTGGGGCGCAACGGCTCGGGCCGCTCCACCACCGCCAAGGCCATCATGGGCATGGTGCAAGCCAGCGGCGCCGTGCTGTTCAAGGGCCGGCACATTCTGGGCAAAACGCCCTACCAGATTGCCCACCTGGGCCTGGGCTACGTGCCCGAAAGCCGCGACGTGTTTCCTAAGCTGACCGTGCACCAGAACCTGCTGCTGGGCCAGAAAGGCTCGGGCAAGGGCAGCCGCTGGAGCTTTGACGACATGTACGCTATGTTCCCGCGCCTGAAAGAGCGCGAACACACGGAAGCGGGCGTGCTCTCAGGCGGCGAGCAGCAAATGCTCACCCTGTGCCGCACGCTGATGGGCGACCCGGATCTGATCCTGATTGACGAGCCCACCGAAGGGCTGGCGCCCAAGATCGTGGAGCTGGTGGGTGAATACCTGCAAAAGCTTAAAGAGCGCGGCGTGTCCGTGCTGCTGATCGAGCAAAAGCTCACCATCGCCATGCACATCTCAGACCGCGCCCTGGTCATGGGCCACGGCGCCATCGTCTTTGACGGCACGCCGGATCAGCTGCGCGCCGATGCGGCCATTCGCAAGGAGTGGCTGGAGGTGTAGGGTCAGGGCTTGGCTGGCAGCATTTCGCGGTGACGTCTGAGGGTCAGCCAGTCGCCACTAAAACGTGCGGCCAGCTGTTCCACCAAGTAGACCGAACGGTGTTGCCCACCCGTGCAGCCGATGGCCACGGTGACGTAGCTGCGGTGATCTCGCGCCAGGGCAGGTAGCCAGTGGTGCAGGAAGTCAGTGATGTGATCCAGCATGCGCTGCACTTCAGGCCTGGCATCCAGAAATTCGATCACAGGCTGGTCGCGCCCGGTCATGGCACGCAGCGCGGGCTCGTAGTGGGGGTTGGGCAGCATGCGCACGTCAAACACATAGTCTGCATCCAGCGTGATGCCGCGCTTGAAGGCAAAGGATTCGAACACCAGCGTCAGGTGCGAAGCTGGCGCGGCGATCAACTCTTTTACATACGCCAGCAACTGCGCTGTGCGCAGATGGCTGGTATCAATGACGTGCGAACGCTCGCGCAAGTCGGCCAGCAGTTCGCGCTCACGCGCGATAGCCTGTATCAATCCCTGCTGGTCATTCGTGTCGCCGGGCCGGGACAGCGGGTGGCGCCGCCGTGTTTCGGAAAAGCGGCGCACCAGGGTGTGGTCGTTGGCATCGAGGAACAGGGGGCGCACGTCCACCCCTTTGTCGCGCAGGCCGTGAAGCAATAAGGGCAGCTGAGGCAGAGACTGGCCGCTGCGTGCGTCCATGGCGACAGCCAGCCGGCGCACGTTGCGCTCGCGCTCCAGCAGGATCAGCGGCTCCAGCAGCTCGGGCGGCAGATTGTCCACGCAGTAGTGGCCTGCGTCTTCCAGCGCATTCAGAGCCACAGACTTGCCTGAACCGGACAGGCCGGTGATGGTGACCAGTTCCATGTTGTTCATATGCACGCCTTTCATGTGTGCGAGACGGGCGGCGAGGCCAATGCGTCGCGGGCGGCAGATGCCGCCAGCATTTCACGCGCGTGGGCCAAGGTGGTGGGCGAGGTGCTGTCGCCGCCCAGCATGCGGGCGATTTCGGCGGTGCGGGCATCGCCCGTGATGGGGGCCACCTGGCTGACGGTGGCGCCGTCTTGCGCCTGCTTGGCCACGCGCAGGTGGTGGTCGGCGCAGGCGGCCACTTGCGGCAGGTGGGTGATGCACAGCACCTGCCGGTCTTGCCCCAGCTGGCGCAGCAATTGGCCCACGGTGGCGGCCACGGCGCCGCCCACGCCGGCGTCTACTTCGTCGAACACCAGCGTGTCCGCATCGCCCAGCCGGCTGGTGGTGACGGCAATGGCCAGGGCCAGGCGCGAGAGCTCGCCGCCGGAGGCCACGCGCTCAATGGGGCGGGGGGTGGCGCCTTCGTGCGCGGCGACTTGAAAGACCACGTTTTCCAGCCCGTGCGCGGCTGGGGCGGGCAGGGGCTGCAGGGCGACGTCAAAGCGCCCGCCGGCCATGCCCAGCGATTGCATGGCCTGGGTGACGGCCTGGGCCAGCCGGGGTGCGGCGGCGGCGCGCTGGCGCGACAGTTGCGCAGCGGCTTGGTCATAGGCGGCGCGGGCCTGGGCGGCGGTGCGCGCCAGGCTGTCCAAGTCAGCGGCGGATTCCAGGCGGGCCAGCTCGGCACGCCAGCTGACCAGCAGCTCGGGCAGGTCTTCGGGGGGGCGGCGGTAGCGGCGTGCCAGGCCCAGCCAGTGGCCCATGCGCTCGTCCAGCGCGGCCAGTTGGTCGGGGTCGGGTTCGGCGCGGCGCAGCCAGGCGTGCAGGCCGTGGGCCGTGTCTTGCGCCTGGGCCAGGGCGGCTTCCAGCGCGTCGATCAAGGGGGTGAAGGCGGGCTCAATGCCGCTTTGCGCTTGCAGCGCCTGCTGCGCGCGGGCCAGGGCGGGCAGGGCGCCGCTGCTGGCGCCGTGGCGGCTGGCGGGGTCGCTGCCTTCCAGCGCGTCGCAGGCGGCGCTGGCCGCGTCAATCAGCGCTTGCGCGTGCGACAGGCGGGTGTGGCGCTGGTTCAGTTCGTCCCATTCGCCTGCGGCGGGGGCCAGTTTGTCAAGCTCGCCAATCTGCCACAGCAGGCGTTCGCGCTCTTGCGTCAGGCTGTCTTGCGCGGCCTGGGCTTGCTGCCAGGCGGTTTGGGCCTGCTGCCAGGCTTGCCAGGCGCTGGCCACGGGCTGCACGCTGGCGCTGGCATAGGCGTCGAGCAGGGCGCGCACGGCGGCGGCGCGGGTCAGGCTTTGCCAGGCGTGCTGGCCGTGGATGTCCACCAGCCATTGGCCCAGCTCGCGCAGTTGCGCCACGGTGGCGGCGCAGCCGTTGATCCAGGCGCGGCTTTTGCCTGCCGCGTCGATGGCGCGGCGCAGCAGCACGGTGGCGCTGCTTTCGCCGTCTTGCGCCGGCTCAAAGCCGTTGGCAGCCAGCCAGGCGCGCGCGGGCGCGGGGGTGTCGAACTCGGCCGCCAGTTCGCAGCGGGGTCGGCCTTCGCGCACCCACAGCGCATCGCCGCGCCCGCCCAGCAGCAGTTGCAGCGCGTCGATCAGGATCGATTTGCCCGCGCCGGTTTCGCCGGTCAGGGCCGTAAAGCCGCCAGACAGATCCAGATCCAGCGCGGGCACGATGACGAAATCGCGCAGGCTTAAGGTGAGCAGGGCCATGGGTCAGGGGTATTCAACAAAGTTGCGCGTGATGGTGAAGCAAGGGCCGAGCCAGAGGGCCAGAGTGGGGCGCCGTGGCCTGGGATTTGTCCTGGTCACCAGCGTCGTGCCTGGGGAAAGGCAGGCAGGGGGTCAGACGCCTCCCTCGTTCCAATGGAGCTTGTTGCGCAGGGTGTCAAAGTAGTTCCAGCCACGCGGATGCAAAAAGTGTGCGCGGTGGTCCGAACGGCGCACGATGATGCGATCGCCATGTTGCAGCGAGGCCAGCGACTGCATATCGAAGCTGGCACTGGCGTCTTTGCCAGACACGATTTCGATGGCCACTTCCACCGGGTCGGCCACCACGACGGGGCGATTGGACAGCGTGTGTGGCGCAATGGGCACCAGCGCCCAGGCGGGCACCAGCGGGTGCAGCAAGGGACCGCCTGCCGACAGCGCATAGGCCGTGGAGCCGGTGGGCGTGGCCACGATGATGCCGTCGGCCCGGTGGTTGGCTACGAAATGGCCATTGACCTCCACCCGCAACTCCACCATGCTGGCCACTGCGCCGCGGTTGACCACTACGTCGTTCATGGCGTAGGCCTCGAACACGCACTGGCCATCGCGTATTACGCGGCCCAGCATCAAGCTGCGCTGGTCTTCTTCGTAGTCGCCTTCCAGCATGGGGGGCAGCACGTGGCGGTATTCGTCCAGCGGAATGTCGGTCATGAAGCCCAGGCGCCCCTGGTTGATGCCAATCAACGGCGTGCCGTGGCGCGCCAGCCGCCGGCCAATGCCCAGCATGGTGCCGTCGCCGCCCACCACCACGGCCACATCGCACTGCGTGCCAATGGAGGCCACGTCCAGCGCAGGGTATTGCGTCAGGCCCGTGGCGGCGGCGGTACGTTCGGGCAGCACCACGTGGCAGCCCAGCGTGGTGAGAAATTGCGCGATGTCGGCAATGACCTCGCGCGTGGATTCCACGATGGAGCCCACAGGGGTTTCTGCGTACTTGCCGACCAGGGCGACGCGTTGGAATTGAAGACTCATCGAGTGGGGCGCAGGGGGCAGACGCAAATGCAAGGTACATCATAATGTTTCACATGCTCGACGACCGTGCCAGATTGCTGCTCAAAGCCCTTATCGAGCGCTATATCGCCGAGGGCCAGCCCGTGGGTTCGCGCACGCTTTCGCGCGCGGCGGGGCTGGAGCTGTCGCCCGCCACCATCCGCAACGTGATGAGCGATTTGGAGGAGCTGGGCCTGATTGCCAGCCCCCACACCTCAGCCGGGCGCGTGCCCACCGCGCGCGGCTACCGCCTGTTTGTGGACACCATGCTCACCGCGCAAAAGGCCGGGCTGCAAGCCGCACTGCCCGCGCCCGCGCTGGCGGCTGACCAGCCGCCGCAGAAGGTCATTGCCCATGCTGCACAGCTGCTGTCCAACCTCTCGCAGTTCGTGGGCGTGGTCATGGCGCCCAGGCGCTCGTCGGTGTTCAGGCACATTGAATTTCTGCGCCTGTCCGAGCGGCGGCTGCTGCTCATCATCGTCTCGCCCGATGGCGACGTGCAAAACCGCGTGCTGCTGACCGACACCGATTACACGCCGGTCGAGTTGCTGGAAGCGTCCAACTACCTCAACGCGCACTATTCGGGCCTGGACATCGAGCAGGTGCGCCAGCGCCTGCGGCAAGAGGTGGACACGCTGCGCGGCGAAGTGGCCCAGCTGATGCAGGCCGCCGTGCAAGCCGGCAGCGAAGCCATGAGTCAGGCGCAGGGCGAGGTCGTGATTTCTGGCGAACGCAACCTGCTGGCCGTGTCTGACTTTTCCAGCGACATGAACCAGCTGCGCCGCGCCTTCGACTTGTTCGAGCAAAAGACCCAGCTCATGCGCCTGCTGGACATGTCCAGCCAGGCGGAAGGGGTGCGCATCTTCATCGGCGGCGAAAGCCAGAGCGTGCCGGTGGAAGACTTGTCGGTCGTCAGCGCCCCTTACGAGGCCGATGGCCAGGTCGTGGGCACGCTGGGCGTGATTGGCCCCACGCGCATGCCCTACGACCGCATGATCCAGATTGTGGACATCACCGCCCGCCTGGTCAGCAATGCCCTCAGCCAGGGCAGCAAGCCACCGGCGACCACTGGCTAGAATCCACCGTCTTCAGCGTGGGGCGTTAGCTCAGTTGGTTAGAGCAGGGGACTCATAATCCCTTGGTCGCAGGTTCGAGCCCTGCACGCCCTACCAAATATGGTGTATACTTGCGAGCTTCGCGCGGCTGTAGCTCAGTTGGATAGAGTACTTGGCTACGAACCAAGGGGTCGTGGGTTCGAATCCTGCCAGCCGCGCCACTTTATTGAAAAGCCCCGCAAGTTGCATGACTTGCGGGGTTTTTTTCTAGCACTGGCGGGTATTTCGGTCGTCGCTGGCCGCAGTCTCAACTGCCTTGTGATGGGTCTTTCTTCGACATGAACTGACGGTTTCCTTGACGCAATGTGCACGCGCACTGCAGCAGGTTTTTTTGCTGCGGCGGGGCTTACTACGTCCTGGCTTTTGGGTGGTGCGCGTGTTCAGTCAAGGAGCACACATGTCAGTTATGGCTTTTATTGAATCCCAGTCAGCCGATCCGGTGGAGCGGGCCATCGCAGCCCGCGTGGTGGACATCTTGCACAACCCGCACCTGACGCATGTGCAGCGCCGTGCGCTGGTGTTGCAAGCGCAAGACGAGCTGATTGCGCACCAGCGCCAGCGTGCAGTTCCGCCCATGCCTGCCCGGCCCACACGCAAACGCCAGCGTGGCGCGGCGCTGGATCCGATTGCTGTGCGCCGCAGGGAAATGGGGCGATAGCTGCTGCCGTGTGCTGCGCGGCATGTGGGCTTGTTACCCAGCCGCGCATGTAGCTACTGGGCCTGGGTGCAAGCCAACAGTACGGTAGAGCCACTGTCACGGCCGGATCAGCGAGAGCATTTTGTGGCAAGCCGCACCCCATAAGATATCGGCTTGCTCAGGCAGCATCGCCTTTTTGACCTATTCACCACAGCGCATCAGCGTTTTTCTTTCATGTTCACAGGCATCATCACTGGCGTGGGGCGCATTGTTCAGGCGCGCGACCTGGGCGCCAGCCAGGCGCATGGCAAGCAGCTTGAAATCGAGGCGCCAGCGGGCTATTTGGACGATGTGGCTCTGGGCGACAGCATTGCGCTCAATGGGGCGTGCATGACCGTTACCACGCTGGATGCGGGCGCGGGACGCTTCACGATTGACATTTCAGCCGAGTCGCTGGCGCGCACCACGGGGCTGGATGCGCCGGGGCCTGTAAACCTGGAAAAAGCCTTGCGTGCGCATGACCGCCTGGGCGGGCACATCGTGTCAGGCCACGTGGATGGCATTGGCCGGGTGACGCGCTTTGCGCCGGTGGGGGAAAGCTGGGAGCTGCGTATCCTGGCGCCGCAGGTGCTGGCCAAGTACCTGGCATACAAAGGCTCTGTCACCGTCAATGGCGTGAGCTTGACGGTGAACGCCGTGACCGATGGGGCCGAGGGCTGCACCATCTCCATCAACCTGATTCCACACACGGTGCACAACACCGCTTTGCACGCGCTGGCGGAAGGCTCGCAGGTCAATCTGGAGATCGACACCGTGGCGCGCTATGTGGAGCGGATGCTCTCGGCTTCGAAGGTGGGAACGGACTTGAGGCCCGGGATTGATTGAGTTATGCATCAACGCCTTGACTGACGCTGGTCAGATATTCCCACATCTGGCAGTCGACATTGATCCCCAGGGAAATGGATTGTTTGGCGGTGGCTTGGCGCCGTTGCCCGGGAAGGCGAACGTTTGGGTCGGCCAGCGCCGCTTGCACCAGAGCGGCTGTGCGTTCTTCATAGCAAGCTTGTCCCGCCAATGCTTGCGGATTGATGACGATGAAGACATGACCCAGACGAGGGCGGTTGCCTTTGGCTTGAAAAAAGGAATCGGCTTCGGCACCGTATCGTGCACCCGTTAGCGATGTCACCAGTAGTTCCACAACCATCGCTAGCATCGCGCCTTTGGTGCCGCCAACAGGTAGCATGGCCCCCTCCAATCCGCGCGCAGGGTCAGTTGTGGGCTTTCCCTGCGCGTCTAAGGCCCAGCCCAAGGGGATAGGTTGGCCCTTTTGCGCAGCCACCATGAGTTTGCCTCTAGCCACTTCGGACAAGGACATGTCCACGATCAAGGGGGCAGCGTTGCGCAGCGGGAATACCGCTGCGATGGGATTGGTGCCAAGCAGCGCACGCTTGCCTCCAGCCACCGGCATGGCTGCCGGGGAATTGCCAAGTGCCAGTCCTACCATTCCAGCATTGGCGACAGGCATCAGATGGTGGGCTGCTGCGCCAAAATGATGGCTGTTTGTGACGGCACCCATGGCAAGGCCAGTGCGACGGGCACGCTGGATGGCCTGATGGACAGCCAGCTCGCAGGCAGGGAAAGAAAACCCGTCATCAGCATCGATTAGAACGGCCGCATCGTGTTCAGCGACGAGGTGGGGTTGAGCTTGTCCATTGACGCGGCCATGCTGCAAATGCTGCCTGTACATGCGCACGCGGCTGAGGCCGTGAGAGGCTAGCCCCTGGGCTTCGGCTGCGATTAATGCACGTGCGGTAGATCTTGCCTGATGGGCGCTTGCGCCAGCATGAACCAGGGCTTGGTACACCAGTTTTTCCAAGGTGGCAGGAAGGTGACGTTGCATAAGAGAATCAGCCTCGCGCTCAGGGTGATGACAGCGCGCAGGCCACTTCGCGGGCGATCATGGTGGATACGCGGCGGTTGGCTTCTATGGAAAGACCTGCGACATGAGGGGTGAGGATCAGCTGAGGACAGCCCGCCCATGTGGGACTCTGTTCAAGTGGTTCGGAGTCGAATACATCTAGGGCTGCGCCACTCAGTGCCCCGGAACGTAGGGCTGTCGCTAGTGCAGCCTCGTCGACGATACCGCCGCGTGCCGTGTTGATCAGGATGGCACCATGCTTCATGCGTGCGACTCGTTCGGCCGACAGCAGGCCACGTGTCTGTACGTTAAGCGGGATGTGGAGGCTGAGTACATCAGCTTGTGTCAATACGGCATCCAATGTGTGGTACGCAACATTGAGTTGCTGCCAAACAAGGCTTTCTGGGGGAAGGGCAGGATCGAATGCGATGACCCGCATGCCGATAGCGTTGGCCAACTGGGCTGTGCACTGGCCGATGTTGCCAAAACCGATTAACCCCAGAGTCCGTCCTCGTGCCTCACGGCCTTGCGCGAGTGCTGGGCGTGGCCAATCACCTTGCATGACACTGGAAGTTGAGAAGTAGACGCCGCGCAACAATATAAGCGCCGAGGTGATCACGTACTCCGCGACTGCGAGGGCATTGGCACCCGTCGCAGAGATAACAGAAATGCCACGCTGTGTGCATGCATCCACATCGATGTTGTCCAGCCCAACTCCCAGTCGGCCGACAACCTGCAGCTTGCTTGCCGCTTGCAGCAGTTCGCCGCGAACCTGGGTTTGGTTGCGAACGATCAGGGCATGGGCGGAACGCACCTGCTCCATCAGTTTTGCCGGGTTGTTAGCTAGGTGCGGTTCATGATGCACGTCGAAACGCGAGCGTAATTCATCGACGGCGGACTCGTCCATGAACTCGGTGATGAGAATGCGTAGTACCGTGGTTTCGAGCTTGGACATGCGAGCAATCCTTAATTGGGACGGATGCCACGCTGCTGAACGATCTGAGCCCAGCGTGCGATGTCTTGCTGTAGCAGCTTGTCGAACTCTGCAGGGCCCAGACCGGTGGGGGCAAAGCCCATTTGGATTAATCGATCTTTCACGGCGGGTGTTTGCAGTGTCTGGATGGCGCTGGCAGCGACTTTATTTACGATGTCCGGGGGCGTGTGCTTGGGCATCATCATGGCCGTCCAGTTTTCTAACTCCATGCCATTGAGTCCTGCTTGTGCAAAGGTCGGTACCTGGGGTAGCAAAGGGTGTCGTGCGTTGGATGTAATTGCCAGTGCACGCAGCTTACCGCTTTGGATGTGGCCGATAGATTCGGGCAGGTTGGAGACGATGAAGTCAAGTTGGCCGCCGAGCAGGTCATTTAGCGACGGAGCACCGCCTTTGTAGGGTATGTGCTGCACAGTCAGTTGGCTGTTGAGGGCCAGCAGTTCCAGACCAAGGTGGGGTGGCGTACCGTTGCCGGAGGAGCCTCCGTTGAGTGTTTTTCCCTTGGCACTGGCCAAAAACGTAGCCAGGTCGTTGGCTGGATTTTTGGCACCGATGACTAGCACCAGAGGGCTGTTGGCTAGATGCACCACAGGTATCAGGTCTTGCGTGATGGAATAGCTTATTTGAGGAAACAGGGCTGGATTGACGGCGTGAGTCAAGGTGACAGCCAACCAGGTGTAGCCATCCGCAGCAGACTTGGCGACTTGGTCCGCCCCCAGGTTGGCATTGGCCCCTGGCTTGTTATCGACCACTACGGGTTGACCCAGCGACTCCCCGACGCCGCGCGCGATCATTCGTGCCATGGCATCTGTCAGCCCGCCCGCAGCGAAGGGGACGACGTAGCGAATGGGCTTATCGGGGAAACTTGACTGTGTCCAGGCTAGGCGCGGAACAGCTGATCCAGCCGACAGAGCGGCCAGAGTAGAGATGAGCGTGCGACGCGTGGGCATGTGTTTGTCTCCTTTTATTCTGGCAATAGGAGCAGATGGGACTGGTGAGACATAAGGCTGAGCCTAGTCCCATCTGCGCATATGACTCAGCTTGGTGCGATCAGGCGCTCTCGAACAAACGGGTGAGAACGAATTCGCGATGCCCCAATGCCTCAGCGGAGGTCATGCGGCCATTGATGGTTTGCATCATCATTGCGAGCAGTTGATCGCCTGTTTGATCCAGTGTGCGCTCACGTTGCAGAAGGCCTGAGCAATCGACGTCGATATGCTCACTCATGGTGCGGACAGTACGCGGGTTGGCACAGATCTTGATGACAGGAAGGATCGGGTTGCCGATGACATTGCCTTGCCCGGTGGGAAAGAAATGCACTACGAAGCCGGAAGCTGCGCAGAGCGTGACCATCTCGGCGGCAGCGGAGGATGAGTCCATGAACCAGAGGCCCGGATGCGTAGGACGCTCGGCCTTGTCCAAGACGCCATCCACTGTGCAGAGCTTGCCAATCTTCTGGATATTTCCCAGCGCCTTCTCCTCGATAGTGGTCAGGCCGCCCGCAATATTGCCTTTGGTGGGTTGGGACTCGGACAAGTCGGTGGTTTTGTTGCGCTCAATCATGGCCTGGTAGCGGTTGAACATGCGCATGAAATCGGCTCTTACTTGATCATTGGCGCAACGTGCTGCCACGATCTGCTCTCCACCTGTGAGTTCGGATGTCTCGCCAAACACCAGCGTGGTGCCTAGTGCGTACAGTTTGTCAAATGCATTCCCCACAGTTGGGTTGGCCCCGCAACCGGAAGTTGTGTCGGACTCGCCACACTTAGTAGACACCCACAGCTCGTTGATAGGGCATTCAATGCGATGCTGGGCTGTGGCGTGCTGAACGAACTTCTTGGCTGCTTGCGACGCGCGCATGATGGTTTCATGGTCACCGTGGCCTTCAATGCCAAAGCCCACCACAGGCTTGCCAGTGGACGCAATGCCTTCCACTACCTTTTGCGTCCAGCCATCCTCGATACCAATGACGACAACGGCTGCAACATTTGGATTGCATCCGGTACCGATCAAAGTGGCGAAATGCAGATCCAGATCTGCGCCAAACTGCAGACGCCCATAGGGGTGGGGAATGGCCATGGTGCCCTTGATGTTGTGGGCAACGGCCTCGGCCGCAGTATTAGACAAGTCATCCAGCGGCAAGATGATGACGTGATTACGTACGCCAACGCGACCATTTTCTCGCTTGAATCCCCAGAATGTGCTGTTTTTGCTCAGTATGGACATACGAAGCCTCTTATGTTTAGTAAGTGGTGCCCTGGTGCTTACCAGCGCTTGGTTTTGATGTTGTGAACATGTGCGTGTTCACCTACTGCAATGGGCTGAATCACCTTGCCAATGTCTATCCCGTACTTGATCACGGTGGAGCCTTCGGGCATGGCTTTGATGGCGACTTTGTGTCCCAAGGGAATGTCGGCCCGGCAGTCGACTTGAATGGTTCGGTCTTCGTCGAGGATGAGTGCAGTTAGTGTCTGGCCGGCCTTGACGCCTTCAGTGACGACGACAGCGACGCTGTCTTCCGGGTCATGCAATACGCAATGAATCATGGGTGATGGTCTCCTGAGAAAGCAACGAGGACGGTTTATTTCCTCGCTATATCAACCATATCATATATATGATTGAGATGGCAAGAGCAGATGCCTGATCTTGGTTTGGTTGGACATGGGCTTTAAGAGACAATCCTGCGCGACTGCGCTGCCTGGTTATGGCTTTTGCGTAGCGTGCCGGTTGGTATGGCGACGTTGGGTGTTGCTATGGACTGGCGCGCCCGGGAGGAGCAGCCTGGGTGCTTGGCGCCGATCTTCTTTTCAGGTGCCGCTGCAAAGAGTTGTTGGATTTCTGGATTTGAATCGCATGGCAATACCCCCATCCTTGCGCGATACCCCTCGGCGCAGTCGTGGCTCGCTTTACCAAGAGGTGATGCGTCAACTGATTGATGACATTCAGCGTGGCGTCGTTGGCCCAGGCGATGCCTTACCGAGCGAAAGCGAATTGGCGCAACGCTTCAAGGTATCTATCGGAACTTTGAGGCGCGCGGTGGATGGCTTAGTGGCTGACAACATTCTGGTGCGGCAGCAGGGACGTGGTACGTTTGTGGGGCGTCAGGATCGCGATCGCTTTATGTTTCAGTTCTTCAAGATTGCGGCGCGGGACGGCACGCTGCAGTTTCCGGAGGTGCGTTTGCACGCTTTCCAGCGATCACGGCCAAACGAGATACAGGCACGCCGGCTTGGTATCCAGCTTACGGATGCCGTGTTCTGCATTGACAACGTGCTGGCTTTGGGGGGGCGTCCCGTTGTTCATGACCACATTGTGATTCCGGCTGCGCTGTTTGATGGACTGAATCGCATTGGCTTTGCGGGGCGCACAGGGACGATCTATGAGCTATATCAGAGCGATTTTGGCGTGACTATCGTCGGCGCGCACGAACGCATTCGTGCGGAAAGCATGGCGATGAGTAGCGCCAGCCTGTTGGGTCTGCGAGCAGGTGTGCCTGCGCTGCGAATTGAGCGCCTAGCCTATACCTTTAACACGGTGCCTGTGGAGTTCAGGGTTTCGGTGGTTGATACGCGCGAATTTGAGTATGTTTCGGATCTTGAGGCTCCGGTGTGAGTCAGGCGCCAAGAGGCGCTTACGCCATGGCCATTGCACAGAAGAGGACGAAACCCGTAAGCCACAGTGTCTCCGCCACGATCAGGGCTACAGGTCGCCAGCCCGCCTGTACTAGCTGCTTAAACGAGGTCTTGAAGCCCAGGGCGGCAATGGCCAATACCAAGCATGCACGGGAGATGTCACCGAAGGTTTCCTGCACTTTTTGGGGAATCAGGCTGATCGAGTGAAGAGCCACCATAGCAAGAAAAAGCCACAAGAACCAGGGTACAAGAGAGAGCGCGGGGGCGTGAAGACGTGGCTTTGTAGCTGCAGGTTCTTTTTCAGTACTAGCCTTGAAGGCAAGTGAAGCGATGAGCACGACAAAGGTCAACATGGCTATGCGAAATAGCTTGACCACGGTGGCGATGTCACCCGTTTCTTGTCCAAGCGTATACCCGGCTCCCACGACCTGGGCGACATCATGAATAGTGCCGCCCAAGAACAGACCGGCTAGTTCGGGCGTGAGTCCCATCCATTGAGCGATCAGTGGATAGATCACCATGGCTACGGTTGACAACGCAGTCACAGTAACCACCACCATGAGTGTGAAGCGATCATCGTGCTGCTGCCGTGGAAGCGCCGCAGAAATGGCCAACGCGGCGGAAGCGCCGCAAATGGCGACGGAGCCACCGGAGAGAAAGCCTTGCGCTGTGCTAAGGCCAAAGCGTCGTGCCACAAGCACCGCCAGGCCGATGGTGGTGGCAATGCCCAGTGCGACGATGGCAACTGTGATCCATCCTAAGCTGGCGATTTGGGTGGCAGTAATGCGTGCGCCCAGTAATCCCACGCCCAGACGCAGAAGTGTTCGCGCGCAGAAATCTATGCCTGCGCTGTTTCTGGGATCATCGTGAAGATGGTGCAAACTGATGCCTAGCAAGAGTGCATATAACAAGACAGGGCCGCCATGGGTGGCCGTGATAAAAGTGGCGGCCATCGCCACCAAGCAAGCAATGGCCAGCCCTGGCCAGATTCTCAGTAGAACTGCTAGGCTGCACCTGAGGCTTGACGATGAGAGAGAGGGAAGGCGGGAGCTAGATGTTTTGGACATGAGCCCATCGTAGAAACGAGCCCGTGCTCAGGAAAACTCAAAATTTTTCTTGTACTGTTCTGTAAAATCAATCATTTGAATCATCTATATCAATTGAGTTGTGCTGTAGAGGCTGGCCTACCTGTGTTTTCATGAGGAAGATGCCCGTGAGTAGAAGCTCCAGACGTTTGCGCGTGAGTTTGCGGCAGCTGGAGATTTTTGTGGCAGTAGCCCAAGCTCGATCGGCACGGGCTGCCGCTGATGTCATGGCACGCTCTCAGTCGGCGGCAAGCAGTGCCCTGGCGGACCTCGAAGCTCAGATTGGCCATCGCCTGTTTGATCGTGTGGGACGACGCCTAGTACTCAATGAGTGTGGGAAGCGCCTGTTACCTGCAGCCTGTGCTTTGCTGGAGCAGGCGTCTGAGTTGGAATGCTTACTTGAAGCGCATACGAGTGCGCCGCTGTCCATTGCCGCCAGCATGACTATCGGGGAATGTCTATTGCCTGAGCTGCTGAGCTCGTGGCATGCCCTTCACCCAGGGAGTTCTGTGTGCATGCGTGTCCTGAACACAGTTGCGGTGGTGGATGCGGTGGCCAACTTGGAGGCCGACCTTGGATTCGTAGAGGGCTTTCAAATCCGCCCGAATGTCAAACTTCATCCTTGGCGCACCGATGAGTTGGTGATCGTGGCACGGGCGGGGCATCCCTTGGCAATGAAAAGGGTTACGCAAGAGGAACTGAGGCATGCCCGCTGGGTTTTGCGCGAGCAGGGGTCGGGCACCAGGGCTGCGGCCGAGCAATGGTTGGTGAAGCATCTGGGGCCGATTGCCATCGATTTTGAGTTGGGGTCGCCGCAAGCAATTGGCAGTGTGGTGAGACGCTGTGACGCGTTGACTTGTTTGTCCGCCCATACTGTGGCACATGCAGTGCGGGCGGGTGAGTTGGTGGTACTGGCATGTGCGCTACCGTTGGTGCAGCGTCAGCTGTATCTGATTACGCATGCGGACAAGCCTGTTTCAGAGACATGCAGGACATTCATAAAGCACTGCATGCCGACGCTTTGATAAGAACTCGTCAAGCCACTACTTGAGCCGTATGGCCTGAAGGTGATCAGGTCGGATAAGTCCAGTGGATAGCGCCGTGCCCGCCAGGATGATGGCACCGCACATCAGCATCCACAGCGTGATGGGCTCATTCAGCAGCAGCGCTCCATAAACCACGGCAAATACCGGGGTCACGAAGGTGATGGTCAATGCCCGGGCTGGCCCCAGTTTTTCGATCAGCCGGAAAAACAGCACATACGCCACCCCTGTGCACAGCACACCCAGGGCCGCTGCGGCCAGCCAGGCTTGCGAGCCGGGCAGGTGCGCGGGCCACCACAGCACCGCCAGCGGCGCCAGTGCCAGCGTGGCGCCCAGTTGGCTGCCTGCCGCGTTGACCATGGGCGGCACACCCGTCAAATAGCGCCGCGTAAATGCGGCGGCCAGCCCGTAGCACAGTGGGGCCAGCAGGCTGGCGGCCACGGCTCCCATGCTGGCCGCGCCCGCCGTGCCGGGGGGCAGGCGGACTTTGTCCCACGCCAGCAGCGCCACCCCGGCAAAGCCCATCACCAGCCCCAGCGCCCGCATGGCGCTTGGCCGCTCGCCAAACCACAGCCACACCACCAGCGCGCCAAACAGGGGCGTGGTGGCATTGAGAATGGCCGCCAGCCCCGTGCTGCCATGCAGTACCGCATAGCTGAACAGGGCAAAGGGCAGGGCAGAGTTCAGCACCCCGCACAGCAAGACCGGCCGCCAGTGCTGGCGCAGGGCTGCTGCCTGCCCGCGCCACAGCATCAGCGGCAGCAGGCAGGCCGCCCCAATGCCGACCCGCAGCGCCGCCGTGGCCACCGGCCCGAACTCTGTGCCCGACAGCCGCATGAAAAGAAATGATGCGCCCCACAGGGCGCTCAGCAGCAAGAAATCAGCGGCAGGATGCATAGCGAGGGGTGAGCGTGGGTGAGAGCCTGCATGGCTTGGTCGCAGGCAGAAAATAAGGCATGTTTTTGGGCTTTTGCGCTTGCTGGACGAGCGCAAGCAGCTCATTTTTTAATAGCATTTTCAGGTATCCATGCCCCAAAAGGCAAGCTGCTGTCCCTGGCTGCGGGCGGGCCAGGCGCGCAGCGTGCGTGTGGGCGCCTGGCCCGCAGGCAGGTCAATGCGCCAGCCTTCGTGCCGCAGCAGCGCCACCTTGCGCGCCAGCCCGCCGCCAAAGCCCGTCAGCTGCCCGCCCGCGCCCAGCACGCGGTGGCAGGGCACGATGATGCTGATGGGGTTGGCCCCCACCGCCAGCCCCACGGCGCGCACGGCCGCCGGGCGGCCCATGCGCGCGGCCACTTCGGCGTAGCTTTGCGCCTGGCTTGGCCCAATGCCCAGCAGGGCCTGCCACACCGCTTGCTGAAACGCGGTGCCCGCCGACAAATCCAGCGGCAGCGCAAAGCCTTCTTGCCCCTGCCCCTGGAAATAACGGCCCAGCTGCTGCGCGGCAGCGGCCAGCGCGGGGTGCCGGATCTGCCCGGCCGGCTCGGGCGCGGGCCAGGCGGCCACGGCAGCGGCTTCTGGCGCATGGCGCTGCTGCGTCACAAACCAGGCGCCGCACACACCGCGCGCCGTGGCGGCCAGCCGCACATCGCCCAGCGGGGTGGGCAGCACGGTGTGGGCGACAACGGGCAGGGTTTTCATGGCCAAGCGCCATTGTGATGCCGGCCCATAATCCGCCCCTTTCCACCCGCCATGCGCCACACCCTCAAAGCCCCTTGCCAGCACGAGCTGGTGGTCAAGAAAAGCCGCTTCATCGCCTGCGTGCAGCCCGTGGCGGGCCGCGCCGAGGCCGTGCAGGAAGTGGCGCGGCTCAGGCGCGAACACCCCGGCGCCGCCCATGTGTGCTGGGCGCTGATGGCCGGGGGCGACTCGGCCGCGGTGGACGATGGCGAGCCCGGCGGCACCGCCGGCCGCCCCATGCTGGAGGTGCTGCGCCACCAGCGGCTCGATGGTGTGCTGGCCACCGTGGTGCGTTATTTCGGCGGCGTCAAGCTGGGCGCGGGCGGGCTGGTGCGCGCCTATACCGACGCCGTGGCCCAGGCCCTGCTGCATGCCGAGAAAACCCCGCTGCAAACCCTGCTGCCGCTGCACCTGAGCGTGCCTTACCCGCAGGAAGGGCTGGTGCGCCGCCTGCTGGCGCAGCACGGCGTGGCCCCGCCCGAGGTGACGCATGGCGAGCGCGTGGCGCTGCGCTTTCGCGTGGGACAGGCGCAAGCCGCCGCCTTGCAGCAGGCGCTGGACGATGCCACGCAAGGGCAGGCGCAGTGGCTGTGAAGTGCCCCGCCCGGGGGCTTGTCGGCGCTTCCTACAATCGGCCGCCATGCACATCACCCCCAGCATTTTCAAAGCCTACGACGTGCGCGGCACCACGCCCGTCACCCTTAACGAAGCCGTGGCCGAGGGCCTGGGCCGCGCCTTTGGCACCCATGCCCGCGCGCAGGGCCAGACCGTGGTGGCCGTGGGGCGCGACGGGCGCCTGTCCGGCCCCGCCTTGGCCGCCGCGCTGATGCGCGGGCTGGTGGCCGCAGGCATCGAGGTGATCGACATCGGCCAGTGCACCACCCCCATGCTTTACTTTGCCGCCAGCACCCTGTGCCAAAGCGGCATCCAGGTCACCGGCAGCCACAACCCGCGCGACGACAACGGCTTCAAGATGGTGCTGGCTGGCCGCGCCATTTATGGCGACGAAATCCAGCAGCTGCGCCGCATCATGGAAGATGAAAGCTGGCAGCTGCCCGGCGGCGGCAGCGTGCGCCAGCACGACGTGCTGCCCGCCTACCGCGAGCGCATCGTGGGCGACATTCGCCTGGCCCGCCCGGTGCAAACCAGCGGCCAAAGCGCCAGCGCCGGCCTGTGCGAGATCAAGCAGCTCATGACCCGCCCCATGAAAGTGGTGGTGGACTGCGGCAACGGCGTGGCCGGCGCCTCGGCCCCCGGCATCTTGCGCGCCATCGGCTGCGAGGTGATCGAGCTGTTCACCGACGTGGACGGCAACTTTCCCAACCACCACCCCGACCCTAGCAAGCCCGACAACCTGCGCGACGTGATCCGCACCCTGCAAGACACCGACGCCGAGCTGGGCCTGGCCTTTGACGGCGACGGCGACCGTCTGGGCATCGTCACCAAGGACGGCCAAACCATCTTCCCCGACCGGCAAATGATGCTGTTTGCCCAGGACGTGCTCACGCGCGCGCCCGGCGGCACCATCGTGTTCGACGTCAAATGCAGCCAGCGCCTGGCCCCGGCCATCACCGCCGCGGGCGGCGTGCCGCTGATGCACAAAACCGGCCACTCGCTGGTCAAGGCCAAGATGAAAGAGGTGGATTCGCCCCTGGGCGGCGAGATGAGCGGCCACATCTTCTTCAAAGAGCGCTGGTACGGCTTTGACGACGGCACCTACGCCGCCGCCCGTCTGCTGGAGATATTGAGCCGCCACCCCGACCCCAGCGCCGTGCTCAACGCCTTGCCCACCAGCCACAGCACACCCGAAATCAACGTGCCCTGCGCCGAGGGCGAACCCCACCGCCTGGCCGCCGAGCTGCAAGCCCTGGCCGCTGGTGTGTTCAGCGCCCCCGCGCAAGTCAACACCATCGACGGCCTGCGCGTCGATTGGCCCGACGGCTTTGGCCTGATCCGCGCCAGCAACACCACACCCGTGCTGGTGCTGCGCTTTGAAGGCCACACACCAGAGGCGCTGGCCCGCATCGAAGCCGACATGCTGGCCCTGCTGCGCCGCGTCAAGCCCGATGCGCAGCTGGGCGCGGCGGCGCATTGAACATGCGCCTGGTTGGCCCCGCCCTGCCCACAACCCAGCCCGCGCGCATCGGGCCAGCATCCACTTTGGCACGACTGACAGCCGTTTGGTCCACGCCGCCACCCTGTTGCCCCCCGGCTGGCCTGGCCTGCAAGCCAACGTGTTGCAGTTCGACGAGATTGACGACGCCCAGCGCGTGTTCGCCCTCATCCGCGACGCGCAGCGCCGCGCGGTCGGGGCGCAGTAAGCGCCGCTGCCGCGTGATGGGCGCCCTGATCCGCCCCCTCTACCACCTAGCCGGCGATGGTGGTGGCCGATGCTTCAAGGAAAACAGGCCATTCGCGCTGGTCCCTTCTCAAAGTTAGCTATGCTTTACGTAGCAAAAAGTCTTTTGTCCCCAGCCTGCCATGTCCGTGTGCAACGGGCTGGCCGTGGTGGTTTCGCCTGCTGTGGCACCATGCCGCGCTTCATGCATTGAGCACACAAAGGAAGACGCCATGCCCCTTGCCGTACAGATTGACCGCCCCGGCGGCCCCGAGGAAATGAAGCTGGTGGACGTGCCCGTGGGCGAGCCTGGCCTCGGCCAGGTGCGTATTCGCCACCACGCCATTGGCCTGAACTTTATTGACGTGTACCAGCGCACCGGCCTGTACCCGCTGCCCATGCCGCTGACGCTGGGCATGGAAGGCGCGGGTGTGATTGAGGCCGTGGGCGAGGGGGTGACGCACCTGAAGGTGGGCGACCGCGCCGCCTACGCCTGCCAGCCGCCAGGCAGCTACAGCCAGGTGCGCGTGATGCCCGCCCTGGCCGTGTGCAAGCTGCCGGATGACATCGCGTTTGACACCGCAGCGGCCATGATGCTCAAGGGCCTGACGGTGCAGTACCTGCTGCGCAAGACGCTGCCCGCAGAAGGCTTGGCCAAGGGCGATCACATCCTGTGGCATGCCGCCGCCGGGGGGGTGGGGCTGATTGCCTGCCAGTGGGCCAGGGCGCTGGGCTTGCAGCTGATTGCCACCGCCGGGTCGGACGAAAAGTGCCAGCTGGCGCTGGCCAACGGCGCGGCGCACGCCATCAATTACCGGACAGAGGACTTTGCCGCGCGCGTGATGGAGATCACCGGCGGGCAGGGCGTGAAAGCGGTGTACGACTCGGTGGGCAAGGACACGTGGGACAAGTCGCTGGCCTGCCTGCGCCCCTTTGGGCTGATGGCCAGCTTTGGCAACGCCTCTGGCCCCGTGCCGCCCTTTGCTCCGGCCGTGCTGGGGGCCAAGTGCCTGTACGTCACGCGCACCACGCTGTTCACCCATATCGCCACGCGCGAGAGTTGTCAGCGCATGGCCGACGACTTGTTCAGCGTGGTGCGCTCAGGGCAGGTGAAGATCCACATCGCCCAGCGCTTTGCCCTGGCCGACGTGCAGGCCGCGCACCGGGCGCTGGAGGGGCGGCAGACGACGGGGTCGACCATCCTGCTGCCTTGAGTGCGCCTACGGTCAGGCTGGCCCGTGATGACGGCCATGACGCACGGCTTTGGCAGACCGCAACGCCGGCCCAGCCTGCACAATGACCATCCGGTCACATCTTCATCAGCACGAAACGGGTATGGCATGGGCGGACAGGCATGGGTGGCTTGGGCACTGGCTTCGGCGGCGTTTGCCGCGCTGACGGCTATTTTTGCCAAGCTGGGGCTGCAGGGCATTGATTCGGACTTCGCCACTTTCATCCGCACCCTCATCATCGTGGCGGCGCTGGCGCTGTTTCTGACCTACGCGGGCAAGTGGCAAAGCGTGCAGGGCTTCACGGTGCGGCACTGGGTGTTTCTGGTGCTGTCGGGGCTGGCCACGGGCGCGTCGTGGCTGGCGTATTTCAAGGCCTTGCAACAGGGGCCAGCATCCCAGGTGGCGCCGGTGGACAAGCTCAGCCTGGTGCTGGTGGCGCTGCTGGCGGTGGTGTTTCTGGGCGAACGCCCCAGCCTGCGCGAATGGGCCGGGCTGGGGCTGGTCAGTGCCGGCGTGCTGCTGCTGGCCTTGCCGCGCTAAGGGGCCCACCACGGTGCCCCCGCTCATCGGGGCAGCCGGTCAGCCAATCAGCAGGGGGTTGCCCGTGACCGGGGTGGTGGCCACGGCAAAGTCTTGCTTGGCCATGACACCGGCCTGGTAAGCGGCGCGCCCGGCTTCGATGGCCTGGGCAAAGGCCCCGGCCATGCGCACGGGGTTGGGGGACTGGCTGACGGCGCTGTTGAGCAGCACGGCGTCAAAGCCCATTTCCATGGCTTGCGCGGCATGGCTGGGCGCGCCGATGCCTGCGTCGATGATGAGCACGGTGTCGGGCAGGCGCTCGCGCAGCAGGCGCAGGGCAAAGGGATTGATCAGGCCCTGGCCCGAGCCGATGGGTGCGCCCCAGGGCATGAGCAGGGGGCAGCCCGCGTCCAGCAGGCGCTTGCACGTCACCAGATCGTCGGTGCAGTAGGGAAAGACCGTGAAGCCGTCCTGGCTGAGCTGGCGCGCTGCTTCCACCAGCTCCACCGGATCGGGTTGCAGCGTGTATTCGTCGCCCACCACTTCCAGCTTGACCCAGGGCGTGCCGTACAGCTCGCGCGCCATGTGGGCCAGTTGCACGGCTTCGCGTGCGGTGGTGCAGCCGGCGGTGTTGGGCAAAAGGCGCGCGCCGCGCTCGCGCATGGCGGTGCGGATGATGTCGATGAAGCCGTTGTCACCCGCGGCGGCCAGCTGGCGCTTCAAGCCGACGGTGACGATTTGCGTGCCCGATGCGGCGATGGATTCGGCCAGCGCCTGCGGCGAGGGGTAGCCGGCCGTGCCCAGCAGAAAGCGGCTGCTCAGGGCCACGTCGCCCACGTGCCAGGGGGCGGCGGCCGTGCTGTGAGAGGGGGAATGCATGTGCGGACTCGTTCCTTGGGATACGCCCGCAGGTGGGTGCGCAGGCAGGCAAAGCGGGCGGGGGACGAAAGTCTATGTCAAGCACGGACTTGGACTTTCGCACGGGCAAAACAGTGTGAACAGGCATAGGGAAACCATGTGCCTGCCAGGCGGCTGTGCGTCATTACAATCGCGCACCGCTCGGCACCGGCACAGGCTTTACCCGCCTGCGCCGGTGCATTTTTCGATGGCGCGACCCCAAGCGCCGCCGCTTTTCACGGAAGACACCGATGCAAGCGCTATTAAAGCTGTCACGGGCCATTGACTGGCTCAATGCCCAGGTGGGCAAGTGGGTCATCTGGCTCATTTTCGCGGCCACACTCATCAGCGCGGGCAACGCGGTGGTACGCAAAGCGTTCAACTTCAGCTCCAACGCGTTTTTGGAAGTGCAGTGGTATCTGTTTGCCTGGTCGTTCCTGCTGGCGGCGGGTTTTACGCTGTTGCATCGCGAGCATGTGCGCATTGACGTGCTCAACAGCCGCCTGCCCAAGAAGGTGCAGATATGGATCGACATCGTTGGCTTTGCGCTGTTTCTCACGCCGCTGTGCCTGCTGGTGCTGTACCTGGGTGTGCCGATGGTGATGGACAAGTTCCAGTCGGGTGAAGTCTCGCCCAATGCGGGCGGGCTGATTCGCTGGCCCGTGTGGCTGGCCATGCCGCTGGGTTTTGCGCTGCTGATGCTGCAGGGCTGGTCGGAGCTGATCAAGCGCATTGCGTTTTTGCGCGGTGTCGGGCCTGACCCCACGGGCCGCCTGAGCGACCAGACGGCCGAGCAGGAGCTGGCCGAAGCCCTGCGCCGCGAAGCCGAGGCCGCTGGCGCCCAGCCGGGCGCGCGCTGACCCAAACCCACAGCACCTATCCCAGCCTGTATCCCGGCCCATACGGCACGAGAGACCCCATCATGGAATTCATCACCAACAACTACGCCCCCATCATGTTCGCGGGGCTGATCTGCTTTCTGATCCTGGGCTTTCCTGTGGCCTTCAGCCTGGGCGCGTGCGGGCTGTTCTTTGGCTTTCTGGGCATCGAGCTGGGTATTTTTCCCTCCACCGTGCTGGCCTGGCTGCCGCAGCGGCTGATCGGCATCATGGCCAACGACACGCTGCTGGCCGTGCCGTTCTTTACCTTCATGGGCCTGATTCTTGAGCGCAGTGGCATGGCCGAGGATCTGCTGGACACGGTAGGCCAGGTGTTCGGCCCCATGCGTGGCGGGCTGGCGCTGGCCGTGATCTTCGTGGGTGCGCTGCTGGCGGCCACCACGGGTGTGGTGGCCGCGTCGGTGATTTCCATGGGCCTGATCTCGCTGCCCATCATGCTGCGCTATGGCTATGACCGGCGGCTGACCAGCGGTGTCATTGCCGCCTCGGGCACGCTGGCGCAGATCATTCCGCCCTCGCTGGTGCTCATCATCATGGCCGACCAGCTTGGCCGCAGCGTGGGCGACATGTACAAGGGCGCATTCATTCCCGCCTTCATGCTGGTGGGCATGTACGTGCTGTATGTGGTGGCGCTGGCCATCTTCCGCCCCCAATCGGTGCCTGCGCTGCCGCCCGAGGCGCGCACGTACCGTCAGCCCGATGGCAGCAGCGGCTATCCCTCGCTGCTGGTGCTGGCCGTGATTTCGTCGCTGGTGGCCATTTTTCTGGCGCGCCACATGGCTGAGGTGCATACCTGGTGGCAGGGCAAGCTGGTGGAAAGCGTGCCTACGGACGAGAAGATTGTGGTGGCCGCCTGCGGCGCCGTGGCCGTGGCCTGGCTCATTGCCATGGTCAACAAGCTGCTGCGCCTGGGCCTGCTGTCGCGCCTGGCCGAACGGGTGACGTTCGTGCTCATTCCGCCGCTGCTGCTGATCTTCCTGGTGCTGGGCACCATCTTCCTGGGAGTGGCCACACCGACCGAGGGCGGCGCCATGGGGGCCATGGGGGCGCTGGTTATGGCGCTGGTGCGCCGCCGCATGAACATGACGCTGCTCAAGCAGGCGCTGGCGGCCACGACCAAGCTGGCTTCGTTCGTGATGTTCATTCTCATCGGCGCCACGGTGTTTGGCCTGGTGTTCCAAGCTGCTGACGGGCCTATCTGGGTTGAGCACTTGCTCACCAGCCTGCCGGGCGGCCAGGTGGGTTTTCTCATCTTTGTGAACGTGCTCATCTTTTTCCTGGCGTTCTTCCTGGACTATTTCGAGCTGTCGTTCATCGTCGTGCCTCTGCTGGCGCCCGTGGCGCTGGCACTGGACATCGACCTGATCTGGTTTGGCGTGCTGCTGGCGGTGAACATGCAGACTTCGTTCTTGCACCCCCCCTTTGGCTTTGCGCTGTTCTTCCTGCGCTCGGTCGCGCCTGAAAAACCCTATGTGGACAAGGTCACGGGTAAGGTCATGCAGCCAGTGACCACCATGCAGATCTACAAAGGTGCCATTCCTTTCCTGCTGATGCAGTTGATGATGGTGGGCGTGCTGATCGCCTTTCCTTCGCTGGTCACGGGCAGCCTGGACAAGCAGGTGGAAATCGACATGGACGCCGTGGGCCAGCAGATGCGCGACAGCCTGGGCAGCGGCGGCGGCTATGGCGAGGAAACACCGGGCAGCACCGGCATGGGGGCGGGCGATGCGAGCTGGGGCAGCGATACGGTCTGGGGCGACGCGCCTGCGGGCACGGCTTCGCAGCCCGGCGCCATGGCCCCCGCCCCGAGCGAGGCAGCGCCGCCTGCTGCCGACGGCTATGGCAGCGACGATCCGATGAAAGCCATGCAGGAGTCGCTCAAGAGCCAGTGAGGCTAGACTGGCCCCATGAAAAAGCCACGGCACACAATGGCCGTGGCTTTTTTCTTGGCGTGGCAGCGGCGGATGCCCGCGCGCGCCGGGGCTACATTGACTCGGCCAGCATGAGGCGATAGTCCTGCTCGCTGGCTGTGCGCGGGTTGGTGGCGTGGCAGTGGTCGCGCAGGGCATGGGCAATGATGGCGTCGAACTGCGCCTCTTGCACCCCCAGCTCGCGCAGGCCGGTGGGCAGGCCCAGGCGGGCCGTCATGTCATGCACGGCTTGGGCCACGTCAGCGGTTTTTTCCAGCCCCATCGCTTGCGCCATGCGCGCCAGGCGCTCTTCTTTTTGTACCGACTCGGCCTGGGCGTTGAAGCGGATCACGGCCGGCAGGAAGATGGCGTTGAGCGTGCCGTGGTGCAGGTGGGGCGACAGCCCGCCCAGGCTGTGGCTGAGCGAATGCACGCAGCCCAGCCCTTTTTGAAAACCCAGTGCGCCGTGCATGCTGGCGGCCATCATGGCCAGGCGCGCGGGGCGGTTGCTGCCGTCTTGCGTGGCCGCTTCGATGTGGGCCCAGCCGCGGCGCAGGCCTTCCAGTGCAATGCCGTCGGCCACGGGGTTGAAGGCCGGGGCCATGAACACCTCCATGCAGTGCGCGATGGCATCCATGCCTGTGGCCGCAGTCAGGCGCGGCGGCAGGCCCAGGGTGAGGGCGGGGTCGCAAATGGCGGCCTTGGGCATGAGGTGCCAGCTGTGAAAGCCCAGCTTGCGCCCGTCATCCACGATGACGATGGCGCCGCGCGCCACTTCACTGCCGGTGCCGGCGGTGGTGGGCACGGCGATCAGTGGGGCAACGGCCTCGGTGATCCTGGGTGAGCCGCCTTCGATGGTGGCATAGGTTTTCAGCGGGCCATCATGCGTGGCGGCTATGGCCACGCCCTTGGCGCAGTCGATGGGGCTGCCCCCGCCCACGGCGATCAGGCCGTCGCAGCCCTGCGCCCGGAACAGCGCCACGGCGCCGCGCACGGCGGCTTCGGTGGGGTTGGATGGCACGTCTTCGAACACCGCATGGGGTAGGCCGGCCAGCGCATCCAGCACCGGCTGCAATACCCCGGCGGCACGCACGCCTGCGTCGGTGACGATCAGGGGTCGCTTGAGCCCCAGGCGCTGGCAATGCTCGGGCAGGCGGGCGAGGGCGCCAAAGTCGAATTCGATCTGGGTCAGGTATTGAATGAGGGCCATGGCAGAGAACATTCAAGCTACGATGCGTTTCATTATTCCTTCAAACATCCACAGAGGAGACTTGCCCATGACTTTGCGTGTACCCCATACCTTGTGCGTTGCCGCTGCTGCGCTGGCTTTGCTGGGGGGCTGCGCCAGTTCCCGGCCGCCTGAGGTGGCTGAAACGGCTGGCTGCCTGAAGGCAGAGCAGGTCAACCGCCTGGCAGAGCACTACCAGGCCCGCAAGCCTGCCGACAACCCGCCAGCGGGCATGACCATGGCCGATGCGCGCTGCACCCGAGCCAAGCTGCAACAGCACCTGAGCCGCCAAGCCGGGCGCCTGGCAGGCTACAAGGCGGGGCTGACCAACCCGGCGGTGCAAAAGCGCTTCAACACGACCGAGCCTGTGTGGGGTGCACTCTATGAGCACATGCTGCTGCCGCACGCCGCCGTGGTGGACGCTGCCTTTGGCGCCAGACCGCTGTACGAGGCCGATTTGCTGGTGCGCGTGAAAAGCGCCGCTATCAACGAAGCCCGCACTCCGGCGCAGGTGTTGGCGCAGGTGGATCAGGTCATCCCCTTCATTGAACTGCCTGATTTGATGGTGCAACAGCCGGGCCAGCTCAGCGGTGCGGGCGTGACGGCCATCAACGTGGGCGCGCGGCTGGGCGTGCGCGGCCAGCCGCTGCCCGTGCCCGCAGACAGCGCCGCGCAGGCCCGCCTGCTGGACGAGCTGCGCGAGATGCATGTGCGTCTGGTAGATGGCCAGGGGCAGGCGCTGGGTGCAGGCAAGGGTGCGGACGTGCTGGGCCATCCGCTCAATGCCGTGGTGTGGCTGGTGCAGGCACTGAAAGCCGAAGGGATGTCGCTGGCGCCGGGGCAACTGGTGAGCTTGGGGTCTTTTTCGGCCTTGTTGCCTCCTAAGCCGGGCTTGCAGGTCACGGCCCACTATGACGGCCTCAGCGGTGCGCAGCCTGTTTCAGTCACATTCAAGTAACACGTGCTTGCAACCGGAGTGAAAACGCTTTTGCTTCTGTTTTGATAGCTGTTTGCGCTTGATGGAAAAGCGCAAATGGCCAATTTCATGCTTGATGCTTTCAGGCGCCCAGGCCAAGGCCCAGGTGAGCGCGCCAACCGTGGCGTACGCCGGGGCGTTAAGCCCCTATTGCCCACTAGACGAGGAGTTTTTCACACCATGTCCCGCACAACTTTTGCTTTGCCTTTGGCTTTGGCGCTGACACTGGCTGCCCCGCTGGCGCAGGCCCAGGCGGATGGCCGCAGCACCACTGTGTGCGAAAGCCATGATGGCCAGTTCAACGAATGCCGCACCGCCTTTGCCAGCCAGCCCGTGCTGGTGCAGGCGCTCTCGTCCGCGCCCTGCGTGGAAGGCCGCACCTGGGGCAGCCGCTGGCCGGGAACCGTGTGGGTGGCGCAGGGCTGCCGCGCGCGCTTTGCCGCTGCTGCCAGCACTCCGGTGGGCGGCGGCGGGGCGGTCTACCATGACCAGCCTTATGAGCGCAGCCTGGGCGATTTGCCTGCGGCGCCCGTTGGCACACCCGTCACGGGTGCAGGCAGCGGCTATGTGCTGCGCTGCGAAAGCGAGGATGGCCGCAGCCGCACCTGCCGCGCGCCCGTGCAGGGTCGGCTGGTGCTGCAACGCCAGCTTTCGCAGACGGCCTGCATCGAAGGGCAGACCTGGGGCAGCGGCAATGGCAGCGTGTGGGTGAGTGGCGGCTGCCGGGGCGAATTTGCCCCGGCTGGGGGCTATGCCGTGGATTCGGGCGCCATGGGCGGCTGGGGCTATGGCGGCTACACCATCACATGCAGCAGTGAAGGGCGGCGCTATACCCAGTGCGGCTGGGACAGCCGCCAGGGCCGTCCGCGCCTGATCGAGCAGCTTTCGCAGGACGAGTGCCGCGAGGGCCATAGCTGGGGCTATCGCAGCGGCCAGCTGTGGGTCAACCACGGCTGCCGCGGGCGCTTTGCGACGCGCTGAGCCACAGCGGCACGCCTAGCGTGCTTTTGCCCTTGGGCTGTGACCAGCCGCATCGTGTGGTAGTTTCTGGCGCCCCGCAAGGGCGCCAGAAGTCTTTTTGAGTCCATGATGAACACCCCTGCCGACATCACCGCCCGGCTGACCCCCGCCATGCGCCAGCTGGCCGAACGCATGGCCCGTGCGCCGCATCCGCCCATGCACACCCTCACGCCCGCGCAGGCCAAGGCCATGCATGAGCGCGCCATCGGCGTGCTGGACGTGCCCAAGCCCGAAATGCCGCGCGTGCAAGACCTGCACATCCCCGCCCGCGATGGCTTTGCGCTGCCCGCGCGCCTGTATGCGCCCAGCCAGCAAACCGGCCTGCCCGTGCTGCTGTACACGCATGGCGGCGGCTTCACCATCGGCAGCATCGATACGCACGACATCTTCTGCCGCGTGCTCAGCCAGGGCAGCGGCGCAGCCGTGCTGTCGCTGGACTACCGGCTGGCGCCCGAATGGCGCTTTCCCACGGCCGTCAACGACGCCTGGGACGCGCTGTCCTGGCTGGCAGAGCAGGGCGCCGCGCAGCTGGGGCTGGATGCTGGCCGCATCGCCGTGGGGGGAGACTCTGCGGGCGGCACGCTGGCCGCCGTCAACGCCATCCATGCGCGCGACGCCGGCCTGCCGCTGGCGCTGCAACTGCTCATCTACCCCGGCACCACCGACCACCAGGACACCCCTTCGCATGCGCTGTATGCCCATGGCCCTGTGCTGGACAAGCAGCTCATCGACTGGTTCTTTCACCAGTACATCGACAGTGTGGACCGCAGCGACTGGCGCTTTGCCCCCCTGAAAAGCGCCGACGTGGACGGCGTTGCCCCCGCCTGGCTGGGCCTGGCCGAATGCGATCCGCTGGTAGACGAAGGCGTGCTTTACGCCGACAAACTGCGTGCCGCAGGCGTGCCGGTGGATCTGGAAATTTACCGGGGCGTCGTTCACGGCTTCATCACCATGGGCCGCGTGCTGCCCGAAGCGCGTCAGCTGCACCAGCACGCCGCCGCAGCCTTGCGGCAAGCCTTGGGCCTGTGAAACAGCCGTCCCCATATGCGCAGCTCCCACCACATTTTTGACCTATGCAAACCTCTCTTGCCGTGACCGCCCTGGTCATGGGGCTGGCCGGCGGGCCGCACTGCATTGCCATGTGTGGCGCCGCCTGTGCGGGCATTGGCCAGGCCGCGGCGCCGCGCAGCACGCAGGCTCTGGCGCTGTTTCAGGCCGGCAGACTGCTGGGCTATGCCGCGCTGGGCGCCTTGGCCGCCGCTTCCATGCAAGGGCTGGGCTGGCTCACCGTGCAGTCAGCGGCCCTGCGCCCGGTGTGGACGATGGTGCACGTGGCCGCCATCGTGCTGGGGCTGATGCTGCTGGTACTGGCGCGCCAGCCTGTGTGGCTGGAGACGGGCGCGCGCCGCGTATGGGCCAAGGTGCGCGGGGCCACGCAGCGCATGGGGCTGGCCGCGCCGCTGGGATTGGGGGTGGCCTGGGCGCTGCTGCCCTGCGGGCTGCTGTATTCGGCGGTCATGGTGGCCGCGCTGGCAGGCAGCGTGCCCGCAGGAGCGGCGGTCATGGCACTGTTTGCCGTGGGCTCGGGCATTTCGCTGCTGGCCGGGCCATGGCTGCTGCTGCGCCTGGGCGCCAGCGGGCGTGGGCCCTGGGGTATGCGCCTGGCCGGGCTGGCCTTGCTGCTGACGGCCGGCTGGGGCCTGTGGATGGGCCTGGTGCATGAGCAGGCACCTTGGTGCGTGGTGCCAGCCAGTTCTTGAATTGCTATTTTCTTTATAGCTGCTTGCGCGTGCCAGATGCGCGCAAACAGCCTTTTTGATGCCTCATGCCAAAGCGGTCAAGCCCTTGTAGAGCATGTAGGCTGCCAGCGTGAACAGCACCACAGAGAAGGCGCGCTTGAGCTTTTTCACCGGCCAGGCATGCGCCACCTTGGCGCCCAGCGGGGCCATCAGCACGCTGCAACAGGCAATCACCACCAGTGCGGGCAACCAGAGGTAGCCAAAGGCGTAGGGCGGCAAACCCTGCAACTGCTGGCCCGCAATGATGTAGCCCACCACGTTGGCCAGCGCGATGGGAAAGCCCAGGGCGGCGCTGGTGGCCACCGCGTTGTGGATGGCCACGTTGCACCAGGTCATGAACGGCACCGACACAAAACCGCCGCCCGCGCCCACCAGGCCCGAGAGAAAACCGATGACCCCGCCCGCACCCAGCAGCCCCGGCACGCCTGGCAACTGGCGCGTGGGCGCGGGCTTTTTGTCCAGAAGCATCTGCGAGCCGGAAAACGCCACGAACGCGGCAAAGACAAAGTACAGTCCCGCCCCCTTGAGCAGCGCAAACACGCCCAGGCTGGCCACCATGGCACCCAGCACGATGCCCGGCGCCAGCCCTTTCACAATGTCCCAGCGCACCGCCCCTTTCTTGTGGTGCGCGCGCACGCTGCTGATGGAGGTGAAGATGATGGTGGCCATGGACGTTGCGATGGCCATCTTGACCGCCAGCCCCGGCGCGACGCCCCGCGCCGTGAGCATGGCCGAGATGAAGGGCACCAGCAGCATGCCGCCCCCAATGCCCAGCAACCCCGCCAGAAAACCGGTGAACAGGCCCAGTGCGGCCAGCTGGACGATCAAGAGCGGTTCAAACGGCATAGGTCAAGAACGCACCAAAAAACATTGACCGCCGAAGCGGTCAAACATGCAAGCCTGGCTGCGCAGGCGGGAGGAAAAGGGAAGAGGTGTCTGCGAATGCCGCCGAGCCGTCATCCTGAACGCAGGGGTTCAGGTGGGCGAGGTCAGACTGGTCTTGGGATCATCTGACGCGAGATGTTCACGCCGACCAGACAATGTTCCAAGCCCGGGCTCATACGAGCATTGGTTCAAGGAAATATAAAGCCCGGCAGGCACCGCAGACGGGCGGCATTTTACCCTTGTGTCCAGCCAGCCTGAAGCTGCGCAAGCAGGTGCTTACAGCAGTTGCCCGTCATCGCCCAGCGCCTGATCCAGCCGGGCCAGCAACTGTGCCAATGCGGCCTGGTCGCCAGCAGCCGGCTGGGTGTGGTCGTTGGCCGCTTGGGGTGCAGATGGCGCTGCGGCGCTGGCGGCTTGCCCGGCGGTTGGCTCGGTGGTTTGCCCGGCCAGCTCGGCCAGCTCAAAGGCCAGGTTGAGCGCGGCCAGCACGGCAATGCGGTCGCGCGCCTTGATCTTGCCCGCATCGCGGATCTTGCACATGGCCGCGTCCACGCGCTGCACGGCCGCTTGCAGGCGTTCTTCGCCGCCTTCGGGCGCGCCCAGCAGGTAGGCCTGGCCCATGATCTTGACTTCGATCTGCTTCATGCCGGGTCTTTCGTGTCACCAGTGTCCGCAGCGGGCAGCACGCCGGCGGCGGCGGGCAGGCGGTCGATCAGGGCGTCGATGCGCGCGCGTGCGGCCATCAGACGGGATTTGAGGTTGTCGCGCTCGTGCGTGAGGGCTTGCACCTGCTGGGCCAGCAGTTCGTTGGTGCGCTGCAGCTCTTCGTGGCGCACCAGCAGGCGCTCGACACGCTCGGCAATCTGTTCGGTGAGGGGCGGTTGGGGCATGGGGCACGCTCAAGAAAACGGCGCCGACACGGCGCACCAGCAAGCGCCTGGCATTGTAGGTGCTGGCCGCTGGGTTCTGTGACCGCTGGCATCGGCCCTGGCCCGTGCCGGCGTGTGCAGCTTGGCCTGTGCCGCAAAAGCGGTTGGCTGACCGAAGGCGGCAGCTTATGCGGCAGCGGCAATGCGCAGCCGGATGAAGGCGGCAAAGTCTTGTCCCAGCACGTTTTTTTCGTCATTGGTGGGGTCGATTTCGACAATGGCCCAGCCGTTGGCAGTGTCAAAGCCGCAGTTGTAGCCCGCAAAGTCGTCGCCCAGCAGCAGCACGCCCTGCAGGCCCTCGGGTGTGTCGCCATAGGCTTCGTCTGGGGCCAGCAGGCCGCCGTAGAGCATGAAGCTGGCCTGGCCGATTTCGCCAAAGCCAATGGTGGTCAGAAAGTCGATATAGCTCGCAGGTGCCTGCGGCTGTGCTGCACGCAGGCGGGCCAGTGCGTCCCCTGTCAGCGGCGTGAGTTTGTCGCAGGGCGTGCCCTGGCCTTTTGCAGCGAGAAGGTCGTCAAACTGGCTCATGCATGTATCAAGGTGTCAGGTGAAGATGGGGCGGGCTCTGCCTCTTGGCTTGCCCAGCCCAGAAGGCATTCGCGCCGTGGCCAAGCCTACCTGTGTCCGAGCTGCCTACAATCGCCGCCGTTGGTGCTCGCGTGCCGCTGATCTGGCGGGCGCAGTTCAACGGGAAGCAGGGGGGCGTTGAAGCCGGCTCACGGCCACGCCTAACCTGCGCTGCCCCCGCAACGGTAAGCGGAAACGGCACTTGCGGCGCGCCTGACAGGGCCTGCCGACAAAGGGGCCGGCTCCAGCCTCACGCTGCCACTGGTGTTGTCCATGCAATGCCGGGAAGGCGAGGCTGTTTCAAGGAGTGTTTTTCCGTCAGCCCGGATACCGGCCAACAAGGCGGCTTGGCGCGCCATGGGGTCAATGGCCCCCGCAGCGCGCCAGCCATGTTGCCCCAGACGCTGGCGGGGAAGCCGGCAGGGGTTGGCTTTTCGAGTGTTTGGTTTTCTCCCATGACAAATTTTCTGCCTTGCCTGCGGCCGGCCGCGCTGCCGCATGCGTCTGTACGGGTGTCTGCACGCGCCGCCGCATGGGCCGCCGCATGGCTGTGCGCCAGCGCGCCCAGCCTGGCGCAAACGGCGGCGCCTGTTTCTGCGCCGGCATCGGCCCCTGAGCCGGCGGCGACCTTGAGCGACACGGTGGTGACGGCCACGCGCGTGGCCCAGCCGCTGACCGATGTGCTGGCCGATGTGACGCTGATTGACGAGCAGCAGATTCGCCAAAGCGGCGCCGTCACCATTGCCGACGTGCTGCAACGCCAGCCGGGGCTGGCGCTGTCGCGCAACGGCGGGCCGGGCACGGCCACCAGCGTGTTTTTGCGCGGGGCCGAGACGCGCTTTACGGCGGTGTACATCGACGGTGTGCGCGTGGACACGCAATCGACCGGCGGCGCGCCCTGGGAGGCCATGGCCCTGGGGCAGGTGGAGCGTATTGAGATCGTGCGCGGCGCAGCCGCTGCCGTGTATGGCTCTGACGCCGTGGCGGGGGTGATCCAGATCTTTACCAAAAAAGGCGAGGGCGCTTTCACCCCTTACGTGGGGGTGGGTGCGGGCAACCGCCGCACCGGGCGACTTCAGGCGGGTTTTTCGGGCCAAAGCGGCGCGGTGGACTACGCCTTGGGGGCCGAGCGCGACGTGAGCCAGGGCTTTGACGCCAAGCCTGCCGATGGCCCGCACGACTGCGACGGCTACCGCCAAAGCGCCGCCAGCGGCCGCCTGGGCTGGCAAATCAACGGCGCGCACCGGCTGGATGTGAGCGGCACCCACACCGACATGGACGCGCAGTACGACGCCTTCAACTCCAGCAGCGACGACCATGCCCACAACCGCCTGTCCACCCTGGGCGCCACCTGGGCGGCCCAGTGGAGCCGGGCCTACAGCACGCGCCTGTCGGTCAGCCAGTCGCGCCAGCGTTATGAAACCGACCCCTCGCCCTACCTGACCCGCACCACGCTGCGCAATTACCTGCTGCACAACGAATGGCGCCAGGGCCCGCACCTGCTGACGGCGGCGCTGGAGCGGCGCGAGGACGCGCTGGTCAACGACCCCATCGACCGCAGCCGCCACCAGAACGCGCTGGCCCTGGGCTATGGCTTGAGCGCCGGGCCGCACACGCTGCAAGTCAACCTGCGGCACGACCGCGACAGCGAATTCGGCGGCCAGACCACGGGCGGGCTGACCTATGGCTATGCCTTTGCGCCCGGCTGGCGCATCAGCGGCGCGGTGGGCACGGCTTTTCGCGTGCCCACGCTGTACCAGCGCTTCAGCGAATACGGGCAGCCGCAGCTCACCCCCGAAAAAGGCCGCAACATGGAGCTGGGCCTGCACTGGGCGCAAGGCGGCTCGCACGCCAGCGTCACCCTCTACCGCAACCGCGTGCGCGACCTCATCAGCTTTGGCGCGGCGGGCGCGTGCGCATCAAGCTTTGGCTGCTATGAAAACACCGGCCGCGCGCGCTACCAGGGTGTCACCATCAGCGGCGGCACGCGGCTGGGCCAGGTCAACTTGAGCGGCTCGCTGGACTGGCAAGACCCCAGAAACCTGGACACCGGCAAGTTGCTGGCCCGCCGCGCCCAGCGCATGCTGAAACTGGCCGCCGACACCCGCGTGCACACCGGCAGCCTGGCCTGGACGCTGGGCGCCGAATGGCAGGCCAGCAGCCACCGCTGGGACAACGCCGCCAACACCCGCCGCCTGGGCGGCTACGGCCTGGTCAACCTGTACGCCAGCACCACCCTTGCCCGCCAGTGGCAGCTGCTGGCGCGCATCGACAACGTGGGCGACAAGGCCTACCAACTGGCGCACGGTTACGCCACGCCGGGGCGCACGTTCTATGTCGGCCTGCGCTGGACGGGGATGTGAGGCTGGTTTTCCCTTGAGGCGCTGGCACGCTCTTTTCCAAGGGGGCACCACCAATGGCCAGGGGAAAACCCCTGGCCACTGGTGTGACTGGACTTGGTGCAGGCTTTACGGCTTGCTGCTGGGCTTTTTCCTCCCGGCTGAAGGCCAGTGACTGGCTTGGCAGGCCACGGGGTCCTAAGCCAGAAAAGCCTGGCGACTTGGCGAACGGTCAGGAAAAGGACGCTTTTGACGGTGCTTATGCCCGCGCTTTCACGCCCTGATTTCGGATGTGGCTTGGGCTGTGCTGTTTATTTCCTCAGCAGGCCTTGGTGAAAGCGGCCTGGAGATGCTCTCCCCCACCCAGCCCTTCACCCAGCCTTTGATGGTGCGCCACGGAGCAAAAGGGGGAGAAATGACTTACATGTGCTGCTCAATGAACTGCGCCAGCTGCGCCTTGGTCAGCGCCCCCACCTTGGTGGCGGCCAGTTGCCCGTTCTTGAACACCATCAGCGTGGGGATGCCGCGAATACCCAGTTTGGCCGGCACGGTGCGGTTTTCATCGACGTTGACCTTGACCACCTGCACCTTGCCGTCGTAAATGGCGGCCAGCTCGTCCAGCGCGGGGGCAATGGCCTTGCAAGGGCCGCACCACTCGGCCCAGAAATCCACCAGCACCGGTTTGTCCGATTGCAGAACGTCGGTTTCAAAAGAGCTGTCGCTCACGTGTTTGATCAAATCGCTGGCCATGGGAAAAAGCCTTTCCTTTTTCAAAAAAGCAATCCCCTTTGCCAAGGGGATGAGCCGCTAAAGTGCCAAGATTGTGACAGAAACCCCCCCACCCGCTTCCTTGTGGCGGCAAGCCCGCTTGCTATGACCGTGATAGCTGAAAACGATAACCCCGACGCCGTCCCTGCCGCTGCCGCCGCTCCCGCCGTACTGGCCGCCTGGCATGCGCTGCTGGCCCAGGTGCAGGCGCAGTTGCACGATCTGGCCGCGCACCCCGCCCGCAGCGTGGTGCTGCTGCCCTATGCGCAACTGCTGCCGCTGGCCGCGCGCCTGTGGGCGCAGCAGTTTCCCAACGGCTTTGCCCCCCGCTTTGAAACCACGCACACCTGGGCGGCCCGGGTGGGCTGGTTTGAGCCGGGGCCGAACGACCTGAGCTTTGACCACGGGCGCGACTTGCTCACCGCCGCCTCGCTGCTGGAAGGCGCGGGCCTGGGCGCGCAGCGCGCCCTGTTGGCTGGGCCGCTGCTGGAGCAGGCCACGCCACTGGGGCAACTGGCCGCCAGCGTGCCGCCGGCGCAGCGCCCCGACTGGGCTGCGCAGGCGCGCGCGGCGCTGCCCGCCGTCAGCGACGGCCCGCTGGCGCTGGAAGCCGCCTTAGGCCGCATCGCCCTGGCCTGGGCCGAAAACAGCGACTACGCCACCGACGTGCTGTTTGCCCCGCGCATCGCCCAGTCGCTGGACGCCCTGATCGTCGTGCAAGGCCACCAGCCCGACCCCCTGGTGGCCACGCTGGCCGAGCATTTTTTTGAGCAAACCGTGCTGCTGGCCTGGGACCTGCCCGCCCTGCCCACGGGCCAGGTGCGCCCCCACACCTGCGCCGACGGCGAAGACGAAGCCGAACGCGCCGCCGCCTGCGTGCTGCGCCACCTGGCCGAAGGCCGCGCCCCCGTGGCCCTGGTGGCGGGCGACCGCGTGCTCACCCGCCGCATCAGCGCCCTGCTGGCCGCGCAGGGCGTGCCCTTGCACGACGAAACGGGCTGGCGGCTTTCCACCACCCACGCCGCTGCCAGCCTGGCCGCGTGGCTGCACGCCTGCGCCCCCCACGCCAGCACCGACGAGGTGCTGGATGCCCTCAAGCTCAGCCCCGCCTTCGCCCCCCCGGCCGTGAGCCGGCTGGAACGCCGCTTGCGCCGCGACGCGGTGCGCGGCTGGGCCCAGGCCGCCCAGCTCACCCACGGCCAGACGCTGACCGCGCAGGTCGAAGCCTTGCGCACCCCCCTGGCCGAACCGCGCCGCGAATCCCGACCCCTGTGCGACTGGCTGGCCGCCACCCGCGCCCTGGCCGAAGGCGCGGGCCTGTGGCCGCTGCTGGCGGCCGACGCGGCGGGCCAGGCCCTGATTGCCGCCCTGGGCCTGGACGAAGCCGCCCTGGCCCGCTGGCGCCAATGGCCTGCCGCGCAGCGCCGCATGCGCCTGGGCGAATACACCCGCTGGTTCACCGACACGCTGGAAGCCGCCAGCTTTCGCCCCCCGCACACACCCGACGCGCCCGTCACCATCTTGCCCCTGGCCCAGCTGCTGGGCCGCCCCTTTGCCGCCCTGGTGCTGCCCGGCGCGGATGAGCAGCGCCTGCCCGCCGCCCCCGAGCCGGCCGGCCCCTGGAGCAGCGCCCAGCGCCAGGCCCTGCGCCTGCCCTCGCGCGACACCCTGCGCCTGGCCCAGCTGGCCGCCTGGCGCACGGCGCTGTGCGTGCCGCACGTCGATCTGCTCTGGCGCGCCAGCGACGACAGCGGTGAACACCTGCTGCCCTCGCCCCTGGTGCAGGCCATGCAGCTGGATGGCGCCCTGCCCGCCGCCCCCGCTGGCGACCCGCGCCCGCCGCGCACCGTGCCCACCGCCCCCACCAACCGCCCCGCCCCCGTTGGCAGTGCGCTGCCCGCCCAGCCCTTGTCGGCCAGCGGCTACGACATGCTGCGCGCCTGCCCCTACCGCTTTTTCGCCCTGCGCCAGCTCGGCCTGTCGGCCGAAGGCGAGCTGGACGTGGACATCGACAAACGCGACTGGGGCAACTGGCTGCACGCCGTGCTGCACGCCTTTCACACCGCCTTGCAGCAAAGCCCGGATGCCGACCGCCACGCCCTGATGCAAAACGCCGCCGAGCACGCCACCCAGGCCCTGGGCCTGGCCGACGAGCCGGGCGAATTCATGCCCTTTGCCGTGGCCTGGCCCCCCCTGCGCGATGCCTACCTGAAATGGCTGGCCGACCACGAAGCCAGCGGCGCCGTGTTTGAAGCCGCAGAAAAAACCTGCCGCGAACAGCGCGGCAGTCTCACCCTGCGCGGCCAGATCGACCGCATCGACCGCCTGCCGGGCGGCACGGCCCTGCTGCTGGACTACAAAACCGAATCCCTGAGCAAAACCAAAGACCGCGTCAAAGCCGGCAACGAAGACACCCAACTGCCCTTTTACGCCCTGCTGGCCGGCGGCGAGCAGCCCCGCGCCGCCTACCTGAACCTGGCCGAGCGCGAAACCCCCAGCCTGCACGAGCTGCCCGACTTGCCCGCCCTGGCCGCGCAGCTGTACGAAGGCATGGCCCACGACATGGCCCGCATTGCCCAAGGCGCTCCCCTGCCCGCGCTGGGCGAAGGCAGCGTGTGCGGCTGGTGCGACGCGCGCGGGCTGTGCCGCAAAGACTGGTGGGCGGCATGACGCAGATGTCCCGGCCCTGTTTGACCAACCTTCGTGTCCAGCACCGCACAAGAGCAGCGGACGTATGACCAACACGCCCACCCCCACCACTCCCCCCGCCTACGAACACAACGGCCAGCCCTGCACGCGCGAGGCCTTTTACGCCGTGGCGTGCGACCCGCGCCGCAGCGTGGCCGTGCAAGCCTGCGCCGGCGCGGGCAAGACCTGGATGCTGGTCTCGCGCATGCTGCGGGCGCTGATCGAAGGGGCCGAGCCGCAGGAGATTCTGGCCATCACCTTCACCAAAAAAGCCGCAGGCGAAATGCGCCAGCGCCTGCAAGAGTGGCTGGCCACGTTTGCCCGGGGCAGCCTGCAAGACTGCGAGCAAGCCTTGCTGGAGCGCGGCATGCCGCCCGAGCAGGCGCGCCAGTTGCGCGCGGCGCTGCACAAGGCCTACCCGGCCCTGCTGGCCGTGGGCCGGCCGGTGCAGATACGCACTTTTCACAGCTGGTTTGCCGCCTTGCTGCGCAACGCGCCGCTGCAAGTGCTGCAAAGCCTGGGCCTGCCTTCGGTGTACGAGCTGCTGGAAGACGACGCCGACGCCGTGGCCGAGGTGTGGCGCCGCTACCTACGCCGCGTGGCCGCCGATGCGGGCCTGACGGCCGACTACGCGGCCCTGGTGGCCGATTTGGGCCGCCACCGCGCGCACGAGGCGCTGCAAGGCGCGCTGGCCAAGCGCGTGGAATTTGCCCTGGCCGACGCCGCCGGCCATGTGGACGAGGCCGTGCCCGCCTTTGACGCGTATTACCCCCGCATGGCCGGCGTGGCCCAGCCGCCCGACTGGCTGCTGCAGCGCGAAGCGGGGCGGCAGTTGCTGGCCGACGCCGCCCGCGCGCTGGGCGGCATGTCCCGCAGCTTTGCCGCCAAGGGCGACGATTTGCGCCAGGCGCTGGACAGCAACGACTGGCAAAAAGTGCTCTGCGCCTTGTTTACCGAAAACGGCACCGGAACGCCCCGCGCTTTCAGCAAGGCCAAAGAACAAAGCGCAGCGATGGAAGTGGTCAAAGCCGCCCAGGCCGAGGCCGAGGCCGTCCGCCAGGCCCAGCGCCAGCAAGCCGCGCGCAATCACCACCAGCGCATGGCCCGCCTCACGCGCCCGCTGATCGACGAGTTTTCGCAGCTCAAGCGCGAGCGCGGCTGGGTGGACATGAACGACATCGAACGCGCCGCGCTCACCCTGCTGTCCGATCCTTTTTTAAGCGGCTGGGTGCAAGAGCGGCTGGACGCGCGCGTGCGCCACTTGATGATTGACGAATTTCAGGACACCAACCCGCTGCAATGGCAGGCGCTGCACGCCTGGCTGTCTGGCTACGCCGGTGCGGGCGGCGGCGCGGGCGCGCCCAGCGTCTTCATCGTGGGCGATCCCAAGCAAAGCATCTACCGCTTTCGCCGGGCCGACCCGCGCGTGTTCGAGGCCGCGCAAGACTTCATCGTCCAGGCCCTGCAAGGCGACCGCCTGGCCTGCGACCACACCCGCCGCAACAGCCCCCAGGTGCTGGCCGCTGTCAACGCCGTCATGGGCGCGGCGCAAGACGCGGGCCAGTTCAGCGGCTTTCGCGCCCACACCACCGAATCGGCCACCCCCGGCCAGGTGGCCGCGCTGCCGCTGATTGCGCGCCCCCCCCGCGCCAGCAAAGCCGACGCGCCCGACCCAGAAAGCCCCGCCTGGCGCGACAGCCTGACCGAGCCGCGCGAGCTGCTCGAAGACAGCCTGCGCGCCCAGGAATGCCGCCAGGCCGCCCAGTGGCTGGCCGCGCGCGTGGCCGCTGGCGTGCCACCTGCGCGGCTGATGGTGCTGGCCCGCAAGCGCGAGCCTTTGGGCGAAATGCAAGCGGCCCTGCGCGCTTTGGGCCTGCCCGCCGATCAGCCCGAAAAACTGCTGCTGGGCGAGCTGCCCGCCGTGCAAGACGTGCTGGCCCTGGTCGATGCGCTCATCTCCCCCGGGCACGATCTGGCCCTGGCCCAGGCGCTCAAGTCGCCCCTGTTCGGCTTGGGCGATGAGGATCTCACCCGCATCGCCCTGGCCGTGCAGGCCCACGAACAAGCCCACGAACAAGCACAGGCCGATGCCGCCCCCGGCATGGCCCGCCCCGAGCGCCCCGCCTGGCTGGACGTGCTTTCAAAAACACAGCTGCCCGCACACGATGCACAAGCGCTGCACGCCGAATTGATGCACATCCAGCACAGCTTGCTCACCCTGCCGCCGCACGATGCGCTGCAAGCCCTGTACACCCGGCGCGACGTGCTGGCCCGCTTTGCCGCCGCCGCCCCCGCGCCCGAGCGCGGCCACGTCGTGCAACAGCTGCGCGCCCTGCTGGGCGCGGCCCTGCACGTGCAAGGCGGGCGCTTTCTCACCGCCTACCAGTGGGTGCGCGCCCTGCGCCGCCAGCGCCTGGCCGCCCCGCGCCACGCCGTGCAAGGCGCGGTGCAACTGCTCACCGTGCATGGCGCCAAGGGGCTGGAAGCCGACGAAGTGCTGCTGCTGGACGCCGCCAGCGCCCCCCCGCGCCGCGGCGGCGCCAGCGTGCTCATCGACTGGCCCGGCCAGGCCGCCGCCCCCACACGCCTGGCCTTCATCGCCAGCGAATCTGCCCCCCCGCCCAGCCTGGCCGATCTGGCCGCGCAAGAGGCCGAGGCCAGCGCGCGCGAAGAACTCAACGCCCTGTACGTGGCCATGACCCGCGCGCGCCAGCAACTCGTGCTCTCCGGCATCACCCCCCACGCCCAGCCCGCCAGCAGCTGGTGGCAGCGCATCGAAACCCTGGCCGACACGCTGCCCGCGCCCACAGCCAACGCACTGGCCCAGGCCCCCCAGGCCGGGCACTTTGCCTTGCCCGCATTGCCCGGTTGGTCTGCAACGCCTGCCGGAGAGCAAGCGCGGGAAGAAGACACAAAAGAAGCCACAAAAGAAGAGCCAAAAAGGCCGTTTGCGCGCGCCCAGAGCGTGCGAGTAGCTATCAAAACAGAAGCATCAGGCCATGCGGCTGCGCAGCCCGCCACCGACGCCAGCCGCCTGGGCGAGGCCATGCACTGGCTGCTGGAGCACGCGGGCGACACGCCCGAAGGCTGGCGCCCTGAGCGGCTGGCCCAGGCCATGCGCCGCTTCGCCGTCACGGCCGAGCAGGCCCAGCGCGCCGAAGCCCTGGCGCGGCGCATCTTCACCGGCCAGGCCGCCTGGGCCTGGTCAGACAGTGAAGTGCTGCAAGCCTTCAACGAAGTGGAGCTGACCCACCAGGGCCAGCGCCTGCGCATCGACCGCCTGGTGCGCCGCCGCGCTGGCGCGCACGGGCCGGAAAGCTGGTGGGTGCTGGACTACAAAAGCGCCGCCCGCCCTGAGCAAGACCCGCAACTGCTGGCGCAACTGGCCCGCTACCGCGCCGCGCTGGCCCATGTGTATCCCGGCCAAGTGGTGCGCCTGGCCTTTTTGAGCGGCGACGGGCGCATGGTGCCGCTGGACGCGGGCAACGCGTAACAGGGCGCCCCAGGAAGAGCCTGTTCACACCATGGCATGGCGCCAGCGCGGGGCCGCCGCCATGCAGCGTGCTGATTGACGGCTGCCAGCCCGATTTGCCCATGGGGCATGGCAGCTTGTGGCTTGATTCACGCGCTCACTTGCACCAGCGACACGCGGTTGCCGTCCGGGTCGTGCGCATCGCAGACTTGGACAAAGCCGTAATCAGCGATCTCCCCGGCCACCACCCCCGCCGCCAGCCATGCCTCGCGGCAGCGGGCCACGTCGTCCACGCCAAGGGCCACCGCCGATTGCCCGGCCTTCTCGGGCGCGCTGCTGTCCAGTTGCAGCCAGGCAGAGGGCATCAGCTGCCACTCGGCCATGCCCTCCATCGGCACTTCATCGGGCTGGCCCAGCCAGCGCTGGTACCAGGCCAGCGCCCGTTCGTAATCGCTGGTGTGAATGACGGAAATCAAACTGGTGGTTTTGAACAGGGACATGATTTGCACTCCTTCTGAGGTACGTCTTGGTGGTTGCATTAGCTGTAATCAAAAGACATCAGAGCGATACGGATTTCGGGTGTGCGTACAGCACTTCGCTGAATTTGGCATGGCCTGCACTCGCGAAATCCGCATTCTTTCAAGAACAATGGAAACGATTTACGGCCAGCTCCATTTATTCTGCTGCTTTTTGCGCCAATTGTAAGTAATCCACCAAATGCTTGTTTTCTATGTCTTCAAGCGCATGCAATTTCAAATGACGACGGCC